>JBBRVX010000018.1:0-40370 GCA_038246475.1 Thermomicrobiales bacterium | reverse complement strand
GTGGATGTCGATTTGACGGAGGGGACCGTCGCCGCTGTTGACGAATTTGTGGGGGACGTTCTCCGGGGCGACCGCGATCTGGCCGGCGGTCATCTCGAAGGTGGCGTCGCCGACGGTGAAGGCGGCCTTCCCCTCCTGCACGATGAAGATTTCCGCGTAGGGGTGGTGGTGTAGCTTGGGACCGCTGCCGGGAGGGCCGTTAAAGAGGATCACCGACGCTCCTGCCCCTGCATGCAGATAGCCTTCGAGCTCGTGAGAGTTGCCAGCGTAGGGAAGCTCTTCAACGGCGAACGCGGGCGACAGGGCGGTTGCTTCGCCCAGTCGGCAGGTTGAGGGAGCTGCCACGACAGGTTGCACTTCGCTCGAATCGTCCATGTCGAGGGCAGTGAGCGCTTCCTGCAACGTGTCGTAGCGCACCAACCGCTGCACCAGACCGTCGCGCACATGAAAGGTGGACGCCGCTTCGAGCGGGCTGCCCAGCGCGCCGGTTTCGGGATCGCGCCAGCGAGCTTGCTGAGCGACGACCAGATCTTCATCTCGCTGGAACCAACGCATGGGTTCCAGGGTGATGCCGGCGCGTTGCGCCCAATCGCGGACCATCGGCGCGCCATGCCCCGATCCGCGCGGTCCGCTGAACTCGACATCGTCATGAAGCAACGTGATCAGGCCATCGAAATCCCCTTTGTTGAGCGCCTCGTGCCAGGATCGCACGACCGCCAATTCCGATCCATGCTGGGTCACGACCTCACCTCCGGATGACCAGGCGATTTCGCATGTGCTGATGCTGAGCCAGGCGATGCATCAGAAGGCGAAGTGTTCACCTGGCGGATACGCGGCCTACACTCGCCGGGTAGCATTGCTGCCACGCAACGACGCATTGAGAGAGGATACTCGTCGCTCGCATCGAGCATTCTTCTGACCTCCTCCACGTTCGAGTCACCCGCCCTGAACCAGAAAGCACGCCGCCGATGGTTACGATCATCAAGCCGCCCTGCGACGAACAGGTCATCGCCCACAAGGAGCCATACAGTCCGACACCATGCCCGGAGAACGTGGGGCGCGCGGTGCTGGTGGCGACGATTCTGGCCTCCAGCATGGTCTTTATCGACAGCTCGGCGGTCAATGTGGCGCTGCCGACGCTACAACGTGAGCTGGGCGCCACCGCCGCCCAAGCGCAGTGGGTGGTGGAAAGCTACGCGCTCTTCCTCGCCGCGCTGATCCTCCTCGGCGGCGTGCTGGGCGATCGCTTCGGCCGCAAGCGAATCTTTCTCATCGGCACGGTCCTGTTCGCCGCGACCTCGGCCTGGTGCGGGCTGGCGCAGAGCGTCGAGATGCTGATCGTGGCGCGGGCGGCGCAGGGGGTGGCGGCGGCGCTCCTCACCCCCGCCAGCTTGGCCATCATCAGCGCCGCCTTCACCGACAAAACGGAACGAGGCCGGGCGATCGGCACCTGGTCCGGCTTCACCGCCATCACCGCCGCCTTTGGGCCGGTGCTCGGCGGCTGGCTCGTGGAGAACGCCTCCTGGCGCTGGGTCTTTGCCATCAATCTGCCGCTGGCCATGGTTGTCGTTGCCGTCAGCCTGCGCGCGGTTCCCGAAAGCCGGGACGAAGATGCCGGGCGTCTCGATCTGATTGGCGCGGCACTAGCGACGGTAGGGTTAGGTACCCTGGTTTTCGGACTCATCGAGGCGCCGGTGCGGGGATGGGGCGATTCGCTGGTCGTCGCCAGCCTCGTCGTTGGCGCCGGCGCGCTGGTTGCCTTCGTCGTTGCCGAAGCGCGCATCGCCTCGCCGATGCTGCCGCTGACGATGTTCCGCTCGCGGACCTTTGCCGGGGCGAATCTGCTGACGCTGCTGCTCTATGGCGCCTTCGGCGGGGCACTCTTCTGGCTGCCGTTCAACTTGATCCAGGTCCAAGGCTACGCGCCGACCGCGGCCGGGGCGGCGCTGCTGCCGGCGATCCTGATCATCTTCACCCTCTCGCGCTGGACAGGCGGCCTGATCGGCCGCTACGGCGCAAAGCTGCCGCTCACGGTTGGACCGGGGATCGTGGCGATCGCCTTTCTCCTCTTCACGCTCCCTGGCGTCGGGGGAAGCTACTGGGCGACCTTCTTCCCCGCCTCGGTCGTGCTCGGCATCGGCATGGCGATCACGGTGCCGCCGCTGACGACGGCGGTCCTCGGCGCGGTCTCCGAGCAGCAGGCGGGAACCGCCTCGGGGATCAACAACGCCGTGGCGCGCTCGGCGGGTCTGCTGGCAATCGCCATCTTCGGCGTGCTCGTCACGTCCATCTTTAGCCGGGAGCTGGATAGCCAGCTCGACGCCGTGCCGAACCTATCATCAGAGACCAGGGCAGCCGTGGCCGCCCAGCGATCTGATCTGGCCGCCGCCCAACCCCCGCCCGGCACTGATCCCGCCACTGCCGGCGCGATCGATGCGGCGATCGATGCTTCGTTCGTGGCCGGGTTCCGGCTGGCGATGATCATCGGCGCGGTAATGGCGATGCTGGGCGCCATTGTGGCTTGGCGGTTGGTAGAGGGTAGGAAGGGTGATGGGGGATAGGGGGATAGGGGGATAGGGGGATAGGGGGATAGGGGGATAGGGGGATAGGGGGAACGTCGGGCTCCCGCGTACGGATCTCTCGACCCATGACCCCATCACCTCATCCCGCCAGCACGCGCGCCTCATGCTCAAGCAGCCGCGCCTTGATGTGCAGGCCTCCTTCGAAGCCGGTGAGCGCCCCGTTGGCCCCGACGACGCGGTGACAGGGGACGACCAAGGGTATGTGGTTCGTGGCGTTAGCGCGGCCCATGGCCCGCGCCGCGGCGGGGCGCCCGAGCGAGGCGGCGATCTGGCCGTAGGTGCGGGTTTCCCCAAAGGGGATGCGGAGGAGCGCCTGCCAGACGGCGACCTGCCACTCGGTACCGGAGAGCGCCAACGGCAGCGTGAATGTCTGGCGCGCGCCGCGGCAGTATTCCAGCAGCTCCGCCCTGGCCCGCGCCGTGCGCTCCAGGTCAGTTGCCGGGAGGTAGCCTTTCCGTATCAATTCATCCTCGATCGCCCGGGGATACTCGCCATCGAGAAATTGCAGCCAGACGAGGGCTCCATCGTCGTCCACGGCGAAGGCAAATGGGCCGGGGGAGTCGTCGATGGAGTCGATGTAGGCGTCACGGTCGGTGGCCGACGAGTCATCTGGCGCTGCATTTCCGGCGGCAAGGGAGGCGTAGAAGGCGTCGGGGTGGCAGAGCTTGCAGGCCCGCAGTCCAGCGGCGCGGGCTTCCTCTGGTGAATCGAAGAAGATGACGTTATCGGGGTTCGGCCGGCGCGGCGGGCGGCAAGAGGGGAGGCAGTAGATGCGGGTGGTCTTCACTCCGACGATGATCGTCCCGTCCAGAGAGGCGTCCGAGGCGGCCCCCTGGTTGATGAGACCGTCTCTGGTCGTCGTCGCTGCAAGCGTCATGGCACTTCTCCAATGAATCCGTATGAGATGCGCGTTTTGCTCCTCCAGCGCTCGTGCGACGAGGGCGCGTGAAGCTGTTCCGGCGGCAGGGGCAGTTTATGCGATCCTCTCCCCATCCGGCAGGCGGTGATCCGCGCCGGGGCAGAACTCGCCTCATGAGTAGAGCGATAGGGAGCGGCAGATTGTGAGCGTGATTCCTACGAACGTCCGGCGTGGACTCGACCTGGCTGTCTCCCGCCGCGCCCTGCTGGGATCGCTTGGCAAGGGCGCCGTGGGGCTGGCTGCCGCCGCGAACGGGTTGGGGCGCGGCGGGAGCGCCGCGGCGCAATCGCGCGCCAGCCAGCCGAACATCATCCTGATTCTCACTGATGACATGCGCGTCGCCGATCTGGCTTTCATGCCGGCCGTGCAGTCGCTGCTGGTCGAGCACGGGGCGACATTTACCAACTTCGCGGCTTCCTCCCCTGGCTGCGCCCCGGCCCGAGCGTCGATTCTGCGCGGGCAATATCCGCACAATCACGGCATCCTGCGCGGTCAGGGCGACATCGGCGGCGTCGATCTCTTCCAGTCGCTCGGCAACGAAACGTCGACGGTCGCGACTTGGCTGCAGGATGCGGGCTATCGCACCGCGCTGATCGGCAAGTATCTCAATGGCTATGGATCGAGCGACGCGCTCACGTATATCCCGCCCGGGTGGAGCGAATGGGCAGGGGTGACGACGGAGGGCTACTCCCGCTTCGAGATCAATGAGAACGGGACGCCGGTGCGCTACAAATCGAAGGAGAAGGAGGAGCATTCGACCGACATTCTGGCGGCTTTAGCGAACGCCTTTATCGGCGAAACCGCGGCGACGGGTCAGCCCTTCTTCATCCACCTTTCGCCGCGGGCGCCGCATGGGCCCGCCGAGCCGGCGATCCGCCACCTGGAGGCGTTCCCAGACGCCACGCTGCCGCGCACGGAGGCGCTAAATGAGGCGGATGTCTCCGACAAGCCGACATGGGTGCAATTGCTGCCTGAGTTGAACGAGGCGCAGATCGCGGCGCTCGACGGCTACTACCGCGCCCGGCTCCAGACGCTGCTGGCGGTCGACGAAATGGTGGCCGGGATTGTGGCGGAGCTGGAGCGAAGCGGAATTCTGGAGAGCACGTATATCGTCTTCACCTCGGACAACGGCTACAGCCTCGGCGAGCACCGAGTGGCGCAGGAGAAGGGCTCGCCATACGAGGAAGCGATCATGGTCCCGTTGGTGATGCGGGGGCCCGGCATCGCACCGGGAGCAACCATCGCGGCGCTGACATCGCAGGTCGATCTGGCCCCGACCTTTGCCTCCTGGGCCGGCGCGGCGATTCCCGATTTCGTCGATGGCCGGCCGCTGGGGCCGGTGCTGAGTGGCGAGGCCGTGCCCGCGGATTGGCGGCAGGCGGTTCTGGTCGAGCAGTTCGCGAACAATCCGGGCCGCAGCGACAAGCAACCCGCCTTCGAGGCGTTGCGCACCGAGCGCTTGACGTTCGTCGATTATGGCTCCGGGGAGGAAGAGTTCTACGATCTGGTCGCCGATCCGCTGCAGCTCCAGAACCTGGCGGCAACGGCCGACCCGGCGCTGCTGGATGCGCTCTCCGAACGCGCTACGATGATGAAAACGTGCGCGGGCAACACCTGCCGCGCGATCGAAAGCGAGCCCCTCCCGACCTTGCCGGGAATGCCCGTGAGCGCTACCGGCTGAGATGTGACACCGTCAGTGTTACGGCATGAAGACTGACCGCGCCATCTCCAAGTGGTAGCATCGGAGGTTGTGGTGCTGTCTGCGACGTTCAGCGTCTGGAGTTTCGCGTGTCCCCAGCTCGGTTGCTCACCGCTCTTCTCGTCGGCACGTTTGTTCTCGCCCCACTCCTCTCCTGGAGCGATGGCGCGCGGGCTCAGGAGGCGACGCCGGTAGCGCCAGGCGATCAGGCTGGGGTGGCCCATCTCGGCGGCGATCTCCCCGGAGATCCGCGAATTCAGCTCATCGAAGTGGCCGCCGGCATCTCGAATCCGGTCAACATCGCCTTTCCCCCCGACGACAGCGGACGCATTTTCAGCGTCGGCGTGGAAGGGTTGATTCGCATCGTCGAGGCCGATGGCACGCTCCTGCCTGATCCCTTCCTCGACCTCTCCGATACGGTGTCGCTGCGCCCCGGACAGCAGGGGCTGCTGGGCCTCGCCTTCCACCCGGACTATGCCGAGAACGGGCTGTTCTACGTGGCCTTCAATAACCTGTTTGCCAACGGGGCGATGACGCTTTCGGAGTTTCAAGTCGATCCCGACGATCCCAACAAAGCAGCGGCCAAGACCGAACGGCCGTTGCTGGTGATCGACAAGCCCTACCCGCAGCACAATGGCGGCACGCTCCGCTTCGGGCCCGACGGCTATCTCTATATGGCAACCGGTGATGGCGGCTGGCAGGGCGATCCCTTCGACAACGCGCAGAGCCGCTTCACGCTGCTAGGCAAGATCTTGCGCATCGACGTCGACGGAGCCACGGATGGCCGCCCCTATGGCATTCCGGCCGACAATCCGTTCGCGGGCCCAGGGCGCTACGACAATCCTTACCCTGGCCAGCCGCCCGCCGAGACGGGAGAGGACAAGAAAGGCGACAAGAAGAATCGCCGCCAGGAGAAAGATCCCCGCCAGATTGCGGCCGAGAACCGCAAGCTGATCCCTCCGGTGAAGGAGGAGATCTGGGCCTACGGTTTCCGCAACCCCTGGCAGTTTTCCTTCGACCCGTTGACCGGCGACGTTTACATCGCTGACGTCGGGGCGGAGAACTGGGAAGAGATCAACTTCCAGCCCGCGGGGAGCACGGCTGGGCAGAACTACGGCTGGGACTTCCTGGAAGCCACGCACTGCTTTCCGGCGGATATCGAGTCCTGTCCCCGCCAGCAGATCGGGGTGCTGCCGGTCGCCGAATACGAGCATGGCTTCGACGGCTGCGCGGTGATCGGCTTCGGCGTCTACCGGGGTCAGGAATCGCCGGAGCTCGACGGCATCTACTTCAGCGGCGAGTACTGCTCGGGTGAGATCCGCGGCTTGCAGCGGGACGCAGACGGCGTTTGGCAGTTCGAAAACCTGCTTGACTCGGCGTTGCAAATCACGGGCTCCGGCCAGGATGCCAACGGCGATCTCTATGTATCGGCGGTCACCAGCCGCAAGGACAAAGGTGAAGAAGAAGGGGGCAACGGCTCGATCTGGAAGCTGGTCGCCGCCGGCAACGTTCCGGACGGGGCGACGACGATCCCGCTGGGGTCGCCGGAAGAAGGCGATCGGAAGCCGGAAAAGGCGGGTCAGACGGAAGATGCCGATCTGGACGAGGCCACGGATGGCGACGCGCCGGCCGCGAGTGACAGACCCGCTCGTCCGGAATCAGCGGCCACCCCGGCGGCCTCCGGAGCGCCGGCGGCGGAATTTGCAATCGATATGTATGACATTTTCTTCGTGCCGACGCGCATCAGGATTCCCGCAAACACCGATGTGCGGTTGGTATTCCGGAACGACGGGACCATCGTCCACAACTTCGCGCTCAATCAACAGGGCATCGAGATCAGCATCGACGTGGATCCGGGGGACGCGGGCGAGGTCGTGGTCAATCTCCCCGCCGGAAACTACAAGTTCGTCTGCAACATCCCCGGGCACAAGCAGGCCGGAATGACCGGGGTGCTGGCGGTATCCTGATCGGCGCGTCATGACCAGACGCGTTTTGGCCCTGGGCATTGTGGTCATCTGCGCGGCCGCGCTTCTGCTTGGCCTTCGAGTTGTCGCCCCGTTGGGCGGTGATGGTCCGCCGCTGGCCGCGAGCCCAGTGCCGGGCGAGGCACGGGCGTTTCACGCCGGGTTCCAGACCTTGGTGCAAGACGCAATCGCCAAAGCCGAAATTCTCGTGGCGATGGGAGATTCGCGAGAGCGGAACCTGCTGCGCATCCGGGCCGAGCAGGAAGGGATGACCACGGCGCTTGCTGCCGCGGATCTCTGGCTGGAGGAGACTCCGGCTCCTGTCATCGAGGAACCGGCGGTGGCGGCCTATCGCGAGGGCGCGGCCGCCATTCGCCTGGCGATGCAGGAGGCCCAGGCTGGCTTTCTGCGCTTCGACTTCGACCGCGTGGCGCGAGCCACCGAGACGCTCAGGGAAGGCGCAGCAGCCCTGGAACGGGCGCTCGCCCTCCTCGATGGGCAAACGCTCAAGCCGTAAACGCCAGGCGACACATTCCGCTTCAGGGGGCGAGGAGCGCATCGGCGCGTTCCTTCATCCGGGTCAACACGCGGATGGTTGCCTGGAGATCGTCGGGATCGACGCCGTCCTGAAGTTGGGAGGCCAGCCGATCGACGGCATCGCGCAGACGCCGGTATTCGGCTCCTCCCGCTTCGGTCAGGGCCATATCGTGCGCGCCCCGCTCACCGGTCGGGCCGGGAGCGTGGAGCAAGCCTGCCGACTCCAGCCGATCGACCAGCCCGGAGGCCGCTTCCATATCCGATTGCAGCGCGGCGGCCAGCTCCCGCTCCAGGGCATGGCGGGGGATTGCGTGGCCGCGGGTGGCGAGCAGGTTCAGCACGACCCACCCCTCGAACGTGGCCGAGTTGGCGGCCAACGTTCGCAGCATCAGCGCATTCCCGGCGCGCGCCGTCTGGCCAAGGTGTTGGCCAAAGGGGATCGCGGCCACTTCGGTAGCACCCATTGTACGTACTCCTTCTCACGGATTCGCGCGACTCCGGTACAAACGCCCTGCCGGCCGTGGCAGAATGCCGATTCGTCGCGCCTGACCGGGCACGGCGAGGGTGATGGCTACGGCAATCGCATGGCCGCCAGTCGATATAGACAGCATCCTGTCCATATCGACACCATAGCATATGGACAGGAGGCTGTCTATACCATCCGACGATGATCGATTCGCTCATGCCCCCCTGGCGATCCTGTTGCGGCTGGTGCATCAGCACTACGCGCAAGAGGTCGATGCCTATTTGCGGGACGCTGGCTTCTCCGATATCCGGCCGGCGCATGCCAACGTCATCCCGTTCGTGCCAGCAGACGGGATCCAGGTCAGCGAGATCGCCAGGCTGACCCGGGTGCGCAAGCAGACCACCGCTCAGGCGGTGGCGCAGCTTGAGCGGGCCGGATACGTCGAGCGTCGCCCCGACCCCGCCGATGGGAGAGCGCAGCTCGTCTTTCTGACGGCGCGGGGCAAAGAGGTGGGGCCGGTAGCCGTGGCCGCTGGCCGCCGGATCGTCGCGCGCTGGGCGGGGCTCACCAGCCCCGAGGAGATCGAGATCCTGCGCGGCTCGCTCCAGACGCTGCTGGCGAAACTGCAGCAAGAGATGGCCAGCGACGCCGGCGCGGACGACGGTTGAGCTCCGACCAATCCCGCCGCAAGGGATGGACCAATTGTTGGCGCCGTGGACGAATCGCCTGCCGCCCAAAGTCCGCGCCCGCCATAGCCGCCGTCGCACCGAGATGCCGGGCGTCGCTTCGAACGTTGCACCACCGGTTGCACCGCTTCACACCTTGATACGATTCGCTTAGCTCTCTTGACACCAACATTTCCGATTGGTACATTTTGAGCAGACGGCATGGCCGGTAGATGGAGGGTCGCCGTCGGAGGTCCAACGTTCTCGCGGAGCGCATGATGCGCGCAATGGAGGTAAGAGGAGATGGTCAGTACATTCCCCTTCGGTTCGGATTTCGTCGTATTGCGTGACGCCATGAACCAGCTTCTCGAGGAGAGCTTCGTTCCTAACCGGGGCTCACGAAGCGGGGGCAGCGGGAATGGCGCGATGGTGCGTTCCTTGCCCCTCGACGTCTATGCCACCTCGGATGAGGCGATCGTCATCGCCGCGGTGCCGGGCATGAACGCTCAGGATCTTGAGATTACCATCAACCAGAACGTGGTCAACCTGGAAGGCAAGCTGCCAACCGCCGCCGAAAGCGATCAGGGCCGCGGCGCCACGTGGTATCTCCACGAGCTCTGGCATGGGCCGTTCCGGCGCAGCGTGACGCTGCCGTTCGAGGTCGATGCCGCCAAGGCTGAAGCGACCTTCGACAATGGCATTGTGCGCATCACCCTGCCGAAGGCCGAGCGCGCCAAGCCGCAGCGGATCGCCATTCGCACCGCCGACGACCAGCAGGCCATCGAGGCCAGCGCCTCGGCCGAGTAGGGGCGAGAGGCGTCCGGCGCCGGAGATTTTCTGGCGTCGGCCGCGCACCAGGTTTACGCTGACTGAAGAGCGGCCAGGGGTTCTCCCTGGCCGCTTTGGTATCTGGGATGGTCTGGCATGCTGTAGCGACGATCGCGTCGAGCGACTCGCCCTGGCGTTGCCCACGAACAATCCCTCTGCTACCGTGCGGTCTGGGATCGGCGAAGCGAAGGTGAGGGATGAGGGTGGAATCTGGCGTCAACGCTCGAGTGCAATCGATCGCGTCGCGCGGCGCGCTGATTTCCCTCACGATCGTGTGCATCCTCCTCGGCAGCCTCCTCGCGGGTCGTGGTGGGCGGACGCTTGCCCAGGAAGGCACGCCGGCCGCGACTCTGGCCACGCCAGTGGCGATCGATTTCTCCCAGATCGTGGCGCTCCGTCCCGCCGAGGTCCGCTCCGGTCCCTGCACCGATCCGGGCGAAGCCGTTGCCGCGCTGGAGCCCCTGGAGAAGCCGGAAGGCGAAGCTCAGGGCCAGGGTATCGCAGTCGAAGCCGAGCGCTCCTACACCGGCATTCCGCTCGCCATGGATGCCCTGCTGGCGAGCGAAACGAATATCTCCATCCTGCTGAACGAGGATGACGACGCCGTGACCCTTGCCTGTGGCGAGGTTGGCGGCGTGATCAGCGAGGGGGGCTCGTTGGTGCTGAAGCTGTCGGAGCAGAACGATTCTGGCTTCTCCGGCATCGCCTATCTGGCCCCTGACGATCTGGGTGGCACCGGGATCTCGGTCTTCCTGGCTGGGGAGCTGACGGTGGAGGAGACGCGCGAGCTGATCGCGGCGGCGACCCCGGCCGAGGACCTCGAGCCTCTGCCCGAGCCAACCCCCACGGCCGAGCCGGTGCAGGTCGCCGATCTGGTCCTGCTGGAGTGGCTGATCGACATGCCGGAGGAGATCCGGGCCGGCCGCGTCAACTTCGCGGTGACCAACGAAGGGGCCGAGGCTCACAGTCTCGTGATTGAAGGACAGGGGCTCAGTTTTGCGCTACCTGCTCCCCTCGACCCCGGCGACTCAACGGTCTTGCAAGCTGACCTCCCCCCCGGCGACTACGTCGTCTACTGCCCGGTCGGGGACGGCGCGCATCGGGAAGAGGGGATGGAGGGGACGCTGACGGTCGTGGCCTAGCCGGAGGCATGACACTCCGACTCCTGGTTCAACTGACCGCCCGGGCGATCATTCCGCCATGCTTTGGCGCCTCTCTATTTTCGGGGTGCAAGACGACGGGACACGGGGCATGCGAGATCAGCAGAAATCGAAAGGAAAATCATCGACCTCAGCCTGAAGGAGACATCGCTCAACATGGCAGGAATGCCATTCGCTGATTTGGTCACAACGCCCATTGGACGATATGTGGCGAGACGAGTGCCACAGCCGAACCAGGTTCAAAGGACAATTGTCGAGAGTACGTTGCCGCTCGTGGCTGATGGCTACGTGGGGCGCGATTTGATCATGCGACCAGATTGACGCAAAAAAAGAGAGTCCGAGGACTACGCTAGTAGTCCTGCGACCTCGTGCGGGGATTACGCTGGTAATACCCACGGCAGAAGCATTGAGCCGCCACCATTGATACGCATATTGGCCGTGCAATTGCCTTTCAAGGAAATTCGCAATGCGAAATCTCGCCTTTCCAGGCGCATCGAAGCCAAGGGGGAAACGTTGAGAAACAGCGTTATTTGACGAATGATGCTCTTGCATACCCCGGGGTTTCCTCTGACCAGTCCTTCGGGAACGGCCATGATCCCGGGGTTAGATCTTGCCTCACCTTCGCCGATTCTCGCACCAATGGCCTTGCAACTGTCGACGGAACTTCCAGATTCGAGTGTTTCGGGTGAAGCTCTTGATCGATCACACCAGATCGCAAATAGCGAAACCCCAGGATCTACACCGGTCCGAAAACCGGGGGAAGATACCTGAGGAATTCCGTGGTCAATTCGAGTTGAGATAGTACCCAGGTCTCACGTGGGCATCAACTGAGCAGATTTGGGGCGTATTGCCTGGGAGCCACTCCCCGTCCTTGTGGCGGGTGACGAGCCCGGGGTAAGTGTTTCTTCGGGGCCGCCAGCCTCCTCGCTCCCGCCCGTGTCCTACTCCTCGTTCAGCTCTAGGGCCAACATAGCGGCGTTGACGATCTGGTCGGCGTCGATGCCGGCGTAGTGGTAGAGGTCGGCACGGGAGCCTGATTGGCCCCAGGTGTCGACGCCAAGGGGGACCGTGGGGGCGCCGTAGACGCTGCCCAGGAAGGCGAGGCCGTGCGAGGCGCCGTCCTGCACGGTGACAATCGGGGCCCGGCGCTCGTCGGCCGGGAAGAGGGTGGCGAGATGCTCCAGATTGAGGTTGCGCCGCGCATCGGCGAGCTGATCATCCCGCGCCCCGCGCAGGGTGCGATAGAGGCGGCGCGCGCTAGTGACGTTGATGACGTTGGCGGCGACGCCCTCGTCGTGCAGCCGTCCGGCGGCGGCGATCGCCTCTTGGATCATGATGCCGCCGGCCGCGATCTGCACCGTATCGCGCGCCGGGAGATCGGGCGCGGCGACCCGGCGATCGACGATGCGGTAGCCGCCCAGCAGCGTCTGCCGCCGCAGATCGTCTTCCCCAATGCGCGCGAATGCTTCGTCCATCAAGGTCTGATCGACTGGCTTGGTGGAGAGACGGAAGTAGGTCGACAGGCCGTTTTCACGGTCGCAGCATTGCCGTAACGCTTCCAGCAGCATCCACTCCACCTCGCGGGCAAAGGCCGGCTCATAGAAGTCGAGCCCCGGCAGCTCGATCCCAAGCGAGGGGGTTACCGTGCTCTGATGCGCCCCTCCCTCCGGAGAGAGGGAAACGCCCGCCGGGGTGCCGGCGAAGATCATCTTCGTGCCGCTATAGAGCCCGTAGATGAGCGCATCGAGACCGCGACAGACGAACGGATCGTAGACCGTGCCGATGGGAATGAGGTGCTGGCCGGTCAGCTCGAATGACAGCCCGAACTGGCCGAGGGCCATGAAGAGGTTCATCTCGGAGATGCCCAGCTCGATGTGACGCCCTTCCGGGCCCGGCAGCCAGCGCAACATGCGTTGCGCCCCGGCCTCGAAGTCGGTCGCCACCTCCGGCGCGAAGACGCCGACCTTGTTGATCCAGCCGGCCAGGTGAGTCGAGGTCGCCACGTCGGGAGAGAGGGTGACGATGCGCTCCCCCACCTCCGGCGTCTCCGCCAACCGCACCAGCACCCGGCCCATCGCCTCCTGGGTCGAGGTCAGCGGCGGCTGGGTGGCTCCCAGCCGCTCCGGGATCGCGTCGACGGAGAGAGGCGGAGCAACCAGGCTCGCGGGCGCGAAGAGCGCCTCGCCCCGCGCGGCGCACCATTTCCCTTCTGCCGAATCGGGCGGAAACGCTGCCCAGATATCGTCCTCGGGAGCGCCCAGGGCCGGGCGCAATTCGTCCATCTGCCCTTGCGTCAGCAGGAGCGAGTGATTGAGCGGATCGCCGGCCAGCGGCAACCCGAAGCCTTTGATGGTGTAGGCGAAGACAACCGCTGGCACGTTCTCGACGGCATCGGCCTCGGCCAGGACCTCCAATAGACGCGGCAAATCGTGCCCAGCCAGGTTGGAGACGACGCGCGCCAGCTCGTCATCGGGAACGTCGGCGACCGCGCGGAGGATGTCCTCATGGCTGGCCAGATCAGGCACATCGGCCAGACGGCGGCGCAGCTCCGAGGCGTCCCGCAGCCGGATGAGCGCCTGATACTCCTGGTTGCTCATCTCGTCGATGCGTGCCCGCAACGCCTCGCCGCCCGGGTTGCGCATCGCCGCTTCCAGCCGCGATCCGTATTTCGCCTCGAACACGCCCCAGCCGGCCGCGGCGAAGAGGGCCTTCAACTGCGCGGCGCGCACGCCGGGGATGACCCGATCGAGGCTCTGCCGGTTGAGATCGATAATCCAGATGACATTGCCCAGCCCCTGAATCGCTTCTTCGGCGACCGTTTCCCAGACGTTCCCCTCGTCCAGCTCGGCATCGCCGATCAGGGCCAGGAAGCGGTTGGAGGACACCGCACCAAAGTGCTCTTTGGCGTAGCGGGCAGCCTGGGCAGCAAAGACGGGAGCCACCGCGCCCAGGCCGACCGAGCCGGTCGAGAAATCGACGCGATCGGGGTCTTTCGTGCGTGAGGGGTAGGCCTGCAGGCCGCCGAAGGCCCGCAGCGTGGTCAGGTAGGAGCGATCGAGCCCGCCCAGCAGGTATTGCGCGGCGTGAAAGACGGGCGAGGCGTGCGGCTTGATGGAGACGCGATCGCCGGGGCGGAGAAAGGCAAAGTAGAGCGCGGTGAGGATGGTGGCCACCGATGCGGACGAGGCCTGATGGCCGCCGACCTTGCTCTTCTCCGCGTTCGGCCGGACGTTGTTGGCATGGTGAATGATCTGGGTGGAGAGCCAGAGGAGCCGCCGCTCGATCGATTCCAGGGTGGCCAACGTCTCGGGATCGAGCCCTCCCCGATCGGGCGGCGCGGCCACGCCGCCGCTGATAGGTGGACGCTCGATCGTTGCGCTCATGACAGCACTCCCTTGGCGGCAGGACAGCAATCCGTTCGCTCAAATAGTACGCCGGAGCGGGTGATTGGGGAGCAATGGAGGTGCTGTTTCAAGGAATCGCACTCAGGGGCTCATGCCCCTCTCGCTCGAGTCCATTCTTCGCGGCCACGCTCAGGCTGAAATGCGAGATTTCTGCCATTCCCCCGCCCCGCGACCGCTCATACGCTAATGGACGACGAGTCCGTGGCAGGCACGGCGCGGGCCACGGGCCGAACCAACACCGGGTTGGTTCCGATCCACGCGCGAAGGAGGATGTCGATGAACGCGGCAACGATCGTTGAGCCATTTGACGAAATTTTCGAACAGATGCACGAGGCCACCGAACAGTTCATGAACGGCGATGCGGCACTTTGGAAGTCGCGCTGTTCCCACACCAACGATGTGACGATCGCGGGTGGCTGGGGCGACTGGGAGCGAGGCTGGGACGAAGTGGGAGAGCGCTACGACTGGGCGGAGGCCCGCTTCGTGCGGGGAGAATTGGAGTATGAGCCGGTGACGATGGGAGCAAGCGGCGACCTGGCCTATACCTTCAGCATCGAGCGCAGCTCCGTGCAACTGGCGGGCGCCTCCGAGCCATCACCGATGGTTTTGCGCGTGACGCACATCTATCGATGGGAAGGCGGAGGCTGGAAACTGCTGCATCGCCATGCCGATCCGCTGATGAGCAAAGAAGCGGTGGAGTTCGTCCTCCAACGCTGAGGCGGCTGCTCACGGGCCACGGAGCGCCGTGCGGCAATGTTGAGCGACCGCCGGCCGCTGCTGCCACGATGGCCGCACCATGTCACCCCATCACCCTGCTTACGGCGCGGGGAGCGCTTCGACCTCATCGATCAACCAGCGGCCACTGCTGGCATCGAGCACGAAGAAGAGGTAGTCGCGAAAAGCGCGCTCGAGAGTCATGGTTTCGACGACCGCGCCGGCTCGGCCGTCTGGCAGCATGACAATGTCGTTCACGGCCACGAGTGCCACGCGCAGCCGGCGAGGGAGCGGCCCTACATCTTCGGCCAGGGTGGCGCTCACCTCGGGATCGATCGTGGCCGGGCCGCCAAAGAGGGCCACGAGCATCTCCGGGGTGAAGAGGGCATACGCGCTCGCCAGGTCATTGCCGTTGCGGCAGGCAAGCGATTCGCGCACGGTGGCGCTAACGGCGGCGACGGTTTCGGCATCAGCCGGGTCGCCGGCAGAGGCCACAAACGGCGCGGCAGGGACAGATTCGACCGGCGCCGGGGTCGCGGCCGTTTGCTGTCCGACGCCGGGCGGAAATAGGGGAAGCTCGCGCGGCTCGATCTTGCACTCCTGAGGCAAAGGGACATCGAGCTCGCCGGCGGTCGGCGTGGCCTGGGCCAGGGCCAGGATCGGTTGGGACGCACAAAGGACCGCGATCGTCAGTGCCAGGCAGAACGCCGCCTGCATCATGCGATGCGACTGCGGAAAGGACATGAGAACTCCTCGGCTATCGCTCATTGCCAGCCTTGGGCGGGCGTGCAGCGCCTCCATCGAGCCGAAGGTACCACCGATCGGCATGTCCATCACCAGTCGCCAGTACGGCTGTGGCCGGTATGGTTGTGAAGGATGGGCCGTGAAAGGCCTTTCAGGATTACCCCTCCGATGAGCTTTGCTCCAATGCAGTGTCCTCTCGAATGAGAGCCGTTTCTGGTTACCTCTGGCTGATCTTGTACAGCCGCTTTGCGGTCCCGGCCAAGATCATGCCGGCGATCTCCTGCACATCTCCTTCGCCAATGAAGTTGTCGGCAACCAGGCCGTCCAGGACCTGTCCCAGCGCCTGTTTGCCCAGCTTGGCGCTGGTGTAATTGATCTCCGGCAATGCGTAGCCGTCCGAGCCGTAGACCACCTTCGAGACGGGGGTCATTTCCAGGATTTCGGTGAGAATGCTCCGGGCGGCGTGGCCGGCAAAGGGGATCCCTTCACTGACGTCGCAGTAGACCCGCGGCAGGACGTTGGCCATGTAGCCTGCCTCCCGCGAATAGGGAACGCCGCCATGGACGAGGATGACGTGGCAGGCGCGGAAAGCCGGGAAGCGGAGCAGGTCCAAGAGATACGCCGGACGGCAGAGGACGAGATTGACTTCGAAGTCGCCCATTCCGGTATGGATTTGCATGGGCACGTCGTGCTCCGTGCAGAGTTCCAGCGAGCGGCAGAGGAGATGGTCGCGCAGTAGCTTCATGCTGTTGCCGCCAAGCCCGCGACGGATAGCGTCCAGCGCTTTGAAGCCCTGATCGGGCGCGCGGCTGAGCGGTGAGACATCGAGGCCGGTGCGATAGGCGATGATCGATTTCACCCCGCGAAAGCCCTGGTTGGTCAGGGCATCGGCGATCGTGTCGTCGAACTCACGCTTGAACTCCGCCCAACCGATGTCGGTTTTCAGCAGGGAGGCGATAAGGGGCTCGATGCGGAAGATCGGCACGATCTCCGCTGGCAGCTCGGCTTTGACCGCATCAACGTCGAGCATCGGCAGCGGCACGCCGAAATCGAAGACCAGCGCCTCCAGACCAGCATCGGCGTAAAGGGCGCGCACGTAGTCGGTATAACCCGTGGCGGCCGCCGCGTTGCGCGCTTCGAGCACGGCCTCGATAGTCGGCTCGACGTCAAAATACGCCGCCAGATCGCGCACCATCCGCCGGAAGTAAAGCGTGTCCTGCTTGGCGCGTTGCAACTCGGCGCGGACTTCGTCGGTGAACTCGACGCCGCCTTCCTCCATGAAGGCGCGCGAGCCGCCGCCAAAGGCGGTGAGATCGGTGAACTGCTCGACCGTGACGATTCCCTTGTCGAGAAAGGGATGGCAGTGGACATCGACAACCGGCAGCGAAGAAAGATCGGCCACGATCAGACAACCTCCAGGTAGCTCGCTCGTTCCCAGGGATGGACTTCCAACTCGTATCGCATCAGCTCATTACGCTTGACCAGCAGAAAGTGCTCCAGCGCGATCGAACCAACCGCCTCCGCCACCACCGCATCCGCCTCCAGCGCATACAGCGCCTCGGCCAGGTTGCGCGGCAGATAGCCAATGCCGGCTTCCGCCACCTCCTCCGCGTTCATATGCCCGATGTCGCCCTGGAAGGGCAGCCCCGGATCACGCTGGTTGCGAATGCCGTCGAGTCCGGCCGCCAGCACGCCCGCCACGAAAAGCGCCGGTTGGCAACTGTTGTCGCCGGAGCGAAACTCGATATGGCGGCGCTTGCCGGGGCCCGGGATGCGAATGATGCCCGAGCGGTTCCCGTAGCCCCAGTAGGTGTTGGCCGGGGCCCAGCTCCCCGGCTGCAACCGCTTGTAGCTGTTGACCGTCGGCGATCCGAGCCCTGTCAGCGCGGCGACATGCTCCAGCAAGCCGCCCATGAACCAGCGTCCGGCATCTGACAGAGACTCGTCGTCGTCAGGATTCGGCGTCAGATCACGCTCGCCCTCCGCGTCCCACAGGCTGAGGTGCAGGTGGAGGCTGCAGCCGACCCACTCCGCGTAGACCTTGGGCATGAAAGTGGCGATTCGGCCACCCTTACGCGCCATATCGCGGACCACGTCTTTCACGGCGGCGTAGTGATCGATAGCCGCGATGGGGGAGCCGTGCCGGACCGAAATCTCATACTGGCCGGGCCCGTACTCTTTGCCGAGTTGGGCGACCGTGACGCCCATGCCTCCTAGCTCGTCGACGACCTGCCGCACGAAATCGTGCTCGGCGGCCAGGCCGGCCTCGGTGAACATCAATGCCGAGGTGGCCGGCAGATACTCGCCGCACTCGCCGCGGGTCAGCAGATAGAACTCCGGTTCGAGCGCGATCTGGGCGGAGAGCCCATGCGCCCGCAGTTCGTCAACCATCGCCTGCAGGCGCGTGCGCGGGCAGCCCTGCCAGACCGCGCCATCGCCTAACCGCAACCAGGCATGGACCCGGGCCGTGCCGGGGTAGCGCGGCAGAAGGACGTAGCTGCGGGGATCGGGAACGGCCAGAATGTCGCCGGATTCGGCCAGAAAGGTCGCGCCAGCCGCCTGCTCGTCGCGGAAGTCCATGTCCAGATTGGCCATCGCGAAGATGACGCCGTCGCGGACCGCGCTCCGGAACCCACTCCGCGGAATCGTTTTGGCGCAGGCTTTGCCGCTGTAGTCGAGATAGGTCACCCAGAGGTGCTCGACGCCGTCACGATCGAGCGCGGCGAGCAGTTCGTCCGCGCTCGTAGGGGCCTCAGCCATCTGAAGCATCTCCTTCGCCAATGGCCATCATCAGTTTCGCCAGCAATGCCGTGCGCGGGGCGATGCTGCTGGTGACCACGTACTCATCCGGGCCATGATCGAGCCCGCCGACCGGACCCAGCCCATCGAGCCCCGGCGTGCCGCGAAAGCCGGCGTAGCTGATGTCCGAGCCGCCGCCGGTGGCCGCGCCTTTGAGCGGGAAGCCGAGCCCGGCGGCGATACGCACGGCGGCCTCTTCCAGCCGCACGACGCCGGGGGTCCGTTCCATAGCCGGACAGCCTGAGCCGGGGTCGCGCGTGACGACGATCCGCACGTCTGGTATGGGTTGCTCTTGTGCCACGCGGGTGAACTCGGCGATCAACTCTTCCAACTCCGCATTGGTCCAGGCCCGCACGTCGAAATGCGCCGTGGCGTAGTCAGAAACGATATTTGGCGCCCTGCCGCCGCTGATCTCGCCCGGATTGACGGTCATGCCCGGTTTGCGGCCATTGAGGGCAAAGGTATCGGCGATGACATGGGCGATGGCCACCGTGGCGCTGCGGCCCTTCTCCGGCTCCACGCCGGCGTGGGCGGCCTTGCCATGGGCCTCCACGGTGAGCCAACTGCCGGCTTTACGGGCGGTGACGATGTCGCCGTTTTCGCGCGCGGCCTCCAGCGTCAGGATGGCATCGTGCTTTGGCCCCTCGTCCTTGAGGAGCTCGATCGAGTGGCGCTCGCCGATCTCTTCGTCGGTGTCGATGACGAAGGTGATGGTGTGATAGTTGTCCCAGCCGATCTGATCGAGCGCATCGACCGCGTAGATCCCGGTCAGCAGGCCGGCCTTCATGTCGCAGGTGCCCGGGCCGAAGATACGGTCTTCGCCGAGAGACATCGGCCGCGCGGCGGTTGTTCCCGCCGGGAAGACGGTGTCGGCGTGGCCGAGCAGCATGATCTTCGCGCTCCCCCGGCCATGGCGACGAGCGATCAGATCGTCGCCGAAACGCTCCTGGGGCGCCCGCCCAATCTCAAAGCCGAGCGCACGCAGGCGTTCTGCCAGCCGGGCCGTGACCGCGTCAACGCCGGCCTTGTCGTAGCTGCCGGAATCCTGATTGACGAGCGTCTCCAGCTCGCTGATGTAAACGCCGAGGCGGCTTTCCAGATATTCGACGATTGGATCGACCATGTTCTCCCCACTTGCGAGTTTTGCTTGTTACCAACCGGCGAAGGAGGCGACCAATTCGTCGCTTACTTTTCCCGCCGTCACATCGTCGATGGCTTGCGCCAGAATGGCAACACCCTGGTCGATCTCGTCGCGGGTGACGATCAGCGGCGGCGTGATTTCCAGAACACTCCCCCAATTTCCGGCGTAGAAGAGGATTAGCCCTAGCTCCCAGGCGCGGTAGACGACCTTGGCCGCCGCCGCCTGGTTGGGAGCTTTGCTCTCCCGGTCAGTCACCAGCTCGACGCCCTGGATCATGCCCAGCCCGCGCACGTCGCCGACGATGTCGAAGCCACCCAGGGCGCTCTGCAGCGATTCGTGCAAGTAGCGGCCGTTTTCCGCCGCGCGTTCGACGAGGCCGTCTTCCTCGATGGCATCGATCACCGCCAGTCCCGCGGCGCAACAGGTGGCGTTGCCGACCGCGGTGAAGAGGGCGATGCCGGAGTCCACGTCGAGGATTTCGGAGCGGCCCACGATCGCGCTCAAGGGCAATCCTCCGCCCAGCGATTTGCCGAGCAGGACGAGGTCGGCCTCGATGCCGCCATGCTCGTAGCCGAACATGCGGCCGGTGCGGCCCAGCCCGATCTTGATCTCGTCGAGGACGAGCAGGATGCCGTGGCGGTCGCAGAGGGCGCGCAGCTTGGGCAGGAAATCGGGCGGCGGCACGATGTCGCCGCTGTCGGCCTGCACCGCCTCCACATAGACCGCGGCGACCTGCTCGGGGGGACAGATTGTCTGGAAGAGGTAGTTTTCCAGGAAGTTCAGGCATTGGTCCGTAACGTGGCCGGAGCCGTCGCCGAAGGGGTTGCGGTAAGGGTTCGGGAAGGGAACCTTGGTGACGTGCCCGCCACCCATGGCATCGCCGAGCGAGGGATGCGCGGAGAGCCCCATGCTCGCGTCGGTGGTGCCGTGCCAGCCGCCAATGAACGAGATCATCCGCCGCTTCCCGGTGGCCCGCAGCAGCAGCCGCTGCGCCACCTCGCTGGCGTCCGAGCCGGCCATACCGAACCAGACTCTCTTCTCGAAATCACCCGGCACGAGGGCGATGAGCTTCTCGGCGAGATCAAGGGCCGGAAGATTGATCGACGAGACCAGCCCCGCGAAGGTCGCTTGCTCCATCTGGCGGGCGACCGCGGTGCGTACACGCTCATCGCTGTAGCCGAGCCCGGCCAACGCCCAGCCAGCCGAGAAGTCCAGATACCGTCGCCCCGCTTCGTCAAACAGGTACGGGCCCTCGCCACGCGCCACGACCATTGGGGTGTAGCGAATCTTCAGGGCCTTGGCGATCGATCTGGCGTCGCGCTCGACGGTCGTTTGGGCCGCGGTTGTGGTTGTGGTCGTCATATTGCACCTCTTGCAGCTCGTAACCCTACCGCCGCGTATCCGGCGGCTCAGGCTCAGCTACGACACGTCGCCCAATACCGGATCGGCCCCGCCCCGCGGGATGTTCCTGTTTCCCGGCCAGAGCCGGCGAAAGGTGGCGAAGGTGATCTCGCGACCGTTCGTGATCCCGGCGGGACGCCAGATCAGGACGAGGATGATGGCCACCGCGAGCACGATATCCGCGAAGCCCCGGACATCGAACGGGATCGCGCCAAAAAGACCGGAGCCAGCCGTCCGCTCGGCATTGATCCAGTTCTCCGTTTGCCGGAGCTGCTCCTGGCCCAACGCCACGACGACCGTGCCCAAGGCCGCTCCACTCACGCTGCCCGCCCCACCGATGACGAGCATGGCGATGATGAGGAATGTCTCCCGCAGATAGAAATTGTGCGGCGAGAATTGCTGGATGAAATGGGCCCAGAGCGCGCCGCCGAGGCCGGAAACGCCGGCGCTCAGCGTCCAGGCGATCCAGCGCATCAACGCGGCATGAATGCCGATGCTCGCCGCCGCCGCTTCGTCTTCCCGGGTCGCGCGGAGCTTCAGGCCGAAGGTCGATTCCTTGAAGGCGAAGGCGATCACGACGACGATCGCGGCCCAGACAAAGGCCGTCAGCAGATCGGTGTATTTGGGAATGCCAAGCACGGTGCGTGCGCCGCGCGTGAGCGCTTCCCACTGCAATGCCACACGATTGACGACGATCAACATGGCAAAGGTGGCGATGGTGAACGACGCACCGCGCAGCCGCACGAACGCGATGCCGATCAACCCACCGCCGACGGCGGCGATGCCCGCCGCGATGAAGGTGGCGACCAGGAACGGCTGATGTTGCCCGTAGAGCCACCACGTTTCCGGCATATCTGGCAAGGCCAAGCTCTTCTGCTCCGGCGATAGCGAGAACCAGATCGAGGCGTAGGCGCCGATGGCGACAAACGCGTATTGACCAAACGAGCCGAGACCGGAGTTGCCCATGAAGATCTGCAGTCCGACCGTCAGCAGCAAGTTGATGAACATCACCGTCACGACCCGGTCGAACACCACGTCGCCGCGGAACTGGCCGATCAGCGCGATGAGCACCAACCCGGCGACCAGAATGAACGGGGTTGACAGGAGATTGATCCGCGACCGAGCCCAGCCGCTCCCAGTCCCGCGGAGGCTGCTCATCGCGCCTCTCGCGAGTAGCTCGGCGAGACGAGCCCCTGCGGCCGCAGCAGGAGTACGAGAATAACAATCCCGAACATCACCGCATCGCGATAGTTGTTGACCCCTTGTGGCAACCAGGTCTGCAGCCCCATGGTCAGGAATCCCAGCACGTAGCCGCCGAGCACCGCGCCCTTCAGGGACTCCATCCCCCCCACCACCGAGGCGATGAAGGCAATCAGCACCGGCTGCAACCCAACCGAGGGGTAGGTCTGCCCCGTGCGGCCAATCCAGAAGAGGGCGACGATTCCGGCCATCAGGCCGCTCACGGCGAACGCCGACGCGATCACCCGGTTCGCCGGCACGCCGAGCAGGCGCGTCATCGTGAAATCGTCCGCGGCGGCACGCAACGCCAATCCGATCACCGTGCGGCGCATGAAGAGCGTCAACGCCACCAGCGCGAGCACGCCGACGACGATGCCGATCAGGTCGACGATCTTGACCTGGAGGTCGCCGAACGTGACGCTCTCGACGAAGAGGCCAGGCAGCCGCGGCGCCCGCGGCCGCGGCGAAATCGTCAGCAGGGCAACGCTCTGCAAGAGCGTGCTGACCGCGAATGAGGTGATCAGCAGGGTCGTGGCGTTGCTGTTTCGGACGGGCCTGAACGCGACCCGCTCCATGGCCACCCCAGCGAGCAACGCCGCGACGACGCTGAGGATCGCCACGAAGATCCAGGGCAGGGGGCTGTCGCCAAAGAGCAAGAGGCCATATCCGGCGACCATCACCAGCTCGCCATAGGCGAAATTGACGAGACGCAAGATGCCATACACGATCACAAGCCCCAGCGCCATCAGGGCGTAGAGCCCGCCCAGGGAGAGCGACGAGATCAGATACTGAATGCCTTCGCTGATCGCGTTCACGTCAGGGAGCTCCCATCGCCGCGGTCGTGGGGTGGCCATCGCGTCGCCCACCGCCGAGGTACGCCTGTTCGATATCCGCGTGTTGCATGATCTCAGCGGGTGTTCCGGCGAACTCGACCCGTCCCGTGTTCAGGAGGTAGGCGCGGTCGGCGATCTGCAGGGTCATGCGCACGTTCTGCTCGACGAGCAGAATGGTGACCCCCAGATCGCGCAACTGCACGATGAGGCGGAAGACCTCGGTCACCAGGAGTGGGGCGAGTCCCAACGAGGGCTCGTCCATTAGCAGCAGCTTCGGATTCGACATCAGCGCCCGCGCCACCGCCAGCATCTGTTGCTGCCCGCCGGAGAGATTGCCGGCCGGTTGGCGCAAGCGCTCGCCCAGGATCGGGAAGAACGCGCACCAGCGCTCCATATCGGCCTGGATCTGCTCCCGGTCGATACGGATGGCAGCGCCGAGGCGCAGATTTTCTTCAACCGTCAGCGATGGGAAGATGCGCCGGCCCTCCATTGTTGGCGCGATGCCTCGGCGAATGATGGCCTCCGGGGATTGCCCGGTCAGCGCCTCGCCGCGAAAGTGGATGGCGCCGCGCACGGGGCGCACGACACCGAGGATGCTGAGCATCGTGGTGCTTTTGCCAGCGCCATTGGCGCCGATCAATCCGACGATTTCCCCTTCTTCGACCGTGAGCGAGACCCCACGCAACGCCTCGATGGCGCCATAGCGAACGACGAGATCGCTGACCGCGAGGAGCGTCACGCCACCACCTCGGCGCCCAGGTAGGCCGCGATCACCGCCGGCTCGCGGCGAACTTGCTCCGGTGCACCCTCGGCGATGGTGCGTCCGTAGTTCAGGACATGGATGCGATCGCAGAGGCTCATGATCAGGCGCATGTCGTGGTCGACGACCAGGATGCCGCAGCCCACATCCTGCCGGACGCGGGAGAGGGTCGGCAAGAGCACCTCAACTTCGGCGTCGTTCAGCCCCGCCCCAGGCTCATCAAGGAGGATGAACGAGGGCGAGGTAGCCAGCGCGCGGGCGATTTCGACTCGCCGCTCTTCGCCCTGCGGCAGGACGCCTGCGGTGATTTCGGCCAGATGCTCGATGCCGATCTGTGCCAGCGCCGCCTGGGCGCGCAGGCGCGCTTCGCCGCGAGAGACGCCCGAGGCGCTGATGGCGGCGACCTCGACGTTTTCTCTCACGGTGAAGTCCTTGAAGAGCTTCACCACCTGGAACGTGCGCGCGACCCCGACGCGGGCGATGCGATAGGGTTGCCAATCGGTGATCGTGGTAGCGCCAATCTGAACGTGGCCGCTCGTAATCCGCAAAAGCCCGGTGACCACGTTGATCAGGGTCGTCTTGCCAGAGCCGTTAGGGCCGATCAACCCCAGGATCTCGCCCTGCCGTAGCGAGAAGCTGACCCCATCGAGCGCGCGGAGCCCGGCAAAATCCTTGACGACATCGCGCGCCACCAGTGCAGGAGAGTCAGTCGTGGTCGTGTCCGTTCCATGCATGCTCACCGCCACGGCCAGCGCATCGGGCGCGGCGGTGAGCAAAGATGCCCGCTCCGCTAATCGATCGCCGGCGTCCAGGATGGCTTGATGCGCTCCACAAACGTCGGCGCCCCATCCTTCACCTCGATGATGAAGGCTTCCTTGTCAGGGAAATGTCCGCTCGCGGCGTCGCTCCAGATCAACTTCCCGGAGAGGAGGTCGAACTCGGTCCCTTCGAGGGCCTTGGCCACCGCCGCGCCGTCGGTCGTGCCCGCCTTCTCGATCGCCTGGGCGAGAACCTGGATGGTGTCCCAGCCCATGGCGTTGAAGGAGACCTCGGGATCGCGCCCGAACTTCGCGTTGAAGTCGGTAATGAACTTCTCCATCGCCGGGCCAGCCTCCGGGCCGATGAAGCTGTGCGTCGAGATGAAGATGTCGTGACCCAGGTCGGCGCCGAGGGCTTTGTAAAAGTCGGCGGTGTCCATCGAGTCGCCACCCATCAGCGGCGCCTCCACGCCGGCGGAGCGGAGATCACGCACGATCGCCGAGTAATCCGGCATCTGGGAGGCAACGAAAACGACGTCCGGGGCGGGATCGAGCTCCTTGAGGCGCTGCGCCTGGGCGCTGGCCTGCATGTCGTTCAACTGATAGGTGTCTTCACTCACAATCGTGCCGCCAAGATGCTCGAATGTCTCCACAAAATAGTCGCCGAGCGAGGTCGTGTACTCGGTGCCCTGGTCGACGATGGTGGCCGCGGTCTTCCACCCTTTGGTGTTATAGGCAAACTCCGCCGCCGCCGCGCCCATGGTCTGGTTCCACATCGAGAGCGTGAACTGGAGATCGCCCAGCGCTTTGGAACCATAGAGCGGAGAAGAGGCGCAGAGTGAGACGCCGGCAATTCCGGCCTCCTGGGCCGCTTGTCCCGCGGGTGCGCCAAAATCGAAGTCGCAGGGCGCGATGATGACGTCCGCGCCTTCCTGAATGACCTCCCGCGCGGCGTTGCCGAGGGTCGCCGGGTCCGTCTTGCCGTCGCGCTCAAGGATCTCCAACTGGCGACCGAGCACGCCGCCACTGGCATTGATCTGATCGACGGCCAGCTTGGCCCCCTCCAGGGGTGGGCCATCATACGCCGCCATCCAACCGGTGAGATTGAGCGGAGCGCCGATAATGATCGGCCCTTCGTCCTGGGCCATCGTGCCAAACGACGGCGCGGCCATCGTCGCGGCAAGCAGCATCGAAAGAGATAGAAGCGCGAACTGTCGCGGCATTACCCATCCTCCCGTACGATGTCCTGACTGACGCCAAGGGGTCTGACCTGTTGTACGGGAGCCCCTGCACGCTGTCAAGAGCCATTTCGCACGGATACGGGTCAGAACTTTGCGCCTTGAGCCTGGGCGCGGACATCGCTCCCCTGACAGTGGTGCGGCGCTGTCGGCCTCCCATTGACGCTGGTCTTGGCCCCCTCGCTGTGCATCACCGCTGCAGCGCTTGAGCTGTCTCTGCAATGAGGAAACCCTTAGCCGCGAGCGGCTAAGGGTCATGCCGACTCGTCCCGATGCGCCGGTGTTCCTCAGATCACGTTCACATGTCCATCCGCGACAAACGGACAGGTCCCGCCTGTAAAGTCGATCGTCAGCTGATGGGTGCGCACGAGTCCGCCGATAATTTGGGCCGCTTCCTCTGGCGTCATGTTCGGCTGCGCCGAGTTGACGTCCTGCGCGATGACGTAGTACAGCCACAGTCCTCGTGCCTGCATCTCGAAGACATCAAAATTGAACAGCCCAGTGTATATGCCGTCGACCGGCTTCTCGTCGGGAAGAATGCCATCGTCCTGGAGCACGAACTGGGCGTATTCCCCGTGCGGCCCCACCAGGAAGCATTGCGCGAACAGCTGATTCCCGCTCATGATGTTGCCGTCGCCGTCGAAGAACTGGGCCTTGACCACCCAGAAATCTCGACTAAACAGGTGCACCACGTCCGGCGCATCAATCAGGTAGTGGGAAAGGACGTGCTCGTTGACATTCGTTTCGCTCACGGAATGGGTGTACGTGTTCCCGCTGGTGGTGCGCGTGTACGTCCAATCGGCTTGCACCTTGAAGGGTCGGCCGAGGGCGACCGGTTCGACATAGGTCAGCCGGGCATCAAGGCTCTCCGAGAGCGTAATCTCACCGGCAGCCGGCGATGTATTGTCCTGTCCACGGCGGATGGGGTCGCGGATATCACTTAACGCTGCCGCTGTAGCAGCGGCAGCAGCGGCCGCCACGAGTCCAGCGGCCACATAACTGCTGCCTCCCCCGCCCGCCCGGACGCCACAGCAATCACCCGTCGGACTACCGGTGTCAGTGTTGCCGGTGGCCACTTCAACGCTCCCGCTGCCGCCAACGGCTTCAGCAATCGCGGCCGCGATGAGCAAGAGCACCGCGATGATGCAGAGGATGATCTTCCACCACGGATCCTGGAACGGAAGGTCTCCGTATTGTCCCGCGAAGGGTGGGTTCGGCGTGACGACCACCCGGAAATCATGGAGCAAGTAGCCAGGCATGCAAAACGGGAAATCGGGCTGGTGCCCTTGGAAGAGCCGAGCAACTTGGGCCATCAACTGACCCTCACGCGACGCCCCCCGATCGGTATGCTTCGGCGTTGGGCAGCAGGCTCCCTTGGGTCCCACGAGGTCTGCCAAGGTGACCTGGATCGTCCCCTCCGGAGTGCTCGCACTAAATGTGACGGTCGCCGGATCGAATGCGATGCGGGTGACAAAGATCTTCTTGATCGTGCGGTTACGGCCCGTGGCATCCTCTTCAATAAAGCTAATGAAATGGACACCAGCGGGAGCGCCACTGAAATTGGCATCCCATGAGAGCACCCGAGAGGCCCCTGAGGCTAGGTCGCTGACGGTGTAGGTGCGTGGCGTCACCGCAATGCCAGGATGGGAAACGCTTTCCACGTAGATCGTGGCATTGTGGATCTGGGCGCCGCCAACATTCTCGAACTGTGCATTGATACGCTGTTGTCCGAGGGCCGCCTCGAAGATGCCGTCCGGAAGCGCCAGGCCCGTGATCACTTCAGTCGCGAAGGGTCGGTTGGGAACGGTGATTGCAGCCATGGTCAACGCCCTTCCGCCGGTAGAACCAGCACGCTCAGTCCACCCACCTCGTATCCATCCGCCTGCTCCACCACGTTCACCAGGGCGCCGCCCTCATCAAGACGCCCAACGAGGCTCAACCCGGTTCGTGCACCAGGCTCAAGTTCGACCTCGATCTTTTCTTCGCTGGCGCCGTCGAGAGGATCCTCGCCAGGGCACCTCTGGGGAACGAAGCCCAGCTGCCGAATGCGCCCCTGTTCTTTGGGAAGTTGAAACCCCTTGCCCATTGTCGGCAGGAGCGGCTCGAGGAGCCCGAAATCGTCTTGTTGGGCAAAGATCGTCACAACGCGCCGGACGCGCGCCGGATTGTGGATTTCAAACGCGAAATGGAACATGCCCTTTGCCGCCATGACGATGTTGAGGTTGCGCTGGGCGACGTGGGGGTCCGTCGGGACGTTGAATGCAGGTCCCGGGGGAGGCGGGTCAGAAGGATGGAAGACTTCGGCCAAGACGCATTCATGCCCATCGTTGACCCAGACAACCTGCCACGGCGTCAAGCAAAGGACATCCGCTGCTTGCTGCGGCTCCAGGGTGACGTTTGCAGAGCCGACGAAATTGGCCGTTGTGCGATCGAACCCCACCGCCGGGTTAGCCCAATAGAAGTTGACCGTCGCGTCCTGGGCCCGGCTGTTTCCATTGTTGCGAACGTGAGCCCAGAGGAAGCTGGTTTCTCCAGCGATTGGAAGACCGGGAGCTCCAGTGGGATCTGTCCCAGGCACTACCCAGATATCGGCGCTGAGGTACCAGGGATTGCCGTCTCGAATTTCGAGTTGCACCGCCATAATAGCCCCTCCTTGGTACAAGGATGCTCGGCGTCAGGTTAAGTTCAGGGGACGATGCAGTTTGCGCGAGCGGCAGAGAACAACGATCTGCCACCGCCTAGAGAAATGACACGTCGTTAAAACGTGATTCGCATAGCTGGTTCACCTCCTCCTCGCAAACATGGCTGAAGTGACGTGATAAGCGCGAAGCCGCGAGGGGATGCCATGCAGAATATCGCGCATCTAGACAAATGTCAATCTTTTATTTTTCCGAAAGATCACGCGGAATTCGCGTATTCCAAATGGACTCTTTATGTGACGTCGGATGTGGCTGGGCTCCGGTGTTTTGTCCCAGAGCATGAGCGGTCTGCTGTCGACAGCTGGCGCCGGAAATACGTTTGCGCAAGACCGATGGGCGTCTCCTGGTTCAAGCCTCGCGGCCTCGACACGTCTAGCCGTCTCCCATTCGCAGGGCAGAGCCGGTGTTCTCCGCCGGCCATGATGGAATGGGGCGTGCACCCGACCACGCGCCCCATGCGATCGCGTGCGGCGTGCGTTACACTCCCGCCGCCGTAGGCATCGTGGTTCAGGCGGGAACATGCCGGACCCCTTCCACGCCCGGGACGGGACGCCGAAGGAGAGTCGCCCGCGGCCAAGTACGAGCGGTTCGTGAGTGCACCTCCCAGGGAGCAGGGTGAGCGACGGCACGGGCGAGGTGATTCTGGAAGCGAGCGCGGTCAGCCGGAGCTTCCGGGGACTGCAGGCGCTCGCCGACTACAACTTGCGCCTGCACACCGGTGAGATTCTCGGCGTCATCGGCCCCAATGGCGCGGGCAAGACGACTCTCTTCAACGTGATCACCGGGTTTCTGCCGCCGACCTCGGGCACGATTCGCTTGCGCGGGCAGGAGATCACGGGCAAGGCGCCGAATCAGGTGGCCGCGCTGGGCATCGCCCGCACCTTCCAGAACATCCGCCTCTTCGCGCGGATGACGGTGCTCGACAATGTCAAGACCGCCCAGCAACTGCACGGCAAGGCCGGCTTCTGGGAGACGATTTTTTCCACCCCAGGCTTCTTGCGGAAGGAACGCGCGCTCGAGGAACGGGCGTACTCGCATCTGGAATCGGTGGGACTGGAGCGCTTCGCCAGCGTCTACGCCGCCGCCCTCCCTTACGGCTTCCAGCGCAAGCTGGAAATCGCCCGGGCGCTGGCCACCGACCCGGCTGTCCTCCTGCTGGACGAGCCCGCGGCGGGCATGAACGCCCAGGAGACGGCCGAGATCACCGAGTTCATCCGCTCCCTCCATGACCGCTTCGGATTGACGATCGTCGTCGTCGAGCACGACATGACCCTGATCATGCCCCTTTCGCACCGCATTCAGGTGCTCAACTACGGTCGGGTCATCGCCGAGGGCTCACCCGCCGAGATTCGAGGCGATCCCAAGGTGATCGAGGCGTATCTCGGCGTCGATGAGCCGGTCGCCGTGGCGGGGGGCTGATCGTGCTCTCCTTGCGCGACGTGCGCGTCT
Organism: Thermomicrobiales bacterium; assembly: GCA_038246475.1. Classification (GTDB taxonomy): domain Bacteria; phylum Chloroflexota; class Chloroflexia; order Thermomicrobiales; family UBA6265; genus JACCXM01. Next base: position 10,371 of record JBBRVX010000018.1, on the reverse strand, counting down.
TCTACGGCGCGATCCAGGCCGTGAAAGGCGTCTCCTTCGACGTCAATCAGGGCGAGCTGGTGACGATCGTCGGCGCCAATGGGGCCGGTAAGACGACAACGCTGCGCACCATCTCTGGCATTTATCGGCCCACCACCGGCAGCATCAGCTTCGAGGGGAAGGACCTCACCGCGCTCCCCTCTCATGAGATCGTGGCGCTCGGCATCTCGCAAGCGCCAGAAGGGCGGCAGATCTTCGGCTCGCTTTCGGTGCGCGACAACCTGATGCTGGGGGCCACGCGGCGCGCCGATCGATCGGGCATCAATCAGGATCTGGAGTACATCTTCTCCCTCTTTCCGGTTCTGAACGAGCGGATCGCGCAGTCCGGCGGCACGCTCTCTGGTGGCGAACAGCAGATGCTGGCCATCGCCCGCGCGCTGATGGCGAAGCCGCGCCTGCTGCTTCTGGACGAGCCGTCGCTCGGCCTGGCGCCGATGCTGGTGAACCGCATCTTCGCGGTCATCTCCCGCCTCAAGGAGACGGGCGTCACCATCCTGCTGGTGGAGCAGAACGCGCGCAAGGCGCTGGAGATCGCCGACCGTGCCTACGTCATGGAGACCGGCCGGGTCATCCTGGAAGGAAACGCGCGTGAGCTGGCGGCGAATCCCGAGATCGAGAAGGCGTACCTGGGTGGGTGACGTGATGGACGGAGGACGGAAGACGGAGGACGGAGGTCTGAGGTTGGCTTATCGTTTCCTCCAGTCTGATCGCTATGCGGCTGGCTCTCGACCCATATCCTCCGTCCTCCGTCCTCCGTCCTCCGTCTCGGGCCGCTCGTCGTGAGCGGCGCGGAGTTCGGGCAGCAGTTTGTGAATGCGCTGAGCCTGGGCAGCATCTACGCGCTCGTGGCGATTGGGCTGGCGATGGTCTTCTCGATCTTGCGGCTGATCAACTTCGCCCATGGCGAAGCGCTGATGATCGGGGCGGTGGCCGCGGTGTTGCTGGCGGAGCGGGGGCTGCCCTGGGCGCTGTGGGCGCCAATGGCGGTGGCGATCACGATCCTCGGGGGCCTGATCGTCGAGCGCATCGCCTACCGCCCGCTGCGCGGCGCGCCGGACGTGACCCTGCTGCTGACCTCGCTCGGCGTCTCGATCGCGTTGCAGAACGGGGCGCTGCTCACGTTTGGCACGCAGCCACGCGCGTTTCCGACGCCGGAGCCGCTGAGCGGGCAGATCATGCTGGCCGGAGGGGTGCAGATCAGCCGCGTCAATGTGATCACCATCGCCACCGCGCTGGTGCTGATGATCGCCCTGACCTGGTTTGTCACCCGAACGCAAACCGGCATCGCCATGCGCGCCACGGCCGAGAACGCGATGGCGGCGCGGCTGATGGGCATCAACATCAACACCGTGATCGTGGTCGCCTTCCTGCTCGGCTCGGCACTGGCCGGGGTGGCGGCGCTGCTCTGGGGGGCGCGGGTGGGCCGGGTCGAATACAGCATGGGCTTCATCCCGGTGCTGAAGGCCTTCGTGGCCACCGTCATCGGCGGCTTCGGCTCGATCCCCGGCGCGGTGCTGGGCGCTTACATCCTTGGCTTCGGCGAGATTTTCCTGGTGGCGTTTCTGCCCGATAGCCTCACGTCGTACCGCGATGCGTTCATTTTCGCGGCCTTGATCCTGATCCTCCTCTTCCGGCCCCAGGGGATTCTGGGCTCGACCGAACCGGAGAAGATCTAGGATGGCCGCGAACGCCCGGAGCGAAGCTTCACCACGCGCGCGGCCAGAAGGCAGGTCGCGGGCGCTGCTGCCCATCGTCGTGCTGCTGATCGGGCTCGGTCTGGCCTGGTTTGCCGACGCGACCCTGAATGGCTACCGGCAACAGCTCTTCATTCTGAGCGCCATCTACGCCATCGTGGCCGTGGCCCTGGCGCTGACCTCTGGCTTGACCGGCGTCTTCTCGCTGGGGCAGATCGGCTTCATGGCCATCGGCGCCTATGTCTCGGCCATCCTCTCGATGCCGCCGATGGTCAAGCAGCCGATGCTACTGCCCGGATTGCCGGCGTGGCTGGCCACGTTCGATACCACCGGCTGGCACCCGCAAGTGGCGCTGCTCTTTGCCTCGCTGATAGCAGGCATCGTCGCGGCGATCGTCGGCGCCCTGGTCGGCGCGCCGCTGATGCGCCTCTCCGGCAACTATGTGGCGGTGGCCACGATGGGCTTCCTGATCATCGTCCACTCCATCTCGATCAACTGGGATGAAGTGACCCGCGGCGCGCGCGGACTCAGCCAGATTCCGACATCGACGAACCCCTGGGTCTCGTTCATCTGGCTAGCGATAGCGGTGTATGTCGCGCTGCGGCTGCGCAATTCGCCCTATGGCCGGGCCATGATCGCCTCCCGGGAGAATCTGATCGCCTCGCGCAGCGTCGGCGTCAGCGTGCTGCGCACCCGCCTGCTGGCCTTTGTGGTCAGCGCCTTTCTCACTGGCGTGGCGGGATCGCTGCTGGCGCACCAGATCGGGACCGTGGCGCCCAGCACTTTCTATTTCCAGACGACGTTCACGGTCATCATCATGGTGGTGCTGGGCGGGATGGGGAGCATCTCAGGGGCGGTCGTGGGGGCGATCATCATGACCATTACGCCCGAAATTCTGCGTCCGATTGAAGGTGGGTTCAGCGTCGGGCCAGTGCAATTTGGCACGCTCTACGGCCTCTCCAATATCCTGATCGCGATCGCCTTCATCCTGATCATGATTTTCCGGCCGCAAGGGCTGTTCGGGGACCGGGAACTGGGTCTGAGCCTGCTGGGAAGACGCTCGCCGCAACTGGAACCGGCTGGTGATGACATCGCGTTGACTCCGGAGATGGCGCCTGAGGTGAATGAGCCACTGCCCGATCCGCGTGCGTGATTGCCTGCGCGGTGTCGATCATTGGACAGCGGTGATTGACCGCGGGCGAGCCGGATGGTTGGCAATCTCTTCCATTGACGGCACAAGCCGCTGCAGGTTTGCTGGATTGAAGAACGCTTGCGGCGGAATCATGCCCTGGAGGGCCATCAGGAACTGATTCGTCGCTTCCTGATGGCCACGGACCGCGACTCGGATTTGGGTCAGCTCGGCCGGAATCGGCTCGAACCGCGCGGCGCGCAGATTCTGCTGGTAGTCGGGCAGGGTCGCCTCCTTGCGTTGGCGCTCAAAGTGCGCCAGCGCGGCGGTGAGGGGAGCCCGTCCCGAAAACCCGTCGTCTAACGCATCGGTCAGGAGCTCGGCATCGCGGAGGGCGTCGCAAATGCCCAGCGCCATGTAGGGATCCTTGTGGACGCCCGCGTCGCCGACGAGCGCCCAGCCCGGGCCGTAAGGTTTGCGGAGAAAGTTGGGAACGTCGCCCGCGCCGCGATAGCGCTCGACGCGGCGCCCGGCGCGCAGCCGCTCGGCCAGATAAGGCGCCCTCCCAATGACCGCCATGAAGTGGTGTTCGATATCCGCCCGAACGGCGGTCATTTCCGCACGGGGCCAGGCGATGAAGACGGCAAAGAGGTGGTCATTGGTGGGAAAGGCAAAGACGACCCGCCGTCCCCGGACGTACACCTCCAGGCCGGCGCCTGGTACGTCGCTCCAGTAGGAAGAGTACCAGCAGGTGAGGGGTGGGACAGATTCAACCGCCGGCGCGCGGACCCACCTGCCCAGGTGGGAGTTGCGGCCATCCGCGCCGATTGTGACCATGGCTTGCTCCGTGATGACCGACGTTTTGCCCTGCTCGTGGCCGCGAATGCCGGAGACCACGTCGCCGTCGCCAATGACGCTTTCGACCACAAAGCCCTCGCGCAGCTCGGCGCCTGCCGCGACCGCCGCATCGACAAGGACGTGATCCAGAACGGAACGCCGCGGGCCATACCCCATCGCCACCCCGTCAACGGCCAGGTCGTTTCCGGTCAAGGGAAAGTCGCCCACGTCGAGTGTCCACGAGGAGACAGGCGGGCAGCCGGTGGCCGTGATGGGTGCCAGAAGTCCCCATTTTTCCAGGCGGCGGGGCCTGTGACGATGGATAAAGTGGCCGTGCGGGATGTCGCTCGGAAAGGTGGCGCGGTCCACGAGCAAGACGGTGTATCCTCTGCGAGCCATGAGCATCGCCGTTGAAGCTCCGGCACAGCGAGCTCCAATCACAATCACGTCATAGTCATACATTGCGGGACTCCTTCTGCTCCGCGTCCGTTGGCCAGGAGGTTGGGGAAACTGCGGGGCGCCAATCCAGCATCGATCCAGGCGGAGCCGAACCTCCAGCCGGATTCGCGCCGAATCTCCCCCGAGAAACGGCGAGGCACTGCCGGACGTTGCGGCAGTGCCGCGGCCGCGGCGAGGCGCTAGCGGACGTCTGTAGCAAGCTCCTGGCGCCAGAGCGTTTCGGTGAGCCAGGCGATGCCTTTGGCCAAGTGATAGCGGTAGGTGTTGAACGGCAAGCCCAGAAGCTCGGCCGCCAGCTCCTGCGTCGGCGCGGGCTCGATATAGGTGTGCCAGAGGGCGCGATGCAGCTTGGCATCCTTCGGATTGGACCGCAACGGGGCGATCGACTCGCGGAGGAGCGCCTGGAGCTGGGCGGGAGACCCATCGCGCTCCACCGCGACGAAGAGCCGGGCCTGGAGAAGAGGGTTGTCCGCCAACGCCTGGGGGCGCGAAAAGTCGCGCAACGCCTGCCGCACCGCGGCGGTGAACTGCTCGTGCGAGAGGACGCGAGCGGTTTGGGAGGCGCCCGACACGAGCTCGCCGCGGTCGAGGCGGCGCGTCTGATCGGCTTTGACCTTCAGCCAGGCGGACAACGGCTCGACCCGCAAATCGTGGGCAAACATGGCATAGCGGTGGCCACCAACCTCGAAGTCCGCTTCCGGCTCCCGCCACATGTGAACGCTCGCGAAATGCGGCTCCAGGAACCGGGGATCGCCGACCGTGATGAAATTCCAGGCGAGGCGAGGGTGTGTGGTCCAAAAAATAGAGCTGTTGATGGCCGTCAGATTCACAGCCGCCGATGCGCCCTGATAGGCGTCCCGGTGCATCCAGAAGCGAAGGGCGACCACTTCTTCCCCTGGGCGGAGGGGACCCCGGCGCTGCATGAACGCGAGCGCCGCGGGAAGTGCCGGGTCTGCCTGAATGTCTTCCGGCGAAGCGGCATGCAGCGCGATCTGGGCCATGAATCCGAACAGATCGCCGCCGAGATCGCGATAGACGAGAAAGGCGTCCGGCTGGCGGCCGAGCCAGTAGCGCGCGATCGCTGCCGCTGCCGGCCCTTGATGTCGTGCCACCATCGCCAGGATCGCGCCGTGCTCGCCGGGGGTGGCCGGTTGCGCGTAGGCATGGCCTAACGCGTCCCAGTCGAAATAGGGGCGGTAGAAGGGATCGTGCCGGTGCAGGTGCAACAGGTCGAACCAGATTCGCTGATGCGCCGTTCTGCCGGTCCTCTGCAACCGCGCGTAGAGTGACATCGCGATACGCCGGCTGAGCGCGTGCAAGCCATCAGGATTTCGCCAGCGGAGGTCGGCGTCCAGGACCTCTCGCGCCAGACCATGGGGAAAGATCCCATGCGGCCCGGATTCGACGAAGGAGAGTCCGAGGAGCCAGTCGAACAATGCCCCCGCTTCTGGCGCCTCCAGCACACTGGCCAGCAAATCTTCAGTAGTCGCCCAGGCCAGAACGCAGATTTCCAGGGCGCGGCGGTGCAGGGCATCGGGAATGTCTTCCACCATTCGCGTCAACAGGACGCGCACCACATCCTGCGATTGCCGGGGGTCGAAGCTCGAGAGGGAATCACCGCGGATCAGGGCATCGGCAACCAGGGACAACGCGAGCGGATGCCCATGGGTGAACGCCAGAACAGCGGCATGCTGGTCGTTGGGGACACCGCGCGCCGCCAGGTAGGTCTGACTCTCCGCGGCCTGGAGATTTCCCAGGGCGATGGTGCGGGTGAGACCGCCCCACGCCAGATCCGCGCGCCACTCGGGAGCGGGCGGAGTGCGGCCGGCCAGCACGACGAGACTGGTGGCCGGCAACTGCGGCAGGATCGTCTCGCGCAGCCAGGCATCGAGCGGGGCCAGAAGCTCATACGTGTCGATGATCAGCACGCCATGGGCAGGCCAGTCCAGGGAGAATGGATCTCCGTCATGCCGCGATCCCCAGGAGTGCGCTAACGCGGAGCACAATCCTACCTGGCTCGGTTCAACATCCCGCGCGTCGAGATGGATGACTGGTCGCCCGCACTCGGCCGCAATGCGTGCATATTCGCGCAACAGCGCCGACTTGCCGATACCGCCTGGTACCTGGATGTGCAGGACGGCGAACGGAGACTCCGCCGCCAGCAGGGCCGATCAAAACGTCGCGAGTTCGACCTGACGGCCCACAAATCGGCCTCGCCGGATCGCGGCCAATCGATCGGCCGGGCGGAGGGATGGAACGGGCGGCGAGGGCATGGCACGCTCCCTTCACCAGAAGGGCGAATCCGCCAGAGATGGTACATCCCCCGCAACCATCCTGCAGGACAGACTCGGCCTCGGGCCAGAACTGAGGGTATGGCAGCGGCGCGCCTCCTGCCGTTCAGATCTCGGCTTTCCGCCGGGGGGCACAACCGAGCGTTTCACATTTGTGGCGGGGCTTGGTACGATGCGCGAGGATCCACAATGCACTGTCGCGAGGAGTTGCCCCCAAAGGGGGCAGTTTGGTCGGGATGGTCGTTGCCGAACATGGGCATTCGGATCATTTTCATCTGAAGAAGGGAGTACGATCGATGACGGACGCAGGTACGAGGCGAACCATCGCTAACCGGGGCGGCGAGGCAGCGGCAGTGCAGTTTGACCGGCGCACAGTCATTCGCCGCGGGATGGCGCTCGGTCTGGCCGCGCCGCTCGTGGCCGCCATGCTGAAGGCGGGGCCTGTAGCGTGGGCACAGGACGCCACCCCGGCCACGGCGCCGAGCGGCGAGCCGATCAAGATCGGGGCGCCCTACAACCTGACCGGCGGCTATGCCTCACTCGACAACCCGGCCTCACAAGGCTCACGGTTGGCAGTGAAGGAGATCAATGCCAATGGCGGGCTGCTCGGCCGCCCGGTCGAGATTCTGGTCGAGGACGGCAAGAGCGACGTGCCAACGGTCACCTCGGTCACCAAGAAGCTGGTCGAGGAAGATGGCGTTGACGTCCTGGTTGGACTGACCGACACCTCATACATGCTGGCCGCCGGGCCGGTGGCGCAGGAGGCGGGGCTCCCCTTCCTCGATGTCGGCGGCACCGCGCCGCTGATTACCACCGTCGGCGACTACATCTTCATGCTCCCCTTCGGCGACAACGTGCAGGCGGCGGTCGCCGCCGAGTTCGCCCAGGAGAAGGGCTGGAAGACGGTGGCGATCCTGCTTGACGAGGCGATGGACTACACCAAGTTCCTGGCCAAGTACTTCAAGGACCGCTTCACCATGGAGGACATCGGCGGGCAGGTGCTTTCCGAGCTGACCTACTCGAGCGGCGATACCGATTTCTCCTCCCAGTTGACCGAGTTCAAGAACCTCGACCCGCAACCCGACTTCCTCTTCATTTCGTCAAACCCGAATGAGATCGGCACGATCGTCAAGCAGGTGCGGGACCTCGGCTTGACCCTGCCGATCATGGGCGGCGACGGCTATGACACGCCGTTGCTGGCGGAGCTGGCGCCCGGCTCGTCGAATGTCTTCTTTACGACGCACCAGGGTCTTTACGACGAATCGCCACAGACCGACGCCTTCAAGGCCGCCTATGAGGCCGAGTACGGCAACCCGCCGGAGGGCGTGTTCGCGGCGCTCGGCTACGACGGCGTCAGGCTGATGGCCGACGCCATCACCCGCGCCGGAACAATCGACGGCGCCGCGGTGCGCGACGCGTTGGCGGCGACGCAGGGATTCGAGGGGATCACCGGCGCCATCTCCTACGAGCCGGGCGTGCGCATTCCGTCGAAGTCGGTGGCCTTGATCGAGGTCGTCGACGGCAAGAACACGCTGCTGAAGATCGTGGTGCCGAAGGTCGTGCCGCCAGCGTAGCTCGACCTGCTATTCGAGTTACATGACAGCAGGTGAACGAGGATAATCAGCCGTTTGGAGCACTCGGCCGACGCCATCTAATCAGGGCGCGACGATGTACGTTGAGCCTTGATTAGAAGGCGTCGGCGCAGTAACTGCATCCGCTGAGGCACTCGCACTTATCTCCGGTAGTGAAGCGTTTGCCCCAATCGCAAAGGCATGTGGGCTTGCGAACGTTTCTCGTAACCCAATTGCGCTTGTATTTGTAGCCGCGCAGGCACACATTGCCTTTCGGCTTGTCCTTCCCGCCGCAGGCCGCCGAAGCCTCCTCAAGATTTAAGCCGGTTGTGGCCAGCACACTTCCAAGCGCCACTTTCGCTGCTGCCCGCACTGCCGTCGCACGCGAAGTGCCTTTTTTCAGAACACGCCAACGAAGATTTGTTCCGTGCGCAGAGCAAGCTCAGGCAAGACGCGAGAGTGAACCATACGGTCATCGCCAATCGGAATCTCTTCGTAGCGCCCAGCCGTCAGCGAGAGTACCCGTACCGAGCGCGCAGCAGGATCTACGATCCAATATTCAGCGACGCCAAACCGCGCGTATAGGGCACGTTTGGCGCCCAGATCGCGCCGCCGTGAGCCTGGAGAGAGAATCTCGATTATGAGGTCCGGAGCCGAGAGAACCGCCTTATCTCCAATGGCGTCGGGGCGATCGCGAGCGATGAAAACCAAGTCGGGAATCAGCACGTTGTCCGGCGAGAACTTCACGTCGATCGGGGAAGGCATGAGCGTGCCAAGGAACCTGGGGTCGATGTGCAGCGCAAGCTGAACCGTGAGATTCTTGACGATGATCTGATGCACCGGCGCCGGCGATGGCGACACGATCAACTCCCCGTCGATTAGCTCGTGCCGATCCCCTTCCCGCTCCTGCGGAATGAGTTCCAAATCCTCATACGTGAGTCGATGTGTGGTAATTGCCATGATGCCTAACCTCGGCGACTCCGGTTCAATGCAGGATAGCGACACCGCTGATCAAGGCCAACTCGAACCCCAGATCTTCTCAATGCCGGCAAACGTCGTCGCCGTTGTCATCGAGAAGCCCGGAATGGCGCGCGAATGGAACGCGCCATCCGCATCTGCCGCAACGCGATCGTAGCATTCGCCGACAAGCGCCAGAATCACAATGGTTCGCTCTTCCGCATCGACAATCCAGTATTCCTGTACCCCGAACCGCGCGTACATGGCTCGCTTGATTGTCGTATCGCGCTCGCGAGTCGGTGTTTCGACGACTTCGATGATCAGGTCGGGCGCGGCATCGATCACCTCCGGGCCGATGACGTGCTTTCGATGACGCGCGACGAAGGCGGCGTCGGGAACCACAACATTGTCGGGCGTGAAACGAACGCCGATTGGGACTGGAAAGGCCTGGCCAAGATCGTGGTCTCTGATGACGTGCGCAAGAGGAAAGGCGACGTCGGCGGCGGCAATCTGATGGGGAATCGTGGGCAGCGGCGTAATCACCAGCTTCCCATCGAACAGTTCATACCGTTCGCACGGCCAATCTACCGGGATCGCGACCAAGTCATCCCACGTCATTCGTTTTTCTGGTGCGTCCATCTGCTCTATCCCCGTGCATGACTGGTCCGCTCGCCTTCGATGCCCGCCAGCCGCAGCGCCGCCAGCAGCAGCACGTTCGCTCCCGCCTCCAGATCCTCGGGGGCGGAGTACTCCTGCTCGCAGTGACTCAGCCCGTTCACCGAACGGGCGAAGATCATGGCGCTGGGGGCGACTTCCTGCATGTACTTGGCGTCGTGGCCGGCCCCGGACCAGAGCCGCCGCGTCGCCACGCCTAGCTCGTCCGCCGCCGCGTGCACGGCATCGACCACCTCGGCGGCAAACGGGGTCGGCTCGCTGGTCCAGAAGCGGTTGACGCCGATGGTCACCCCGGTGGCCCGCGTGATGTCGCGACCCAGGCGCTCCAGCCCCGCGACCAGGGTGTCGAGCGTGGCGGCCTCGGGATGGCGCAGATCGACGCTGAGCGTGACCTTGCCGGGGATGGTGTTGATGACGTTGGGCTCGGCGGCGATGCGGCCGACGGTGCCGACCGCGCCCTCGATGGTGCGCACCATCTCGTCGACGCCGCCAATCAGCCGGGCCGCGGCGACCAGGGCATCGCGGCGCAGCGGCATGGGCGAGGGGCCGGCATGATCCGCATGCCCTTCGGCCGTGATCTCGCTCCAGGTGATGCCGACGATCCCTTCCACCACGCCGACCGGCACGCCGGCATCTTCCAGTACCGGGCCCTGCTCGATGTGCAGCTCCAGATAGGCGGCGATCGGTCCGGGACGATCGCGGCGCTCCCCCTTGTAGCC
>JBBRVX010000017.1:0-40586 GCA_038246475.1 Thermomicrobiales bacterium | reverse complement strand
TTCTGGAACAGTGGCGCCGATTCTCGTGCCGCGGGCGACCCAGGCGTCGCCCCTACCACAGCGGAGGCGCGAAAGCGTCCTCCAAGCAATTCTGACCACGCACCTGGAGTGGCGTTCAGACGTTGTGTCATCCCGAGGAAACGTCCACTGGGTTCTCGTCAAACACCGCATACGTACGCGAAAAACGACGAGATTCATCCTCCGTCGGAATGACAGCAAGTTCGCGAGGGGTTCGGGTGAGGGTTCGGCGCCGAGGGCGGACCTGATCCTCCGAATCCCCTATTAGTTCAGACAGGCGATCATGATACAGACGCCATCCGGCTCGGTGCAGATGCCGCAGCTTTCGTTGCAGCAGACCTGTCCCACCGGACAGACGGTCGGGCCACACGGAACTCCAGGTTCTTCTGACGGGCCGCAGAAGATTTCAATGCAGCCGCCACCAATAGGCGCGCAGATGCCACAACTCGGGTTGCAGCAGTATTCCCCCGCTCCACAGAATGTCATTCCACATGGTTCGCCGGAAGGGGGCGCCGGCGAGCAGTACTCCCGCGTGCAGCCCTGGCCAACCGGCACGCAGCGGCTGCAACTCTCATTGCAGCAATATTCGCCGGGGCCGCAAATGGCTTGATTGCATTGCTCACTCGTACAGAGATCCTCGGAGCAAACCACATCTCCAGGGACGCAAATGCCACCGCACTGGGGACAGCAGGTCGTCCCTTCGATGCAGAGCATCGCGGCACAGGGGTTGTAATCGACCGGCACGCAAATCCCGGAACAGTCCGCTCCGCCAGCCAGAGGATCGCAGCCGTCTCCCGCGACATCGACGCACGTGAATCCATCCGGGCAGGGGAATCCGGCAATGCCTCCGCACATCCCTCCTGGCACACTCACCTGGGCCGAGACTTTCCCGATACCGGTGATCGTCGCCGCGGCCCCAAGGCCGATGGCGCCGAGCACGCTTCGGCGAGAGCGCCGCCCAGCGAACAATCGTGTCAATCGGTCGAACCGTTCGCTATCCACGTTCCCCTCCATCATATGCAGTCAGGCATCCACTCTGTGAACGCGGGAGAGCCCGCGCACGTTCCTGCAATTGTCGAAAAACCACTATGGGAAACGCGCGCCCGCACGGATACAGCGCCAGTGCGAGTCAAATTTATGTCATGAAAAGTGGCCCTGTTATACTCCGCTATCTGTCCGCGGCGGCGCGCCCGCGACACGGGCATCTGGAATTTCGCAATCAGGTCGGGTCGAGGGAGAGTGTGACAATTCCACGCGGCTGGCGCACATGGCTTCGTCCCGGCATGCATGTAAAGCGGTGGGCCGCGCTCTTTCTGCTGGGCACGATCCTGACCGGCCTCGCCGTGGCCATGGGTCTGGTCTACTCCTATCGGTATAGTCCGTTTCCGGGACCTGTAAGCGGACTCGTCCAGTTCATCACGCTGCAGTTTCTGCCCCGTGAGGCGCGCTTCGGCATTGTCTTTCTGGTCGGCATCTCGTGTATGGTCTACGGGCTGTATCGGCTCATGCGCGGCCTCATTCTGCCCGTGCTCGCCAACGTCAAAGCCGACAAGCAGCTTGTCCAGATTGTCGCCGAACATCGTTTCGGCGCGTCCCACCCGGGGCTGAGTGTGGTGGCCATTGGCGGCGGCACCGGTCTCTCCACCCTTCTGCGCGGCCTCAAACGGCACGAGCTCGCCATAACCGCTGTCGTCACCGTGGCGGACGATGGCGGAAGCACGGGCAAGATCCGCACCGCGTATGACATTCCGGCGCCCGGTGATATTCGTAACTGTCTTGTCGCGCTCGCGGACGATGAATCGCTGGTTTCCAGGCTTTTTCAACATCGCTTCAGCCAGTCAGGTTCGGAGTTGGATGGCCATTCGCTGGGAAACCTGTTCATCACCGCGCTAACCGAGGTTACCGGCAGCTTCGAGCAGGCAGTCATCGAATCGGCAAATGTCCTCAATATTCGCGGGCGGGTGTTGCCGGCAACCGTCAAGAACGTCCGGCTTGATGCCGAGCTCATTGATGGCTCGATCATCGAGGGCGAATCGAACATTCCGACGCACACAACCCCAATTCGGGATGTCTTCCTGACGCCATCGTCCCCGGAGGGTTACCGGCCGGCCGTGCTTGCCACCCTGAACGCCGATCTTATCGTGCTCGGTCCCGGCAGCCTCTACACCAGCATTCTGCCGAATCTGCTGGTGCCCGAAATCGTCCGCGCGGTGCGGGCCGCATCGGCGCCAAAGGTCTACGTCATCAATGTGGCGACCCAGGCGGGTGAAACCGACCACTTCAGCGCCCTCGACCATGTCAAGGTCGTTAATCGGCTGCTCGGTCCTGGCGTGCTCGACGCGGTCCTGGTCAACAGCAACACGGCGTCCGCGGATGCCATTGGTCCGGAGCTCTCCATCGATCCCGTGCTTCCTGATTCTCTGAATACCCTTGATCCTCGCATACTCGTTGTCGCAAGAGATGTGGTAAGCAACCAGAATCCCCTGCGCCACGATCCGGACAAGCTGGCGGCGGTTCTGTTGGAACTCGCGAACAGCCGGTGGCGCGAAGACGCGTACGCTGGAAACATTCAGCGCCGCACGGATCAATTCAATGTCGACAACGAGCCACGCGAGCTCGTCGCCGCGAACAGTGTGAGGGAGTAACACGTGGTTTATCGGGTTGGGATCAACGGGTTTGGACGCATCGGCCGTCAGGCGTTCAAGGCAATCAGTCAGGGTGGCTTCGCGGACCTGTTCGAGGTCGTGGCCGTCAATGACCTGGCGCCGTCGGAGACCCTCTCTGCGCTCCTGAAATATGACTCCACGTATGGCCGTTTCGACGCGGAGATCGAAGCGATGCCCAAGGGCCTGCGCGTGAACGGCCACGAAATCGCGGTCTCAGCCGAAAAGGAACCGAGGCGCATCCCCTGGAAGGCCCACGACGTCGATGTGGTGATCGAATCAACGGGTCTCTTCACCAAGGCCGAGCAGGCCCGCGGACACATCAAGGCCGGCGCCCGCAAGGTCATCATCTCCGCTCCGGCAAACGACGAGGACATCACCATTGTGCTCGGGGTCAACGAAGGGGCGTACGACCCAGACGCGCACACCATTGTTTCCAATGCATCGTGCACCACAAATTGCCTCGCTCCCGTGGCCAAGGTTCTTCTCGACAACTTCGGCATTCGCCGCGGCATGATGACGACCGTTCACTCGTTTACAAACGATCAGGTCGTGCTTGATGGCCCGCACAAGGATCTGCGGCGGGCGCGCGCGGCCGCGCAGAACATCATTCCCACCAGCACCGGCGCCGCCAAGGCAGTGGCGCTGGTCATTCCCGAGCTGAAAGGGAAGTTCGACGGCACGTCGCTGCGTGTTCCCACCCCGACCGTGTCCATCATCGATTTTGTGATCGAAACGGACAAGGACGCGAGCGCTGAGAGCGTGAACGAGGCGTTTCGGGTCGCGGCCAAGAGCGAGCAGATGGAAGGCATTCTCGGCTTTTCCAATGAACCGCTCGTCTCCTCGGACTATCGGGGCGATTCCCGCTCCGCGGTGGTCGATGGCCTTTCCACCATGGCCCTCGAAGACAGGCTAGTGAAAGTGCTGGCCTGGTATGACAACGAGTGGGCGTACGCCTGCCGGGTCGGCGAACTCGTGGCCCTCATTTGCGAGCGCGGAATTGACCGCGACGCCTCGTGACGTCCGCGCTTTCGATCCCCGAGTCACACTTGGAGAGCCAGCGTAGATGACGATGCGTTCCGTTGCCGAGGCGGCCGTTCGCAACAAGCGCGTGCTGGTCCGGGTTGATTTCAACGTACCGCTCCGTGATGGCGACATCCTGGACGATACGCGCATTCGCGCCGCCCTGCCAACCATTCGCGATCTCATCGATCGCGGCGCGTCCGTCGTCCTCCTCACCCACCTTGGTCGCCCGAAGGGCAAGGTCGATGCCAAATTCTCGGTAGCTCCGGTCGCGGTTCGCCTCCGTGAACTCCTGGGGCAACCGGTGGCCACGGTCGATGCCGTAACGGGCCCCGCGGCCGAACACGCCGCGGCCGCGTTGAAACCGGGCGAGGTGCTCTTGCTCGAAAACACCAGATTCGATCCCGGTGAAGAAGCAAATGACCCGAACCTCGCCGAAGCGTTCTCACGACTTGGTGATTTGTATGTGAACGATGCGTTCGGGGCCGCCCACCGCGCCCATGCTTCAACGGCCGGCGTTGCCAATATGCTTCCAGCCTATGCTGGTTTTCTCCTTCTACAGGAAGAGGCGGTGCTGTCCCGGCTGCTGCGCGAACCAGAGCGACCTTTCGTGGCCATTCTGGGCGGCGCCAAAGTCTCGGACAAGCTCGCGGTGCTTGGGCAGTTGCTGACACGTGTCGATGCTCTGCTGTTGGGCGGAGGCATGGCAAACACCGTGCTCATGGCGCTTGGACACAATATCGGAGCCTCGCTTGCCGAGCCCGACCTCCTCGACGAAGGGCGCCAGCTCCTCGCCACCGCGGAGGAGCGAGGCATCCGTCTCATGCTGCCAACTGATGTGGTTGTCGCCAGCACAATCGACAGCGTTATCACGCACGTGGTTCTGCCGGATGGAGTTTCTTCAGGGCAGGCCATCTTTGACATCGGACCCGGCACGGTCCAGACGTATTGCGATCAGATCGCGAGGGCGCGCACCATATTCTGGAACGGACCCATGGGCGTCTTCGAGCAACCGCAATTCGCGTCGGGAACGCTTGAAATTGCTCGCTGCATGGCCGCGGCCAATGCGTTCACCGTCGTCGGCGGCGGCGATTCGATTGCCGCTGTCGAGGCGGCAGGCGTCGCCGATCAGATCGACCACATCTCAACGGGCGGGGGCGCTTCGCTCGAACTGCTGGAGGGGCGGACCTTGCCAGGCATTGCGGCCATTCCCCAGACCTGAGCGGCATCACGATGGCGGCGCGCGTTCGGTGGTACGATTCGTGGCCGCGTTTCGATGGCGCCCGGCGCCAATCAATGTGAGCTGGAGCGAGTGAACACCCATGCACACGGCCCTGAACATTGCCATGATCATCATCTCGATTGTGATGATGATCCTCATCCTGCTGCAAACGAAGGGATCGTCATTTAGCGGCGCCTTCGGGAGCGATGCCGGTTCGATCAACCGCACTCGGCGGGGGGTAGAGAAGACGCTCTTCCAATTCACGATTGGCACAGCAGTGGTGTACGTGGCGTTGGCCATTACGAGCAGCCTTCTTCTCTAACGCCTCATGGCGCTTGCCGGGCCCCGGCAGGCCACCTATACTCCGGCACGATCTGGCGATGCCAGCAAAGGTTCATAAGCGCTCTCGCAGGAGGAAACACTATGATGGGGTTGGGCTGGCAAGAGCTTGTCATCGTGCTCGTTATCATCATGATCATCTTTGGCGCCGGCAAGCTCCCTGAAGTGGTCAAGTCTCTTGGGCAAGGCGTCAAGGAATTCAAGAACGAGGCAGCCGGGACCGGCGACACCCTGGCAGCCGCGACGACCACGGGCAGCGACGTTTTTGATACATCGTCGTCTCAAGCCATCGATCGCTCGAAGGTCCGCGCTGACGAAATCTGATCGTCATTTCCGCGAAGCCAGGTCCGGAACTACCGCCACGAGCGGGGCAGTGTGCCCCGCTCGTGTCATTGTCCGGAGGTAATCAGTTGTGAGGCACGTATGACAGCAGAACGCGATTTCAACCCGGCGCTGGGCCCCGACGGTCGCGCCGAATCCCTGCCGGCCACCGCGATCGAAGAACCGCAACGGGGGACCAAGCAGCAGGCAACCCGCGCGGTCAGAGAGATCGTCGAGACCCTGCTCCTGGCGGCGCTAATCTTTTTCCTGGTCCGTTTGGTCGTCCTGAACTTCCGGGTCGATGGCGAAAGCATGCTGCCGAATCTTGACAATGAACAGATGTTGCTGGTGAACCGGAACGCGTATCAGTTCCTCGACATTGGCGGAACGCGCTACTATCCGTTTGACCCACCGGAACGGGGGGATGTCGTGGTCTTCGATCCGCCCACGAACTCCGACAAACCTTACATCAAGCGCATCATCGGGTTGCCCGGTGATGAAGTCACCTTTGGTGAAGGCCACGTCTTCGTGAATGGCGTGATGCTGGAGGAAGATTACATCCTGGATCGGACGCGATGCGGCCAGCGGGACCATTGTGACGAAATCGTGCCCAAAGACAACGTCTTCGTGCTTGGCGACCATCGGTCGAACTCATCGGACTCCCGCGTCTTCGGCGTCGTGCCAGTGGAAAACATTGTTGGCAAGGCCTGGCTTTCCTATTGGCCGCCAGATGACATCGGATTTGTGCCCCACGAAAGTTATGCCGAGGACCTGTCACCGCGTGCCTCGACGGGGACGGCGGGCGCTTGAGCAGAGCGACATCATGTTCCTGTTTTGAGGGGCATGGGATTTTGGTTGCATGGCATTGGCTCAGGCTGGAACGCGGGTTGTAAACTTACGTTGGACCAGGTGGCGACGCAGGATGCATTGCCTGGGGAGCGTCGAAACTCTCCCGGCCCGAATGCCGCGGTCGGAGGGCTTCGCATGATCGAGACCGTGGTGGAAAGCATTCGAGTCAGCCTTGTGACTCAACATCGCGTGGTAATCCTGAAGGAGGTCGATGGCGAACGTCATTTGCCCATCTGGATTGGCTCGTACGAAGCCGAAGCCATCGCCATGGAGCTGCAGGGGGTGACCGCTTCGCGTCCTCTTCCCTATGACCTCATGAGAACGATTATCGACGGCCTCGGAGGAACGGTCGACCGCATCACGGTGACCGACCTCTCGGATGATGTGTTCTACGCGCGCATCGTGCTCACGGCGAATGGCCGCGAAGTCGAAATCGATTCACGACCTAGCGACGCGATTGCCCTCGCGGTACGAGCCAAGGTTCCGATCCTGGTGGACGATTCGGTGATGGAAAAGGCCGGCGTTATGCTCAGCTCAGAAGACGACGGAGAGACCGAGGGAGACGACGATTCGGCCCATCCGGAACTCGAACGCGCTGGCGGCGTTGTTGATGAAGAGCGACTCTCGGTTTTCCGGGATTTCATCAACACGCTTGACCTGGACGATTTCGACCGCAAGTCAGGCAACTGAGGACTTCTCCTCCTACGAAAGCGGAAAGCATGGACACTTCTGAAAAGCAAATCAAACGCATCGTCCTGGATCGCATGGAACGATGCACCGTATGCCACCGTGGGTTTGAATCCGACGACGTACACATCCTCTCTCGCAAATCGGACATGTGGATGCTGATGGTCTCGTGTAGCGAGTGCCATGCGCGCAACTTTGTCGCGGCGGTGATCGGGGATGGCGACGCGGAAGAAGCACAGCTCGCGCTCCGGCGGCTCGGCGAGGAACATGTCCGCGATCGGTTTGAAGTCGAGGCGGAGGCTCCGTCAGCGCCGGCAGATCCCGTGTCAGTCGATGATGTGCTGGAGGTTCATGAGTTCCTCCAGGGCTTCGACGGTGATTTTCAGTCGTTGTTCGGCAAATCGTAGCCGGCGAGCAGGGTCGGACGTTCGATGGCGGCGACGCGCATCGTGGCGCATTTCGTGAGCATCGACGTTCGTTGACCGGTCTGCTGCCCGTTCATATACTCGCCTTCAGGTTCGTGGCCGAAACCACGCTTGGCATCACATGATCTCGCGCGTCGGGGGCTGATTTGGACGAAGTGGCTCCGGCAATAGCCGGCCCAGGTGGAACCGAAGTTGAGGGAGCGTACGGCATCGATCGTGCTGACTACACCGTAGACCTCGACGAGGTGCGGCAGATTCTCTCCCACTTCACCTACCGCGATTTCCAGGAAGCGCAGGAACTTATCCTCTCGTCGTTGCAGGAGATCAACGAGCACTTTGGGTGGGTTTCCCTTCCGGCAGCGGACGTTGTCGCGGAGCATTTCGGAACCTCGGCCAGCCGCATTTACGGACTTCTGACCTTTTACGCCGATTTTCGGACCGAACCCCGCGGCAAGCATTTCATGCTCCTCTGCCACGGCATGGCCTGCTACGTGATGGGCTCCCAACAGCTTGTGCAGAATCTTGAGGATGTGTGGGGCATCACCGACGGAGGCACAACCGCCGACGGCGAACTTACCGTTCAGGTCGTGAACGGCTGCCTTGGCGTCTGTGATCGCGCGCCCATCTGCAAGCTCGACGCCGATTTCCACGGCGATCTTACGGTTGAATCATTGAACGATGCGATTCGCGGCGCCATTGCCTCACGGGGTAGTTGGCGTGACGCTCATCACACGCCCACCGGGAGCAATCATGGCGGCTAGACTCGACTCACATGCGGCCTTCACACGGTTTCAGAGCGAGGTCACCCAACGCTGGGACGATCTCTGGGCCGACGATCGCCTCGTCGTCAGCGTTGGCGTCGACAGCGCCTCCGTGCCCAAGGGCGCCCTTGCCGTCCTCGCCGCGTGTCGTGAGGCAACTCGTGGCTCCGACGCGGTGGTCCGCCAGGTCAGTGGTACGGGAGCCATGTGGGCGGATACGGCCGTCGAAATCAAGCGCCCCGGCCAACCGCCGATTCTCTACGGCTCCATCGCTCCTGACGACGTGCCGGCACTGCTGGCGGGCGATCTCCAGGCGCGGGCGATCGGCGTTCGAGGACCTGAGGCTTTTGGAGATATTCGGCCCCTCGACGAGCATCCGTTTTTCAAACACCAGCTCCGTATTGTGATGGCAGACACGGGCATTATCGATCCCGAATCGATCGAGGATGCCATTGCTCGCGGCGCCTATAGCTCGCTCGCCAAAGTCTTGTTCGAAATGTCGCCTGAAGAAGCCATCGCCGAGGTAACCGCCGCCGGGCTCCGTGGCCGCGGCGGCGCTGGATTCCCGGCCGGAATCAAGTGGGAGAGCGGCCGCAAGGCGCGCGTGCATCCGAAGTATGTGGTCGTCAACTCCCACGAGGGCGAGCCTAACGTCTACAAGGACCGCCGTATTCATGAGGGCGACCCGCACAAGATTCTGGAAGGGATGCTCATCTCCAGCGTCGTCTGCGGCGCTGAGCGGGCGTACAACTACATCGGCGGCGAGTACCCGCTGGCGATTCAGCGATTTCGCAAGGCCGTGGCCGACGCGGAGCGTCTCGGGCTCATCGGCGACAACATCCTTGGCAGCGGCAAGAACGTTGAGGTTCGCGTCCTCACGGGAGGCGGCGCGTACATCTGTGGCGAAGGATCGGCACTGATGTATTCGATCATGGGCCTGCGCGGCCAGCCCCGCACGAAGCCGCCCCGCTCAGTCGAAGAAGGGCTCTGGAAACGGCCGACTATTCTCAACAACACCGAGACCCTGGCGAATGTCCCGGCGATCATCGATCGCGGCGGTGAGTGGTTCTCCCAGATAGGGACGTCCAAGAGCGCCGGCACGAAGATGATGACCGTTCAGGGCCCGCTCAAGCAGGTCGGCCTGGTCGAGGTGCGCATGGGCATAACCTTGCGAACACTCGTGGAAGAGGTCTGGGGCGGCATGCGCGATGGCCACGAGTTTCGCGGCATCCAGACGGGAGGCGTTTCTGCCGGCCCGCTCACCGAACAGCAGCTGGGCTATCCCGTCGATTTCGATTCGATGACCGAAATCGGCGGCATGCTCGGATCAGGGGGATTTGTCGTCTTCGATCAGCACGTTTGCCCGGTCGATTTCGCGCGGTATTTGATGGCCTTCAACCGGGTGGAATCCTGCTCGAAGTGCGTTCCCTGCCGCCTGGGCAACCCGGCCCTGGTCGAGGTCATCGATCGGATTCGGCTGGGCGGCGGCTCGCGCGAAGATCTCTCACTCATGGAGCGCACGTCCAAACACATTATCGAGCTTTCGCTCTGCGGCCTCGGCCAGGTGGCGCCCATGCCTTTGCTGGGCATGATGAAAATGTATCCGGAATCGTTCACCGACCACATTGAGCGTCATGTATGCGAGGCCGGTGTGTGCCAGATTGGGAGCCCCGCGCTCCTCGCGGCAGCGGCGGACTAGCGGTTGAGGCTCACATGAGATCGATCTCCGTGCCCGCTCCTGATGCGCGGGCACGGTCATAGGCCATCCTGGCCACCACCACGTCCTGCACGGCGTTGCCAACAGATTTGAAGAGCGTGATTTCCGCGTTGCCGGTGCGGCCGGGCACGGCGCCACTGGCGATCATCCCCAACTCCGTGCGGAAGTGATCTCGCGTTACGCGGCCCTCGTTGAGGGGAATGATGAGATCGCCGGCTTCGGCAAGAGCCGCGTCAAACGCATCCACCACGACCGTCGCGCGAGCCACTGTTTCGGCGGGCAATTCCTGCATTTCCGGCGTGTACGCGCCAACGCCGCTGATGTGCGTCCCCGGTCGAACATCACGATCCTGGAACACGGGCGTGCGCGACGTGGTTGCCATGCAGATGATATCGGCCTCGCGGACGGCAGCAGCCGCGTCCGTCGACGTTTCGAGGCGATCGGCAAGATCGGGCCAGTCCTGCTCGATCGCCGCGCGCAGCCGCTGCAACGCTTCCTCGTTGACATCAACGGCGATGGCTCGTTCGATGGGGCGCACCGCGCAGATCGCCGCAATTTGCGTTACGCCCTGTGCTCCGGCGCCAATGGCCGCCAGCACACGGCTTTCGGGCCGGGCCAGCAAATCGGCCGCGGCCCCGGAAACGGCTCCCGTGCGAAGCGCGGTGAGATAGGTTCCATCCATGATGGCGAGCGGTTCGCCCGTTTCCGGATCGATGAGCGAAACCACGGCGTGAATCACCGGCAGCCCGTGCCGCGCATTCCGCCGGAAAACGTTCACGGACTTCATGCCGAGCGCGGCCATCGCAGGCACGAAGGCCGGCATGAAGAGCGCGTCGGCCTCTCGATCCGGCAACGAAATCACCGTTCGCAGTGGGGAAACGGTGCGTCCCGCCGATAGCTCGGTGAACGCCGTCTTCATCAACTCGATGGCGTCCGGCATCGGGACCAATTCCCTCACCTGACTTCGCGTGAGCACGAGCATGTTGCTGCACCTCTCCGGCTAAATGTCATCCCTTGTCTTGCGCCATGCGCGAGTTTATCCGCCGCGATCACCCTCCACAACGGCATCGCCTTGTCCGGCAATCTGTTCGCACGGCACCGAGTGACTCGCCGACCCTGTGTTATACATGCCTGTCGGCGGTCGCCCTCCAAGTCAGCATCGCGGGTCCGCCAAGTTAGGAGTAACCATCATGGCGGCAAACGAAGACAACACCGCGCGCGTGCCAGCGAGTGCGACGCCGCTTCTCGACCGCATTGCATCGCCGGCTGACGTGAAGTCTCTGCCCCACTCTGACCTTCCCGCCCTCTCCGCTGAGCTGCGGCGTGAACTGATCGACATCGTCACCCGCAATGGCGGCCATCTTGGCGCATCGCTCGGCGCTGTTGAGCTCACCGTGGCGTTGCACTGGGTGTTCAGTTCTCCCCGCGACCGCATCGTTTGGGATGTCGGTCACCAGGCGTACGTGCATAAATTGCTCACCGGACGCCGGGATCGCTTTCCGACCATTCGCAAAGAGAACGGGCTCTCCGGGTTTCTCTCCCGCGACGAGAGCGAGCACGATGCCTTCGGCGCCGGCCACGCTTCGACCTCCATCTCAGCGGCGCTGGGAATGGCGGTGGCATTTTCCCAGGGACCCGATCCCGACCGACGCGTGGTCGCCATCATCGGCGATGGAGCGCTCACCGGGGGTATGGCGTTCGAGGCCCTCAACAACGCCGGCATCCTCGATCTTCCTTTTCTGGTCATCCTCAACGACAACGAGATGTCGATTTCGCCCAACGTAGGCGCCATGTCGCACTATCTCAACCGGGTGCGCACCGATCCCCGCTACAACCGGGCCAAGGATGAGTTGGCGCGCCTGACGGAACGGCTTCCCCAAGGCGAACTGCTAGTCGAGCTTGGGAAACGATGGAAAGACTCGCTCAAGGAATTTCTCTACCACTCGATGATCTGGGAAGAACTCGGCTTCACCTACATGGGACCCATCGATGGCCATGATATGCGGGCACTGGTGGAAGCGCTCCGTCAAGCGTCCCTGGTGCCAGGACCCGTTTTTCTCCATGTCGTGACCGAAAAGGGACGTGGCTTTGCCGCCGCGTCGTCCGACCGGGAGCGCGGTCACGCGGTATCCGCGCCTGCCACGCCTGGAGCTCCGCCATCACCGCCCAAGTACCAGGATGTCTTTGCCCAAACCGTGATCGAACTGGCCAAGGATGACCCACGGATCGTCGCCATTACGGCGGCCATGCCGACCGGAACGTCGCTCGCGAAATTCCAGACCGAGTTTCCAGAACGCTTCTTCGATGTCGGCATCGCGGAACAGCATGCGGTGACCTTTGCCGCTGGGCTCGCGGCCGAGGGGATGCGCCCCGTTGTCGGCATTTACTCGACGTTTTTGCAGCGTGCCTACGACCAGATCATCCATGATGTCTGCCTGCAACGCCTCCCCGTGACGTTTGCCATCGATCGTGCAGGGTTTGCTGGCGACGATGGACGAACCCACCACGGGATCTTCGACCTTTCCTACCTGCGCTGCCTGCCGAACATGACGGTGATGGCGCCGAAGGATGAAGACGAGCTTCGCCATATGTTGAAAACAGCCATCCAGGACGTTAATGGGCCGGTGGCTATCCGCTATCCGCGCGGCGCCGGTGTTGGAGTCTCCTTTTCGGGTCCACTTCATGCTCTCCCCATTGGGCGCAGCGAAATCATCCGCACGGGCTCCGATGTGGCGATTCTGGCCCTCGGCTCGATGGTTCTTCCGGCGGAGCGCGCCGCGGATCAGCTTGCCGCGGAAGGGGTCAGCGCCACGGTCGTCAACGCCCGCTTCGTGAAACCGCTCGATGGCGCCCGAATTCTCGAATGTGCGGACCGCTGCGGCGCCCTGGTCACCGTCGAAGAGAACGTCCGCGCTGGTGGTTTCGGATCTGCCGTGCTGGAGCTCCTCTCCAGCCGAGGAATGTCCGTGCCCACCTCGGTGCTGGCGATCCCCGACCAGGTTTACGAACAGGCATCGCAAAGCCGACTTCGTGAGCTCGCCGGGCTAACAACCCTCGACATCGTCGCGGGAGCGCGGTCAGCCATCGACGCCCGCGCTGCATATCAGGCGCAGCGACTATTCGCCCCGGAAAACGCGGTCGGGTAGACTCGTCCCCATTCGGACCTGTTTTCCGCGTACCGCCAGGGTTCAATCCTGCATAGGCGATGCCCTTGTGAATCCAACCGCTCCTTCCTTATTGCCTCCGGATTCCCTGTCGCGAGTCGCGGAGACGGAATTTGCAAAACTCGACAACTCATGGCCCGGCCTTGCGACGGCCGCCGCTCACATTGGCGTGCCGTTGTCTCCTGTGGCCACGGAGCGATTTGATCGCTACCGCGATCTCCTGCTCGACCGCGGCGCGCGGTTCAACCTCACTGCAATCAAGAACCCCATTGAAATCGAACGTCGACTCTTTCTCGATGCCCTGGCAATGCTGCCGGCGATCACAACATTCCTCGATTCGCCATCTCGCCAACGCCTGGGCCAGGCCCGGCTGATTGACGTCGGGAGCGGCGCCGGCTTCCCCGGCCTGGCATTGAAGATCGCCATGCCTGACCTTCAGGTAACGCTCTTGGACGCCACGGCAAAGAAGGTTTCATTTCTCAACGAGGTCATCGCCACACTGGGTCTTGACGCGATCGAGGCCATCCATGGCCGGGCCGAAGAATTCGGACGGAAGGTGCAGTTCCGGGAGCAGTTCGAAATCGGGACCGCGCGAGCCGTGGCCAGCCTGCCGGTTCTCCTTGAGTTCGTCATGCCTTTTCTGGAGGTTGGCGGCCAGGCGTTCTTCCCGAAGGGCCTGCACATCGATGACGAGCTAAGGATGGGCCGACAAGCCGCCAGAACGCTGAGCTCGGAGATCGTTTCGGCGGAGAGCATATCGTCCGGAAACACGCGATTGGTGATTGCGCGAAAAACCACCTTGACCGCAAAGGCGTATCCTCGTGGTACGGGAATACCGAACCATTCGCCTCTCGGCAAAGGAGCCTGATCGGATTGGCCGCGCGAATCTTCTACCGAAAAGAAAAGCTGCGCGGCGCTTGCTGGGAGTACCAGGTCGAGGGAGGCTGGATTGCGGTGCCGACCCCGGAAGGTCCGCGCCATCTTCTTCATCACCGGTTTGAGTTCTATCGCGCGCGCGAGGTCGAGGTCAGGACGCCGTCTGGCATGGAGCGGCTGTTTCGCACCGGGGCGGAGCAATGGTTCTTCCCCGATCGATGGTTTTCGCTCCTTCGCTTCACGACGACCGAGGACCGCACGGTCGGATATTACGTCAACTTCTCCCGCCCATTGCTCGAACTGCGTGAGAATTACTACCGCGACATCGATCTTGAACTCGACCTGTGGATCGAGCCGGACGGAACAGCGACGGAACTCGACCGTGACGAATTCATTGCCGAGGTTGCGACAGAGCGCTTGACAGGCGAGTGGGCCAAGGCAGTCGACGCGGCCTGTGTATCCGTCACCCGCGCCGTCGCCGCGGCTCTGGATCAGGTTGGACCAGACATCGAGCAGGATCGAGATCCAGCAACCGGCATCCCCGGCTTCATCCTGCGCGCTTGAGCTCACCGCTCCACATTTGCATCGTGTACGACCGACTCTATCCAGCATCGATCGGAGGAGCGGAACGGTGGTACCGGCTCCTGGCCACTCGATTGGCGCAAGAGGGGAATCGCGTCACCTACCTCACGACGGCGCATTGGAACGTGCCGCCCCCAGCTCCTGCTGGCGTGCGCATCGTCCTTTGCGGCTCACAGGGCTCCATCTACGCTGGCGGGCGCCGCCGTCTTGCCCCGCTCCTGCGATTTGCCGCCGCCGTGGGGTGGCATCTCATGCGCCATGGCCGCGAATACGATGTTGTCCAAACATCGGCTATGTCACCCTGGGCCGCCCTGGTCTCTGTCGCCAGCTCGCGCCTCCATGGACATCGGGTGATTCTGGATTGGTGGGAAGTTTGGACGTGGCGCTACTGGCGAGCGTATCTCGGCTCGATCCCCGGCGCGGCGGGTTGGCTGGCCCAATGGTTCGTCGCCCGATCTCCTCACCAGCCGATTGCCTACTCCCGGCTTCACCAATCCCGATTGCGGCGTCTTCGCGGCACGAGTCCGATTCCCCTCCTGCGGGGGATCACCGCGGCCTGTGCGGGGCCGGACACCCCCTCCCCCGCGGACCCAATCATCCTCTTCGCGGGCCGGCAGATTCCCGAAAAGCAAGTTTCGGCAATCGCGCCAGCGCTCGCGATTGTTCGCCAAGCCCTTCCTTCGGTTCGCGCCATTCTGCTTGGCGACGGCCCCGACGCCGAAAACATCCGGCGCACCGTGAAAACCCTGGGTCTGGAAGACGCCGTCAGCCTGCCAGGTTTTGTCGATGACGGCGTATTGCGGGCCACATTGCGCCGCGCGCTCTGCTTGATCCTGCTTTCGCGTCGTGAGGGGTTTGGGTTAGTGATTGTGGAAGCCGCCGCGCTTGGCATTCCCAGTGTCGTCCTTCAACACGAGGACAGCGCCGCGGCGGAGCTCATCGTCGCCGGTGTGAACGGCATCCTCTGCTCATCCACGGACGCGGCGGAAGTCGCCTCCGCTATCCTTCGTGTCCATGACGCGGGAGACGAGCTCCGACGCACCACACTGGCCTGGTATCAAGCCAATGTGGCTGATCTGACCATCGAAGGCTCTCTTCCCCGGCTCCTCGATGTTTATCGAGGAAATCGGAGCGTGAGGAGACCCGTGGCGTGCCCGAGCGAATCGCGCTGATCACCGGCATCACTGGCCAGGATGGCAGCTATCTCGCCGAGCACTTGCTGCATCTTGGCTACCGGGTGGTTGGCGTCACCCGACGCACCAGCTCGCACACGGGCGGCCGCATCGAGCATCTTGGCGACCGCATTGAGCTCGTCGGAGCCGATCTGCTGGATCAGACCTCATTGCTTTCGCTGGTGACCAGCATTCGACCTGACGAGGTCTATAATCTGGCCGCACAGAGCTTTGTCCCCGCCTCCTGGCAGCAGCCCGTACTTACCAGTGAAGTGACTGCCCTCGGCGTGACTCGGGTGCTGGAAGCGGTCAAATTGGGGCATCCCGCGGCCCGCGTGTACCAAGCGTCGTCATCCGAAATGTTCGGGATGGCCACCGAGATTCCCCAGAACGAACGCACGCCCTTTCACCCCCGCTCACCCTATGGCGTTTCCAAACTCTATGCACACTGGATTGCCGTGAATTATCGCGAGAGCTATGGCATGTTTGTCTGCTCCGGAATCCTCTTCAATCATGAGAGCCCCCGCCGCGGACGAGAATTCGTCACGCGTAAGATCACCCATCGCGTGGCGCGCATCGCGCTAGGGCTGGAGACCGAACTTCGGCTCGGCAATCTCGATGCCAGGCGCGATTGGGGCTATGCCCCGGATTACGTGCGCGCGATGCACAAGATGCTGCAACGCGACGAGCCGCAAGACTATGTGGTCGCCACCGGTGAAACCCATTCCGTGCGCGAGTTTTGCGATGTCGCCTTTGCGGCGGC
Organism: Thermomicrobiales bacterium; assembly: GCA_038246475.1. Classification (GTDB taxonomy): domain Bacteria; phylum Chloroflexota; class Chloroflexia; order Thermomicrobiales; family UBA6265; genus JACCXM01. Next base: position 24,004 of record JBBRVX010000017.1, on the reverse strand, counting down.
CGGATTGGACTGGCGCGATCATGTCGTGACCGATCCTTCGCTGCTTCGGCCAGCGGAAGTGGAGCTTCTCGTAGGTGACGCCACAACAGCCCGCCGCGAACTCGATTGGCGGCCGACGGTCAGCTTCGAGGAACTCGTACATTTGATGGTCGCGGCGGACCTCGAGCGTGCCGGAGCCGAGCTCCGGCAGCGCCGGCACGAAAACGAATTGGCAATCATCGCGGGCACTCCATGAACATGGCGCGGATCCACGTCCACACCCAGTCACGGCCGAATAGCTTCTGCACCCCCCGGCAACGATCGGCGCTGTTTGGGGCGCCGCTGTCTGCAAGGACCCAGGCGTCGCCCCTCCAGCCGCGAAGGGGCCGAAGCGCCCGCCGAGCACCTCTGACCCCCCACCCGGACATCGCTCCATTCCGTAGCCGTCGTCATTCTGGGGCGGCCGCGTGAGTTCTCCCGCATTGGTCACGGACAGCGGGGAGCAACGACGAATCCCGGTTCTTTCCGCAATCCACGCGAATCAAATCGCCGTCGCCCTACTCTCCATCACCTTCGTCCTCACGCTCGTGCTTGCGCTGACCGCCGCTCCGCGGCGTACAGGCGACGCACATCAGTACATTGCCATGGCGCTGCAGTTTGCCGAATGGCGTCCGCCTTCTCTGTCGCGTGCAGACGAAGCAACGTATCGGGCGTGGCTCGAATCCCAGCCGATGGAATCTGGATTCCCAGATGGCTCCCGTGCGGTGCGACAGCCGGTGTTGATCAGGGATGGCCGCCAGGAGTTCTCGCATTTCTGGGTCTATCCGTTGCTGGCGACACCCGCCCTGGTGCTCACGTCCATGCTTGGCGCCCATCCTTTGGTCGCGTTCACCATCACGAACGTGCTCCTGCTTGGCAGCGCGCTTGTCGCCGCTGCACGCGTCTTCGGAGCGCTCGCCGCGCTCCTGGTGTTGGCGTCTCCCGTCGTTTGGTTTCTTCCTCGCGCTCAGATTGAGCTCTTCACCCTATCGCTGATCCTCCTGGCCATCGCCGCGGCTGCCGCGGGGAGATGGGGCTGGGCATCGATTGCGATCGCGATCGCGGCGACACAGAATTTGCCCATCGCGGCCACGGTTCCTCTCTTTTGGACCGGAGCGGTGGTGGAGTGGCTCGTCGCTGCGCGATCCCGCGGCGTGCCGCCCGTAGCGACTTCCGCGCGGATCCGCCGAGGTCTTGCATTTGCCGTGGCCGGCGCCGGCATCACGCTCATCCATCCGGCGTATTACTTCTCGCGCCTCGGCGTCGTGACGCCTCAGCAATTGAATGGAGGAATCGCCGGGGGTTTTCCAGCATGGGATCGCTACTTCGCGCCGCTGCTCGATCCCGACATTGGATTCCTGGCCTGGATGCCCTTCACCGCTGTTCTGGCGCTCGTCGGCATCGTTCTGTTCTTCCGCTCCCAAACCGGGAAGGGCCGCGAGAATCTTACAAAACAGGGCGGCGATGCGATGACGTTCGCTCGATCTCCGCGAACTCTTCTGGTGCTCGCAATTTGCCTGACCATGGCGATGTGGTTCCTGTTCGTCTTCGCGCAAACAACGAATGTGAACAGCGGCGGCACGGTTCATATCAGTCGCTATGCGCTCTGGCTTCTCCCTTTGGCATTGCCAGCGCTCGCCATGGTGACTCAATGCGCGCAAAAGGAAGCGCCCGCTCTGGCCCTCTCCGGCGGCATCCTCCTCCTTTCGCTCTACCTCGGCTATTTTCAGCCCGATCAGCCGGAACGCTACGTCGAACACTCGCCTCAGGCGACCTGGCTGATGAGCAATCACCCCACCCTTTATCGCCCGCTGCCCGAGATATTCGTTGAGCGCACGCTGCACATCGATGGCGGCCCGCTTCGTTCTGCCGCGAGCCCATCGTGCCAGACGATACTGGTTGTATCGGAGCGACCTGAACAGCCGTGCGCGCTGACGGAGGCCGAGACGGATGCTGGCATGAAGGTCCTCGCGAAGGGTTTCCATGCCTTCTGGATTCGGCGCGGATCACACGCGCAGAGCAATGTCGCACCCGCGCTGCTGACGCCATGATCCGCTGGCCTCGCCTCTGGATCCGGTTCGGGCCATTCCTCGTCGCCACGGCCCTCCTCATCTTCGGTTATCGACACTACGCGCCCGGCGCCGCGTATTCCCTCAGCGCGGAACACTATCGCGCCTGGTCGTTTCCAGCGTTTCGCTACTCCGACCTGATCTGGCTCTATCTCCGCGACGGTCTCGACAGGCACGCCATTCCTTACGTCGACTTTCCGCTGGAGTACCCGCCGCTCACCGGGCTCCTTTCCTGGAGCATTAGTTGGGCTCCCGATCTCCCGACCTATTTCACACTGACGTACACGGCGCTGGCCGCGGCCGCCCTCCTCACGATCTGGGCGCTCCAGCGGATCTGTGGCGCCAATGTCTGGCTTTTCGCCACCGCTCCGGCGCTCTTCCTCTACACCGGTCACCAGTGGGATATGGCAGCCATCGCCATGGCCGCGGTTGGTCTGCTCGCGTTTCAGCGCGGACGGGATGGTCGGGGCGTGCTGGCGCTGATTGTCGGAACGTCACTGAAGCTCTTTCCGGTTGTCTTCGTCGCCGCTGCCGTCATTGAACGCCTCCGCGATCGCCGTTATCGCTCCGCGGTGGCCATCTCCCTGGGCTTTGTCGCGGGAACGCTCCTGATCAACGTTCCGGTCGCCTACGCGAACTTCGATGGCTGGTCGTTTTTCTTCCGGTGGAACCGCGACCGTCTGGCCGATTCAGGGATCTGGGTGCTGTGGCGCTCCGCTCCCACCGACGATCTCACGCGCTGGAGTCTGGTCGCGGCGTTGAGCGGCGGGGTTGCCCTGACTCTGCTGGCCTGGCGCTCCCGCGGTCCACTGATTATCCCGCTCGGCGCCACCTATCTGCTCTGGTGGCTGCTCGTCAACAAGACCTTCACGACCCATCTCATGCTCTGGGCGTTTCTGGGCCTGGCGCTCCTTGGCGCGCCTCTCTGGCTATGGGGTCTGACCGTGGCCGCCGACCTCGTCGGCTTTCAACTCGGCAACTACCTCAATCTGTACAACATCGCCGAGTATCGCCATGCGCCGCTCATTCGCAAGGCCGTCGAGAATATCTACGACCCAGTTCAGCTTGCCCGATCCGCCGTACTCCTGGCTGGCGCCGCCTGGGGCATCCTTCGCCTCAGGTCGCCGAGGGCGCGGATGATCTATGCGAATCGTGAACCCATCCGGCATTCCACGTCAGAAGCCGGAGCCTGTGTTACGCCTACCCTGCCGTCCCGAGCGAGAGCTCTATTTGTTGGCATTTCGTTCAGAGCCGCGGCTCCTCATCTTGCCGCCATGTTCGCTTTTGTCGTCGCCGCCATCTTTATGACCTGGCCCTATGCGCTCCACTTGCGCGATGCCACTATTGTCGGGTTTGATCCTTTTCTGCAGATCTGGATTTCGGAATGGATCCAGCACATCCTCGTTTCGGACCCGGTCCGACTTTACGATGCCAACATCTTCTACCCATTCGCGCAAACATTGGCGTACACCGACGCCAATGTCCCCGGCGCCCTGATCGCCGCCCCACTGCGTCTCCTGACCGGCGACCCCATTTTGACGAATTCCATCCTGGTCCTGGGTACGTTCGTCCTCGCGGCGGCGGGCGTCTATGCGCTCGTCCTCATGCTCACCAGGAACCGGGGCGCGGCGTCCATAGCGGGGCTGGCATACGCCTTCCTGCCCTATCGCATGGTCCATCTCTGGCATCTGAACTGGCTCGAAGGCGCTCTCTTGCCGTGGGTTGTCCTGGCGATGTTGCGCGTCATCGACCGCCCGACCATTGCTCGCGGCGCCGTGCTCGGCGTTGTTGCCGGCATTCTGGTCCTCATCAGCTTCTACTTTTCAGTGCAAGTCATCCTTGTTGTCGGCGTGATTGGCCTTGTCCACGGTTTGGCGCGGAAGCGCGTTCCACCCCGACCATTCTGGCTCGCCCTTGGCATTGCAGCGGCGATGGGCGCGCTCATCACCGTCCCGTTCTACATTCCGTATCTCCAGGTTCGCGAAGAGCAGCAGCTTGAGCGTTCGATCGCCGACACGGAACAGTACAAGGCCCTCCCTGAGTCGTATCTTCAGCTCGCTCCCTGGGCGTTGCCCAACAGATTCCAGCAACTTGTTGGCGTGCGGGCGGGACCAAATGAATCGCTCACCGAGGTTGGTCAGGAACCCCATGCCGATGGACACCAGCATGCCGAAATCGTCATTGAAGACGCTCTCTACCCCGGAAGCGTCGCCGTCCTGTTCGCGCTGATTGGAATCGTTGCATGGCCGCGGAGGCGTTGGCTGACGGTTGCCTTGCTCTTGATCGCCGCCATCGCCGTCGTGCTCTCTCTAGGCCCGACTTGGGGTCTCCGACATGGCGGCGGCATCCCCCTGCCCTATGGCTGGCTCTTCGATAATGCGCCCTTCTTTCGGTCGATGCGTGTTCCCGCGCGCCTCGGTGGCCTAGCCGGCCTCGTGGTGGTGCTCCTCGCCGGCCTCGGCCTTGCCGCCGCCTGGAATGCGCTCGGGAACCACGCCGCCGCACACCAGTTGCTCAAGCGCACGGCAACGGGCCCCCTTCTGACGATACTCATCGCGGCGCTTGTCCTGGCGGATCTCTGGACAGGCTCCGTGCCACTGGCGGCAGTCGATCGCTCAACTTCGGCCGTGGCCATGGCCGAGTGGTTGGCCACGCAACCTCCAGGACCCGTCATGGAATTTCCCGCCGAGAGTGTCTTTGCCGATCCCGCTGCCGCCAGCGTGCGCCGGCATTACGGAGAGGCGCTCTTTCGCTCGACGCTGCACTGGAAACCGATGGTGAACGGCAACTCCGGCTTCATCCCGCGCGCCTACAGCGATTTGATCGAGCGTTTTGTCGGGGAAATGCCGAGACCTCATGGAACCGTGACACCGCGCATCAGCCATCTCAACCGCGAAACCGTGCGATTACTGAGTCAGATTGGCGTCCGTTATGTCGTCTTTCGTCCGTCCCAGTATCGTGATGAGGATTGGCCAGCCGTTGAGTCCCGACTTGTGTCCCTCGAAGAAGACGGATTGATTTCCCGGGGAGGCCAGCATGGGGATGGGTTGGCCTATCTGATCAACCCGTCCGTGCCCGCCATCACCGCGCCGACCATTCGTCTCTTCGCGCCCACCTTGCTCACGAAAGACGCCGGTTGGGCTCCCTGGATTGGCATTGAGGGCCCAGGCGGCATTCCGGCTGTTCTGGCCCTGACGCGACCCGCGGGAATGGAGGTGACGTGGTACGACAACGACGGTCAATTGCTCTGGCGCGGCGCGGAGGGGCTTCCTCTCCCAGCGGTTCTCGACGACGCCCACCTGCTTTGCGGGGTCTCCAATTGTCTTACCGCCCGTTCATTCGACGATATCACCCAACTTCCGCCGCCCGACCTCACTGGCTCCTGGAGCCCGGCGGCGCCGGGGCATTACATCGTTCACGTTCGAGTAACGGGAGATCATCCCCTAGACTGCCGCATCGACCTCGACATCGTGGAGGACAGCGCCGAAGTCTGGCAGCGCTCCCGCGACGATACGCACCGCTGGGCTGATTGCGTAGCGTGGTCACCAAATCCAGTCAACAATCCGGGAGCCGTTCCATTCAAGTTGGGTTCGCCGTCGGTGACCCTGGTTGACACCACGGTCGCCGTCGATATCGCCGTTACGCCGCGCGTCGATGAGGAAGTTCGTGGCTGGTTCATCCTGGCGCCTCCCGGCGTCCCCGATCCCTGGAACCAGGCGGTGTACCAATCCGCGGTGCAACAGAAGCTTCTCCCCGCCGCGCAGGCGACCTCGTTTGAATGGACATCCACGATCGATGCAGAGGTCCCACCCGGCGTGTATGGGCTGACCGTCTGGTTTCATCACCGTGGTGCATCAGGCTGGGAACATGCCGCTGGCGGCGACATCGACCTGGCGCCCGTTGTCGTCGGCGAGGACCACTCCCTCACCTGGGCGGGGCCGATCCGAGGCCGTCTCATCAGATCGCCCGCTCACCTTGTCCCCGGGTCAACAAACGAGTTCGAGCTGGCGATCAGTGGCGAATCAAACCGGCTGAAGTGCGCGGCGAGATGGCGACTCCTGGCAGGCTCCGACCTGATCGCGGAAGGGAACGCTGATTCATGCGATGAGCCACGGATCCGTATACCAGCCAAGATCAATCCCGGCCCATACAGGATGCAAATCGATCTCCTTGCGGATCGGGGAGGCGAGCTTGAGTTGAGCGATGCCGTGTCAACTGGTGTTACGGTGATCGACCCTGCCGCCAGAAACGCGCCAACCTGAGCGATCGATGCGTACTTCACCTGAACGGGGCTCGGAGGACGCGAGCGACATTAAGGCGGGGGACATCTCGCCTTTTCACGCGGATTGCCCCCAGGTCGATCGTTGGTGTACCGGCATCGCCCTGATTGGCATCGCGGGTCTGACCCTTCGCCGGTGGGTCATTCTGGGCGACTACCCACCCGGCCTCGACGGCGCACAGTGGGTGGCCATTGGCCGCGGCTTTCATGGCGTTGGGCGCTCGTCCGAAGGCGTCTATGCGCCTTTGGTCCCACTCCTGGCCACTATGGCCGACTCCGTACTCGGAACTCTGCCCGCGATTCGGCTCCTGGCCACGCTGACTGGGCTCGTACTCAGCCTTGCGATCTGGTGGGTTGCCAGGTTCACACTCGGGCCGATGTGGGGCCTGCTTGCCACGGCAATCGTGATTCCGGCAAGCGCCCTGGCCGAGCCTCTCCTCTACGGTGGCTATCCCCAGCAAATGGCGCTCGCCACGGGCATCGTCGCCGTCGCGGCCGCGAGCGCGATTGTCGCATCGCCTGTCGCCGGGCGAAAGACGAAAAGGTGGCTCCTTGGCGTTCTCTGCGCCAACTTGTTCCTCTGCGCGGCCGCGCACCATATCTATTTCCCACTCATGCTTGTTTCGACCTTGACGTCCGTTCTGCTCGGCATGACCGCCTCGCGACTCCTTAACCCATGGCGATCTCTCATGCCTCTGGCGGGGGCGATGCTTCCATCGGTCGCGCTGTACGTCGTGGTCGCGGGCGCCTTCGTCCGGGCAGAGTATGGCGCTCCGCTGGACGCCTCGGCGAGCTCAGCATCGGCTGCCTGGAACTACGCGACGAGAGAATCTCCGGCCTTCTGGATCTTTCTGCTCGCGGTTGCCATCTTCTCGCTGGCCGCATCCTGGCGCGGCAGAGCTAACCGCTCGTGGCTCGTGCCGGCCGGATTGATGCTCCCGGCGGGCCTTCTCATGATGACGCTTGGCCAGCCGCGTATAGCGCCGCCGATCCTGATTGGAGCCTCCCTGGCCGCTACGTTCGGCGTCAGTCAGGCATCGAGACGCGTTCCGGCCATGCGGAATGTTTTGGCCATCGCGGTGTTGGCCGTTTCCCTGGCGCTCCTGATGCAAGCAGATCGCGCCACAACGACATTCGCCAGCTTCTATCAGGTCGTGGACGACTCGCTGCTCCAGGCCGCCACGGCCATTGAAGAAGATGGAGGAACCGGGGCGATCGCCGTGCGCCCGGATCGTCGTGGCTGGCCAATCGGCTGGTGGTTCGAAGCGCTCCAAGAAAACCCGGTTCTCACTGGCTCCGATCCACAATGGCTCGCGTTCCCGGACGAGCGCGAACGGTCTTCGCGGGCCGCCGCGCTCTTCGATGGCAGTCTCGGCGGTAATGCGTTTCTGGCCAAAGCGTCGGAATCGGGAACACGTTACCTGGTGATCGCCAAGTGGGACTGGATTGGCTGGGAGCGTTGGCTAAGCGAGCCCGGATTCCCGCTCACCGTGCTCTACGACGACGATCGATTTCTCGTGTTGCGCGTCGTCGCGCCCTCACGATGAATGCCAATCACGAGCCGGCAGTGGCGCAGCCCGTCGCGAAACGGACGCAGCTTGCTGGAGCCGACTCGCCGCCGATAGCGCACGGGGACTTCCTCGATGCGAAGCCCGGCACGGTCAGCGCGGACCAGCATTTCCGAGGCGAATTCCATTCCCTCCGCCTGGAAAGCGAGCGCCGTCAGGCGATCGCGCCGAAAAACGCGATATCCGGACTGGCTGTCCTGAAACCTGCGGCCAGTCGAAAGCGCCAGCAAGAGGTTGAGCACAGGCGTGCCGACGTGCCGGTGCAGCCATGGCATGGCTCCAGCATCGATGCCGTTTGCGAATCGCGTGCCCACCACGAGGTCGGCGCCATTCGCCACGCGTTGGACAAGTTCGCCAACCTCGACAAGATCGTAACTGCGATCGGCGTCAACGATGACAATGATGTCGCCCCGGGCAACAGCCAATCCTCGACGAATGGCCGATCCATAGCCGCGGCGGGGTTCGACATAGACCTGAGCGCCAGACCTGGCCGCGGCCGCGGCGCTTCCATCAGTCGAACCGTTGTCGACGACGATGATTTCGCCCGCGAGGCGCGCCAGATGTAGCCCCTGTCGTGCGTCGGCAACGACGCGGCCAACGCCATCGATTTCATCGAGACACGGTATCACCACCGACACATCAACGCGTGGCCGGTCATCGGGGCTCGACAGATCCACGAGTTTCCTTCCATGTGCATTCGCGCTCACGCGTCCTCTGCCATCAGCGTCGCCAGGAGCTGGCCGGGCATGGGAATGCCGCCTTCCAATGCTGCACGGAGCCTGAACCCAATGAGATCGCCAAACCCGGTAGGCTATGATAGCGGCGCGATCGCGGCAGCCGGCCGGAGGTCGAGCAGATCCTGAGCGGGAGGCGTCAGGGTGCGATTCCACCAACTTGCCATCCTCGTCGCCATCACTCTCGTGCTGGTGCCGCACGCACGGGGCATCACCCGAGCGCAGTATGCGGAGGGGCTGCCACCGGGAGTCCTCGGCATTGAAGTTGATGGCCAGCCGCTCGATCTGACAGCAATTCCGGTCACCGATAGCGCCACCCCAGAGATTTCCGGGAGACTCGACACCGGAGTTACAACCATAGATTTGGCCATCGCGGATGGCGAGGTGATCCGTTTTTCTGCCGAGGTGGACAATCGCGGCAGGTTTCGAGCCACCGTTCCCCAGCCGCTGGCCGACGGTCAGTATTCGCTCTACCTTGGGGACGTCCTCGTTGGATCATTCACGGTCGCTGGCTCAACGGGGACGCCTGGCGACCGCCAACCGGGCCGATTGCTCGACATCGCTCGAGTTGTTCCCTATCCGGTTGATTTCGGGGAAGCCGTCCCCGGGATCGGCTTTCTTGATGGGCGGTTCTACACCCTGGAAGAAGAAGCCATCCGCACGGCCGCGGCCGGCGAGTCCTCCCCGGATGCGCGCGTCACCGAGCGCCGTCTGGCCGAAGCAGGTTGGCTACAGCGCTACGAGAATCGGCTGGCGTCGCCCAATCCGGAAGATCCGACGACGTTCAGCGCCCAGGTCTCCTCTTTTGTGGTCGAATACGCATCTGGCGCGGATGCCAAATCGGCCCTGGCAACGCTGGTCGGCGAAGACCCCGCCGTTGAATTCCCGACCATCGGCGAAGAATCCGTTCTCACCCTGCTGACGGGAGTGACTCCGGATACTGGTGCAGAATATCAGGCGGCACGGCTTGTTTTTCGCATCGGCCCGATGCTGGGCATGATCGTGTATGCCGATCTCCTGGGGCAGGAGCCCGATCTCGCCCTCCTCGGCGCGGTCGCCCAAGCCGTCGCCGCGCGTGGCGACGTCATTGCCCAACGACAGACGCTGCCGCTGGGCAGCATGACATTGCGCCTCGATCCCGAGGCCAGCGTCGGACGCATCACGCGCCGCGACATCTACGATGTGCGCGGGGGCGATCTCACCCCGTTGTACAACCAGGATCAAAACGCCCAGGCGAGCCGGGTTGAGCTCTTTTCCGGAATGACCGATGCCTTCGCCTCGACGACGAGCGGAACATTGACCAATGACGGCCGCACGCGCGCGGAACGGCGCGCCAGCACCCCCACTGCCGACCCCGCCGCCTCCAACCCGCCGGCCGCGCCATCGCCGACATCCGTCATCGATATCGAAGGCCAGGACGCGGTCGAGGTAGCCGCGACGGCGCCTCCCGCCGAAACAACACCCGACGCCAGCGGTACGCCGGCAGGAGAAGCACCCGCCACCGCCCAGGTGACCATGAGCACCGCCCTGTATGAGTTCCCCGGTGAGGGTGAAGCCGAAGCCTGGCTCACGGCGCAGCAAGATCGTCTCGCGCCTGGAGCTTCGGCCGATGACGACGCCACCGCTGAACTCATCGAGGGCGCGGCGTTAGGCGACGCCTCCGCGACCTATGCGACGCGGCGGCCGCTTGGCACAGATGGCGATGTGGCAAATGGATACCGAATCTTCGCCCGTGTGAGCGGAATCGTGGCGGTGCTCGACATCGAGAGCATTCCCGAGATCCCGCTCAATGGCGCCGAGAACCTCATGGAACAACAGCTTGCCTGCATCGAGGCCCAAGGGTGCATGGGGCCGGCCACGTTGCCGGCGAGCCTGTTTGGAGGCCGCGAGCGAACACGCGGAGGCGCCGCCTCCTCGGCGTCGGCTGCCACTCCGACGGCTGAGGCGCCTGCCGAAACGCCGTCATCGGTCATCACCATCGAAGGCGAAGACGCGCCGCCAGGTGAAACGGCCGCACCACAAGAGGATCGCGAGCCAAGGCCCGATCGGCCCCGGCGACGCGACCGCGAGACCCCTGAAGGCGAAGCCGCTCCAGCGGACGCGGCAGGCTGATTCACCGGCGCTAGATGTCCTCCGGCCGTAGCCCGACCTGCCGGCGCACGATCCCGATTGAACGATCGTAGGCGATGCGGCGGTCGGGATCGCTGAGAGATTCTCTCGCTTCGAGAATCTCTCGCATCCGCACGGACGCATCAGGGTCAGTCGAGGTGTCCGGGTGAAACTTCATCGCCAGGCGGCGAAACGCGGCTTCAATCACCTCGGGATCGGCAGAAGGATCGACCTGCAGCATCTGATACAACGTCCGCTGGCCGCTGTCGCCGATACTGGCAACCCGTGAGACTCTGAGCCGGGCCATCATCTCCTGTTCGGTCAGCACCTGACCAAGCATCGCCTCACGCATATCGGCAGGGACGGCAAAGCGCTGCGTACACGATCGGCATTCAAGGACCATCTGGTCCCGAAATGAAATCGTGGGGATGGAATAGAGCGTCACCTTGCGCTTGGCATCGAAAACCGCGAAGGGTCCCGTCGACTTACATTTCTGGCACGTCAGCAAGACGAAGCCCCTGGGTTCGAGGAAGTCCTTGGCCCCCAGGCCATAAAGCAGTGGCAATACCATGATCTGGTCAGTCGTTCCCTGCATGAAGCGGAGCGATAGCGTCTCCGATGGATGATACTCCGAGTCAGGCTCTGGACCGGAAACCCGACCTCGCGATCAGACGACGCGGCGGAAAGGGAGTTGGGCCGTTCATGCTTCTTGATGAACGAGGCGCACGATCTTCGCCAGCGTTTCGGGGTCGCTCTCCGGCAGGACACCGTGCCCCAGATTGAACACGTGGCCCGGCCGACCGCCAGCTCGCGCCAGGACATCTCGCACGCCCGCTGCGACGGCTGGCCAGGGCGCCAGCACCAGCGCCGGGTCGAGATTTCCCTGGATCGCCACACCCTCCGGCATCCGGCGCCAGGCCTCATCGATCGGCAGTCTCCAATCGACGCTGACACCATGACATCCACTCCTGCCGATCGCGTGCAAGAGCACAACGGCGCCGGTGCTGAATTGGATCGTTGCCGCCAATGGCGAAATCTCGGCAAAGATGCGACGGGTGTAGGGTAAGACGAAGCGCTCGTACGTCGTCAGATCGAGCAAGCCCAACCACGAGTCAAAGAGTTGGACGGCATCCGCGCCCGCCGCGATCTGCGCCCGCAGATAGTCAATCGTGACGCGCGTCAGCGCTTCCATCAGCGCGTGCCACACCTCCGGTTCGCCATACATCAGCGCCTTGGCGCGTGGAAACTCCCGCGACGGCCGCCCTTCAATCAGATAACAGGCCAGCGTAAACGGGGCGCCGGCAAATCCCAGAAGGGCCGCTTTTTCGCCCAGTGCGGCCTTCACGATGCGCAACGCTTCGAGCACGAACGGGGTTCCTTCCTCAGCCGGGAGGCTCAGAAGGCGGCCCACATCCCGCGCGGTCCGAATCGGATCGGCGATCACCGGACCCACCCCGGGCTGAATTTCGAAGGGCACGCCCAGGCTGGCCAATGGCAGCATGATGTCGGCAAACAGGACCGCCGCATCAACGCCGAGTCGATCGATCGGCATCAAGGTCGCTTCCGCCGCCAATTCAGGGGTGGTGGCCACGGTCATGAACGCGTGACGGCCACGCAACGCCCGGTACTCCGGCAAACTGCGTCCCGCCTGGCGCATGAACCAGACGGGCGTCACATCGACCTCGCGGCACTGCACCGCGGCCAGGAAACGCGCCCGGCCGGTCATCCGGGCGGCGCTTCGAGAGCGTGAGATTGTTCCAGATTCCACGGCCATGCGCTACGCCAGCGCCGCGACGCGGCTCAGTGCCAGCACCTGCAGCATGGCAAGGGGGGTGGAGGCAATGCACGTGAAGATCGGCACATCCGTCAGCGTATAAGCGCTGGAGGTTGATCCTCGAAGCTCCTGCACGAGATCGAGGAAATCACCCGGTTCGTCCGACTCGAACGCCAGCACGAACTCCGGATCGTCCAGACCAAAGGCGTACGTCGTGTTGATCTTGACCGAAGAATAGGTAGCCCCGATGGCGATGTGCTGGTTCATGATCTGCTGCCGCTCGTCCGCGGGTAATCCATACCACTCCCGCATCTTCGTCAAGGGGTATACGAACAGATACTTGTGCGCGCCCGGCGCAAGAGACAACCGCGTTGCGCGGTCCTGGCCTGGACCGGCGTATTTCTCGACATACGCCGAGTGCTTGGTCATGGAGAGATAGGAATAGGGCGTCGTCAGGTAGCCGCCGAGCCCCGTGCCCAGCAATTCACCAGCCATCTGCTGGATGTCGCTCAATTCGTGACTGACCTGCCACAGCATGAAATCCGTATCACCGCGAGTCCCGACCGTGGAATAGCAGCGAATGAGGTTTCGCCTCGCCCACTCCTCAACGATTTCGACAAACTCGGCGATCTGTCTCTCTCGCTCTCGCGCATCGAGCCGCCTCCACTCCGGCGCGACTTTGAAGAAGGTGAACTTGACGATCTGGCGCTTACCTAGCTGTGCCTGAAATTCCGATGCGTTGGTGTCGTTCACAGAGGCTCCTGAAGGGCGTGACCCCACGCCCCGCGTCGATTCTACGCGTCCCACTCACTCAGCACGTCAACGGTCTTGCGAGTTGACGTCGCGCCTTCCCGCAACCACTTCGCGGCTTCGCGCGCGTGATAGGTGATGATGCGGCCGGCGCCTGCTCGCTTGATGGCGGTCAGCGTTTCAAGGGTCACGCGGCGTTCGTCAATCCATCCAAGCTGGGCAGCGGCCTTCACCATCGCGTACTCACCCGAGACGTTGTAGGCAATGATCGGAATATCGAACGCATCACGCGCCATCCGGATGACATCGAGGTAGGCCAGCGCGGGCTTCACGATCACGATATCGGCGCCTTCATCGATATCGATGGCGATCTCGGTCATCGCTTCCCGGGCATTGGCCGGATCCATCTGGTGGGAACGGCGGTCTCCGAACGCCGGCATACTCGCCGCGGCTTCACGGAATGGACCATAGAACGCCGAGGCATATTTTGCCGCGTACGACATGATCGGCAGGTTGATATGACCAGCGGCATCAAGCGCCGCCCGAATGGCGATCACCCGGCCGTCCATCATGTCCGAAGGGGCGATGATGTCCGCCCCCGCGTCTGCCTGACTTACCGCGATTCTGGCAAGCAACTCGACCGTGCGATCATTGTCGACTTCGCATCCATCCAGAATGCCGCAGTGTCCATGATCCGTGTATTCGCACGCGCACACATCGCCGATAACCACCATCTCTGGCGTCTCGCGTTTGATCAGGCGCATAGCGCGTTGCACGACACCGTCGGCGGCGAACGCTCCGCTCGCCTGGCGATCTTTTTCTTCTGGAATGCCGAAGAGCAAGACGGATTGCACGCCAAGCTCTGCCAGTTCGTTGACCTCGCGTGGCAACTCATCGACCGAGAGCTGGAACTGGCCAGGCATCGAACTGATCTCATGTCGAACGCCGGAGCCATGTGAAACAAAGAGAGGCTGAATGAAATCCTCCGCGCCAATGGTCGTCTCACGGACGAGCGTACGCACGGCCTCAGTCCGCCGCAAGCGGCGCATCCGCCGAAATTCAGCCGTGGCCGTCTGGGCTGTTCCATTCCCTGCCGCATGCATCATTCAGTCGACCCTTTCATCGCATGATTTACGGTCGCCATGTGTCCATTTTCCTGAGCGTGGCTGCCGGTCATCTGGCGCTGCCAGTGCGCGGCAACCGCGTCAGCCATCGCGGCAGCGCCGGGATCCGCACTCACCTCGGCCACAATCATTCCCGCATCTCGCGCCGCTTTCGCGGTAATGGGTCCCGCGCAGATCGCCGGGATCGCACGCAGAACATCCTGCTGGTCCAAAAAGAGATTCGAGAGGTTACGCACGCTGGAAGGCGAGGCAAACGCTAGTGCGTCGATTTCGCCCCGGCGAATCCGCGCGACGATCGCCGGATCCACGTCAGGCTCTGGGACCGTTCGGTAGGCGTCGATGGTGACGACGTCAATCCCGCCCGCGCGCAGGGCATCGGGCAACGCGTCTCTCCCGATCGCCGATCGCGGATAGAGCACTCGCGCGCCAGCCTCGACCCTATGTTGAATCTCCGCGGCGAGCGTTTCAGCCGTGGACGATTCCGGGACGAGCGCGACGTGCCAGCCAGCCTCCCTGGCCGCGACAGCGGTTGCCGCTCCAACCGCGGCGACCTTGACGCCGTCCAATGCCGGCTGCTTGATCCCGAGCTTGGCCAGCCTCTCCGCCACGATGGCGACGGCGTTCGCGCTCGTGAAGGCGAGCCAGGCGAACTCGCCTCGCGCCGCGGCCCGCAGCTCGGCATCGAGGGCAGATGTATCGGGCAACGGCTCGATGCGGATCGTCGGGAACGACAGCGGCTCAGCCCCACGAAGAGCAAGGGCGGCCATCAGCGCCTGAGCCTGAGCGCGAGGCCGGGTCACCATTACCCGAGCTCCGGCAAGATCACCCGCGCGCTCAGTCCAGCCATTCCAGACTCGCGGCGGTGCGGGCGTGCCAATGTCCGCCATCAACCGTGCCGCGATGCACGCGGCATGCTCTCGTTCATTGTGCGGCGCGAGCACTTCGTCCGCGAACACCATGCGATTTCCGTCCGCGTTGGCCAACATGGCCACCAGCCGATATCCATCGGGGTGAGCAGAAGCCAATGCGCCAACTGGCAACGTACACCCTGATCCGATCGCGGCGAGATAGGCTCGCTCAATTTCGACCGGACCAGACACGCGCGGATCATCGATGGCCGCAAGCCGGGCGGCCGCCGCACTTCCGGCCAGCGCCTGCACCGCAATTGCCCCTTGACCAGGGGATGGCACGATCCGTTCGACGGCGAAGTACTCGCTCACCCGATCGAGCCATCCCATGCGGCTGACGCCCGCCGCGGCCAGAACGATGGCGTCGAACTCCACGCCCTCGGATTTTCGCAACCGTGTGTCCACATTGCCGCGCAGATTCGCGAACCGAGCGTCGGGTCGCAGCCGCGCGATCTGTGCCTCGCGCCGGCGGGACGAGGTGCCGATCACTGGATTTTCGGGAAGCTGATCCAGCGTCACACCATGGCGGGAAACGAGCACATCACGCGGGTCCGCACGATCGGGGAATGCCACGATCGGAACGTCTGGATGAAGCGCCGTGGGAAGATCCTTCGCGGAGTGGACTGCCGCGTCCACCTCCCCACACAGAATACGACGCTCGAGTTCATTGGTGAATACGCCATGTCCACCAATGACCGTTAATGGCGACGTCTTGTCCAGATCGCCAACTGTCTGGATGACCCGGGCTTCAGCGGTCACAGGCGGGTCAACCGACTGCAGACAATCGATCACGAGAGCGGTTTGCGCCAGGGCGAGCGCACTTCCCCGGGTTCCCAGAAGAAGCGCACAATCGGCTTCCGTACAAGTCTGCGTCATCGAAACCTGGCCGGGAAAGGCTGCCTGGAGGATGTCCTGGGCTTCCGTGACGGAACACGCTGCACAACCCGCTTCATGCGAATTCCGGCCACCTCGTAATCTGTGTAAATCTTGCTAATCTGTGCAAATCTTGCACTTGCTTCGATTCTAGGAAAGCGCTCAGATCATGTCAAGCCAACCTCATGCCTTTGCCCGCCAGGTACTGGAACGCGCACGAAAGCGGGCCAGTCGAACGACTGACCCGCTACGCTTTTATGGAATCCGCAACTGCATCAGACGAGTTTGCGCTGCCTATGGCTGGCCAATGCGAACGCCACGGCGAGACCGGCCGCAAGCGCCGAAAACACGAATCCTGGTTCGCCAATCCCCGTATTCGGGAGTTTGGTTGGGAGATTCGGATCGAGCGCTTCCGGCGCGGACTCGGCGACCATCTCTTGCGGCGCCGCCACGGGCTCGACCCACTGTCCAGGATCGACATACGCCTGGTAGTCGCCCTCGGCCGGAGCTGCCTCCACGGGAGCAGCTTCGCCGCCGCCATCGTTGCGCGCGCCGCGATCCTTTCGGTCGCGGTTCTTCTCACCCACCACCCGGCCAGCTTCATTGTTTGCGCCCGGGCCATTGTTGGATGAGGAATTGCCAGCCGCACGTGAGATATTCACATTGTCAGCGCCAGCGGCGCTATTACTGTTATCCACGCCATTGTTCTGGATAACGAGCCCGTTCTCCTGCGCACCCACGAAGGACGCCCCGCTTCCCATCATCGCCGCTGCCAACGCGATTACGGCAATGCTTTTGCGCATGATCCTTCCCTTCCATCGTCCTTGACCCGGATGCTCGGTATGCGTCTCGTATCCCCAATGCAGAGTCCGGACCAAGCCACTCATCGTTTCTACTGTCATCATTAACGTCGGATCAGGGCCATCTGGTTTCCTCGACGCGGATGGCCAAATGTGGAAGAGGTGAGATCCATGCCAGAGAAACCCGACGTCGCGGTGATCGGATCGGGGCCGAATGGGCTCGCTGCCGCGATTCGCATGGCCCAGGCCGGCCGATCCGTGACCGTCTATGAAGCAGCGGCAACTCCCGGAGGCGCCGTTCGCAGCGCCGAGCTGACCCTGCCCGGCATCACGCATGATCCCTTTGCCGCGGTCTTTCCCATTGCCCTGGCTTCTTCGTTCTTCCGCACGCTCGGCCTCGACGAGCATGGTCTGACCTGGATCGAGCCCAACGCGCCACTTGCGCATCCGCTGGAGGATGGAACAGCCGTCGTGCTCGATCGCTCCATCGAACGGACGGCGTCGGGCCTTGGCGCCGATCGCGAAAGCTACATGCAACTCATGCAGCCGATTGCGGCCGACAGCAACGCGTTGGCCGACGATCTACTGGCGCCGCCGGGCGCGCAACGCCATTTCCTGGCCATGGCCCGCTTTGGTCAGCACGCGATCCGATCCGCCACCGGATTTGCCTGTAGCCATTTTCATGGGGATGAAGCGCGGGCGCTTCTTGCTGGCAATGCCGCGCATTCCTTTCTCTCCCTGGAAGCTCCGCTCACCGCTGGCTTCGCGCTCTTCCTCGCGGCCCTCGGGCACACTGGCGGTTGGCCCATCCCTCGCGGAGGCGCCGCGAGCCTCACGGCTGCCCTCGTCAACGTGCTGCAATCACTGGGTGGGCGGATCGTACTGGATCATCGCATCGGCTCGCTTTCTGATCTTCCCCCTGCCTCGACCCTGTTCTTCGACACCGATCCGCGGCAGATGGCCACGATCGCGGGCAGCGCCCTGCCCTCCAGGTTTGGCGCGCGCTTGCGCCGGCACCGCTTTGGCCCTGGTGTGTTCAAGATCGACTACGCGCTTGATGGTCCGATGCCCTGGACCGCCAAGGAGTGCCTCAACGCCGGCACGATCCATGTCGGCGGCACAATGGAGGAAATTGCCCTTTCCGAGTACGAAGTCACGCGGGGACGCCATGCCGAAAAGCCGTTCATGATCGTCAGCCAGCCGAGCTTGTTTGATGCCACGCGCGCGCCCGGCGATCGGCAGACGCTCTGGGCCTATTGCCATGTCCCCGCCGGATCAGATATCGATATGACCGAGCGCATGGAACGCCAGATCGAACGATTCGCTCCAGATTTCCGCGATCGTGTTCTTGCCAGGCACACCATGAATTCACGGCAGTTGCACGACGCGAACGCGAATCTGGTCGGCGGGGCTATCAACGGCGGGGTGCAGGATGTTCGATCCTATTTGGGGTGGACCATCAGCCGCCCATCTCCCTACGCGACGCCGAATCCCGCGATCTTCCGCTGCTCGGCGGCCTGCCCACCCGGTGGGGGCGTGCATGGGATGGCCGGTTTTCACGCCGCGGAGTTTGCGCTGCGAGCTGGGCGTTAGGCCCGTGGGATGCGGCCACTGAACCTGCTCTCCGTGTAGAATCGACCATGCGGCGCCCCGCCCGCGGTAAAGCCATGCCATCGTCCTGGAGGCTCCGAGGGAAAATCCGATGCCGAAGAACGGCGGCGGGCGTCGCTGGATGTCTGGCCACACCTATGCAATCACACGTCGCTTCGCCGGCGCCGGCGCTCGCGTCTCCGCGGCGGTTCTCCTCGCGACTGGCGCGGTGAATGGCATTGCCGCTCGCCGTCACGGAAAAGATGATGGCTCTCCCGATGCGGCCAAAGGCGGTGATGGCGGCGGGTCACGGGATCGCGCTGGCCGTCATCAGCGCGAGAACGATCGATCCGACAACCGGGACCGGGACAGTTCCAGTCATTCGGACACGAGCCGGAACCGGGGCGAGCATCGAGACGCGACCGAAGGCGGAGGCAGCAGGCATCGCAACAACGACTCCACAAACGCAGAACATTCGAATGGCTCGGTCAATAAGGAAAAAAACAACAATAGTAATAGCAACAATAGCAACAATAGCAATAATAGTAACAACAAAACCACTAACGACACCAATACCAACAATGATGCGTCGAACAATGACTCGGGCGGCAATGGCGCGGGGAACGCTGGCAGTGGGCTATTCGATAGTTCCTTAGCGACAAAAGCCAAGAGGCGAGCGAAGGACTTCGACGGCAACTCCGCCAATGATGATGGAGACGACCGTCTGGTCGTCGACGCTGACCCCGAGGACGGCTCCTCATACCAGACCGGCTCGATTTTCTTTGCCTCTGGACCCGATGGACTTGAAGTTCAAACCCGGAACATTTCTTTCACCGCCCCGCCAACACCGACCCCAACCCCGTTTCCCAGATTGGAGCTTCCCGAGCGAGATCGCCTGGACGTGTTTGGCGATAGAGTCGTAGCCGCACCCACGCCGACTCCGGCGAGCGGCGCTCCAGCGCCGTCCGCTCCGGCGCCGACTGATCCTGGCGATGACCGGCCGGCGGATGCGCCGGCGCCCACGACGGTTCCGACCGACACCACTGGCGGCAACAATTCAGGTGATTTCTTGAGCTGAGCCACCGCGGAGAGAGAATGACCAGACTCGACCTGAGCCCTGACGAGCTTCTGACAACCACGCGATCCGTGCGGTTGCGCCTCGACCTCCAGCGCCCCGTTGAAAGGGAAGTCATCGAGGAATGCCTCGACATCGCCCAACAGGCGCCGAGTGGCGGAAACCAGCAGTCGTGGTCGTTTCTGGTTGTGACGGACCAGGAGAAACGCCGCGCCATTGGCGAGCTTTACAAACAGGGGTGGGACAGCTACCTCAAGGCAATCGCAGCGAGTCCCGCGGCGAACGCATCAGGCATCCCTCGCCGCGACGTGGTTCGCGTCTACCGATCGGCACAGTACCTGGCCGATCACATGGGCGATGTGCCTGTTCTCGTGATCCCGTGCATTGCTGGCCGCCTGGACCAGGCAACGACCGAGCAGCAAGCTGGGCAATGGGGATCGATTCTGCCAGCCACCTGGAGTTTCATGCTCGCGGCGCGGGCGAGGGGTTTAGGGACGTGCTGGACCACGCTCCACCTATCCCACGAACCAGAGGCCGCCGATGTGCTCGGCATCCCCTACGATGAAGTCATGCAAGCGGCGCTCATTCCACTCGCCTACACCATCGGCGATGACTTCAAGCCTGGCCCGCGAAGACCACTCGACACGATGATCCACTGGGACACATGGTAGGCCTCTCTCGAAATTGCGCGGGTGTCGTCCGTCGCGGAGTAGTCAGAACTGAGGATCGATGCCGGATGTAAGCCCGGACATGTTGCGCACCTTGGCGCGTCAGCTCCTGCTGGCGGTTGACACAGCGCCGGAGGCGGCGAGTATCGTCGCCGATTCGCTGGTCAATGCGAATCTGGCCGGCCATGACTCGCACGGAGTCCTTCGCCTCCCGGGTTACCTGGCAGGGGTGGAATTGGGCCATGTCCGGCCGACGGCCACGCCGCGCCTTGTTTCGGAATCGGGCGCCACGGCCATCGTCGATGCCGAGGGTGGATGGGGGCAGCCAGCCATGTGGATGGCAACGCGAGCCGCCGCCGCCCGCGCCCAGGAATTTGGACTTGGCGCGGCGGTTGTTCGCCACTGCTATCACATTGGGCGCGTCGCCCCGTACGTCGAATGGCTTGCTGACGAAGGATTGATCGGCATGGCCATGGCCAACGCGGCGCCGGCGGTCGCGCCATTCGGCGGCCGCGCCCGCGTCATGGGCACGAATCCGATTGCCTGGGCCGTTCCCCGGGAGCGCGGCGCATTTCCGGTGAGCCTCGACGTGGCCACCGCCGGTGTGGCCGAGGGCAAGCTCCGCGTCGCCAGAGCACGCGGTTTCCCGATCCCGGAAGGAAATCTTGTCGACCAGGAAGGCCGCCCCTCGACCGATCCCGGCGATTTCTACGCGGGGGGCGCACTCCTGCCATTCGGGCAGCACAAGGGCAGCGGGTTCAGCTTGCTGGCGCAGTTTATCGGACGCGGTCTCGCTGGCATGGATCCTTCCGCCTATGATGGTCCCCGGGGTGTAAATGGACCCTTCATTCTGGCGATCGACATCGCTCGATTTGCTGATCCCGACGTGTTCCGCACTGAGATCGAGGCGCAGTGCGACGTGGTGACGCATAGCCTTCCCATCGACGGTATCGAACGCGTCCTCTTGCCCGGCGAACCCGAGCTCGCGACCAGGAATGCCCGCCTGCGCGATGGCGTGCCGATCCCCGACTCGACCTGGGCCGAACTCACCACGCTCGCTCAGACCCACGGTATAGCGTTGAGCGCGGATTGAACCAGTTTTTCGCACGCAGTATGGCGGGGAAATGCCGCTCCCGGCGCGACCAGCCCTCACCCCAACCGCCACCCGCAAGCGGGTACCCGGCCCTGTGCGCAGGGAGAGGGGCTTTTTGTCGTGTGCTAGGCGGCGTTTCGGGTCTACTTTCCCTTGTCAGCCTTCGGTTCGGGAGAGGGGGAAATACGCGCCAGCGGACCGTGATTCCGGCCGTGTTCAACCGGAATCCGTTTGACCACCTCTCCGTAACGTGGCAGTCCGATTTGCAGCGAGCTAGCCCTTTCGACCGCGTTGTCGCTTTTCCACTTTCCGTGGCTTGGGAGGCTTCGGCGCCTTCTTGGCCGGTTGTCCCTGAGGATCGGCTGGCTTGGGCGCCGTCTTTTCGCTTTCCCGCTCAGACATGATGACGTCTCCACTTCTCGCTGCCCTGCGTTCGCGCGTCTGCGAGCAATGGTGTCACATGGCGAATCACCAGTCGAACCCCGCTGCCTTCAGATCGCATGATAGCGGCCATGTTTGCGCCTGCCATGGCGATGAGGCCCGATCCGCATAATTCCCGAGGCGCGTTCGATCGTTCAAAACTATCCTCAGACAACCACGGCCCCGTTTCAATTCTCGCACTCCTTAGCGGTTCATTCATCTTTGGCTATGCAAGTGGCATTCTTATGGCGCGTGAAATCTCAAGCTGTCACGAACGCGTGCGCTATGGCGTGGGACATTCCACCAGCTACCCCTGTCAGATACCGCCGATGCGAACGGCAAATGCCTTTGAGCGCCGCGCCAAGGCCGCTCAGGCAATTCGGATACAATCCTTAAATGACGCCTGATCCTGACACTTCTCCACATGTTGTCTACCACGACGATGAGCGACACTCCAGCAGATTCAATCGATCCTGGGCGGTTGAGCCGGCGAAAGGGGGAAAACGTCTATGGTGAAATCCCGGCCTCGTGCACGCACGACGAACACCGCCCCGGCAGCGGACCTCGCGCACGCAAGTAAGGCGTCTCCCAACGCGGTCCCCCTGGGAAACGGGTCCAACGCTTTGGCGACGCTCGAAGATCTGGGCATGGCGGACCGCGCGCACGGCTTCAAGCTCGGTGAGTATCCATACAAGCGCCCAATGAGCAACGCTGAGTACGAGGCACAGCTTCGTCCGCTGCAGGTGGAGCTCGTCAAGGTTCAAAACTGGGTAAAAGCGCGAGACCAGCGCATCGTCGCCCTGTTCGAAGGGCGAGATGCCGCCGGGAAGGGGGGTACGATCAAGCGGGTCATGGAGCATCTCAACCCCCGTGGCGCGCGTGTGGTGGCCCTCGACAAGCCGAATGAAACCGAGCGCGGTCAGTGGTACTTTCAGCGCTACATCGCTCATTTTCCCAGCAATGGTGAAATGGTCTTCTTCGATCGTTCCTGGTACAACCGTGCCGGGGTCGAACGCGTTTTCGAGTTCTGTACGTCTGCTGAGTACCTGGAGTTCATGCGCCAGGCGCCGGAACTCGAGCGCATGATGGTGAACAGCGGCATCCGCTTGTTCAAGTATTACTTTTCGGTGTCCCGCGCAGAGCAGAAGCGCCGCTTTGCCCGGCGGAAAACCGATCCGCTGCGACAATGGAAACTCTCCAGCATCGATCAGGCATCGATCGATAAATGGGACGCTTATACCGAGGCGAAAGAAGCGATGTTTTTCTATACCGACACCGCGGATGCGCCCTGGACTATTGTCAAAAGCGATGACAAGAAGCGAGCCCGCATCAACATGATCCGCCATTTCCTGCATCATCTGCCCTACGAGGAAAAGGATGGGTCCATCGCGGCTCCGCCAGACCACCTCATCGTCGGTTCAATCAACGAGTTCTTCGCGGAGAATCCGACCCTGCTCAGTGGGCGGCAGCATGCGAATCGCGTTCCGTGACAAAGGTGTGAGTTAGTGCGTCCCTTCGAATGGATTGTCTTCTTTTCATTTCTTCCGGTTCTGATCTTGCCTTTCGTTCCGGGGAGATGGCAACCGCGCTGGTTGTTCGTCGCCGCGCCGCTGCCCGTGATGGCGAGCCTGCTCCACCTGGTCGCTGAGGGCTGGCGCGCCCAGATGGTAATTCTCTACGCCGCTGCCATTCTGGTTCTTGGGCTTCGGCTACCCGGGCTGCTGGCGGGCGAGGTCGCGATGTCACGCGGACGTGCCGTGGTGGCGAGCGTAATGACCGCGCTGATCGTCTTCTTCGGTGGCGTGTTCGCGGGGTGGCTTCTTCCGGTGATCGCGCTGCCGGCGCCAACGGGGCCCTACCAGGTTGGCATCGTTGATCGCGAGCTTCTGGACGAGGCGCGCGGGCGACGGCTGATGGCATCTGTCTGGTATCCCGCGGCAGAGGGCGGCGCGCCCGCCCCGCTGACCCACAATCCCGACGAAGTGATGAACGCCCTCGGTGACCTGACCGGGCTGCCGGCGCTGCTGTTTCAACACCTCCGCTACATCACCCTCGCCGCCAGCGAGGGTGCGCCGGTGCTGGAGGACAGCAAACCATTTCCCATCCTTGTCTTTTCGCACGGACTCGTCGGCATGCGGCTCCAGAACAGCTC
>JBBRVX010000016.1:0-41005 GCA_038246475.1 Thermomicrobiales bacterium | reverse complement strand
GTGGGAGCGGGAAACCACGCTGATGGTGTCGAGCTGCACGCAACCGAGCGCCCGGATCGTCTCCAGCAGCCGCGCTTTCTGCACCGCCGGATCGCGCGTTGGACGCGGCCGGCGATCGAGCCGCGAAGCGGCCACGGCCATCGCCCGCGCTTCTTCGCGCGAAAGCCTCGCGTTCTCGAGCTCCGCCGTCGTGACGCCCTCGCTGCCGGAGCTCATACGGAATCCGGATGATCAGTGTGCGGGAGCTCAACTCCCGCGAGCGATCCCCCTCTCCTCAGCGCACTGGGCCGGGCGCCCGCATGCGGGTGGCGGGCAGGGGGTGAGGGTTCTCTCCGCCGCAACGACGATTGTTCATCCGGATTTCGTATCATACCGCGGCGGCCAGCTCCTCAGGTGTCCCCACCGACACCTCGACATCGGCCCCCAGTGCATGCAGCTTGTCGACGAATCCTTCGTAGCCGCGGTCGAGGTGCTGCAGCGCCGAGACGACCGTTTCTCCCGAGGCAATCAGCCCGGCCAGAACCACGCCGGCGCCCGCCCGAATGTCGAGGCAACGCACCGATCGTCCGTGCAGCGTCGATGGACCCTGAATTTCGGCGCGGGTGCCGTAATGCACCGTGCCCGGCACCGCTTCCCCCATCTCATCCGTGGCCAGGAAGCGCGGCACCGCGATCTGCGCGCCCATCGCCCGCAACTGGTCGGTGTAGCGGAGACGATCCTCGAAGACCCGCTCGTGAATCTTGGAAAGCCCCTCGGACTGCGTCATCAACACCGCGAAGGCGGCCTGGAGATCGGTCGGGAAGCCGGGGAAGGGGAGCGTCTGAATCTCCACCGCCCGCAAGCGCGAGCCGGGCCGCACCAGCATGCGGCTGCCGTCGATCCAGATCTGGGCCCCTGCCTGACGCAACTTGGCGGTCAGCGGCAGCATGTCGCCTTCCCGCACATCGTCCAGCGTCACTTCGCCGCCGGTGACCACTGCCCCGATGGCGAACGTGCCCGCTTCCAGACGATCGGGCAGGATTCTGTCGGACACCCCATGCAACCGATCGACCCCGTCGACGGTAATCGTCGGCGAGCCCAGGCCGCTGATCCGCGCCCCCATCCGATTGAGCATGTTGCCCAGGTGAACGATCTCCGGCTCGCAGGCGGCCTGCACGATGGTCGTCCGCCCGCTGGCCAGGCTCGCCGCCATCAACAGATTTTCCGTACCGGTATGGCTGGGGTAATCCATGTAGATCGGCACGCCGCGCAGCCCGGAGGCCACCCCGGTCATCTGGCGACCCCCCTCCGGGAAGGTGATCTGCGCTCCCATCTGACGGAAGCCGCGCACATCGACATCGACTGGTCGCGCGCCGAGCTGGCAGCCGCCAGGAGTCGAGGCCGACATCTCGCCGAAGCGCGCCAGCAGGGGCCCGGCAATCAGGAACGATGCCCGCATCCGGGCTACCAGCTCGGCCGGGGCCGCCGTGCTGGTGATCGTCTCCGCCCGTATCCGTACCTGCTTTCGCCCGCGGTCATGCTCGGCCGAGGCGCCCAGGCTGCGCAGCAGGGCGAGCATGGTCCCGATATCGGCCAGGTCGGGCACGTTGTTCAGCACGCACTCTTCGGAGGTCAGCAGTGTCGCCGCCAGCACCGGCAGCGCGGCATTCTTGGCGCCGCCAATGGCCACGGTCCCCCGCAGCGGCGCGCCGCCTCGAATGCGCAGAACGCGCTCGGCGCGCGGTGGCTCCGGGGAGCTGACGCCCCTGGGCGCCTCGATCGTCGTCGCCAATCAACCCTCCTGCAGACGCGGAGCCATGTCGAGTTCCGCCGCCGATACCCTTAAGCCAAGAGGATACCCCGAATCGTCGCGCGCATCGCGCTCGTATCGGGCAAGCACTCACGCCTCACGCGTTTCGCCTCCGATACCTAATCTCGACGCACCACGTCATCGTGCTCAGCCCCGTTTACGGGGCTTTCGTTTGCTCAGCAGGAGGATTTATCCTCTTGCGACAGGGCCAGCGGCGTTCCCCCTGCCGGTAACACATCGGGAATGAGTACCGTGGCCCCTACATCCCCTCCTGCCTCTCGTAGAGTTCGCAACCCTCGCAACCTTCGACGGCCAATGGGGGGCAGCGAGTACGCCACAAACAAGAAAGACCGCTCCGGCAATCGCCGGAGCGGTCCTGATCGTGAAGGCGCCCTAGTTGAGCGCGCCGGGCAGCTCCCCGCCGCCTCTAGGCCCGCCCCGCGAGCCGCGTTTCTGGCCGATCTTGAGTCGCAGGTTCGCGCGCCGCAGCGACATCTGGGCTTCTTGCAGCTCCATCGTTGTCTCGCGGCTGGCGATCGAGGTTTCGGCCCGCCGCCGCGCGGTTTCGGCGCGTTCGACATCGACCTCTTCCGCCCGCTCGGCGCTGTCAGCCAGGACCAGCACGTGGTCGTCCTGCACCTCCATGAAGCCGCCGTAAACGAGAATCGACTGCTCGGCTCCACCCTTCTTGATCCGCAGCTCGCCCAGCGCCAGCGTGGTGATCAACGGCGCGTGCTCCGGCAGAATGCCCAGCATGCCCGCTCCCCCGGGGGCCACAACCATATCGACGTCCTGCTCCTCGAAGACGACGCGCTCTCCGGTAACGATCTTGATGTCGAGTTTGCCGGCCATGATCGAGACTCACTCCCCGCGGGTGACTTCGGGCGACGCCTGCGTCGCCCCTACACCGGCGTCAGCCGCCTGCCGATGATCCAGGAATCCCTGTCCAGCTACCTTAGGCCGCCGCGCTCGAATCGCCCGCGATGGTCGCGGCCTTGGCCTTGGCCCCGTCGATGTCGCCGACCATGTAGAACGCCTGCTCCGGCAGATCGTCGACCTTGCCGTCGATGATCTCCTTGAAGGAGCGCACCGTGTCTTGCAGGGCGACGTACTGCCCTGGGATGCCGGTGAAGGTCTCCGCCGTGAAGAACGGCTGCGACATGAAGAGCTCGAGCTTGCGCGCCCGGGAGACGATCTGCTTGTCCTCGTCGCTCAGCTCTTCCACGCCGAGGATGGCGATGATGTCCTGCAGGCCGCGGTAGCGCTGGAGTACTTGCTGCACGCCCCGCGCCACGGCGTAGTGCTCTTCGCCTACGATCAGCGGATCGAGGATGCGGGAGGTCGAGCCGAGGGGATCGACCGCCGGGAAGATGGCCCGCGCCGCGATCGAGCGCTCCAGGGCGATCGTGGCGTCGAGGTGGGCGAAGGTGGTCGCCGGCGCCGGGTCGGTGTAGTCGTCGGCCGGCACGTAGACGGCCTGCACCGAGGTAATCGACCCCTTCTTGGTCGAGGTGATCCGCTCCTGCAGCTGCCCCATTTCCGTGGCCAGCGTCGGCTGGTAGCCGACCGCGCTCGGCATGCGCCCGAGCAGCGCCGAAACCTCGGAACCGGCCTGGACGAAGCGGAAGATGTTGTCGATGAAGACCAGCACGTCCCGGCCCTCATCGCGGAAATACTCCGCCATCGTCAGCGCCGTGAGGCCAACCCGCAGGCGCGCTCCCGGCGGCTCGTTCATTTGTCCGAAGACGAGCACCGTCTTGTCGGCCACGCCTGATTCCTGCATCTCGCCCCACAGGGCCGTCCCTTCGCGGGTGCGCTCGCCCACCCCGGCGAAGACGGAGAACCCGCCGTGCTCGGAGGCGATATTGCGGATCAGCTCGGTGATGATGACCGTTTTGCCGACCCCGGCCCCGCCGAAGACGCCCGTCTTGCCGCCCCGCGTGAAGGGAGCGATGAGGTCGATGACCTTGATCCCTGTTTCGAAGGCCTCAACGGACGTGGCCTGATCCTCGAAGCGAGGGGCCGGGCGGTGAATCGGGTAGTGGGTCTTGGCGATGACCGGGCCCGCCTCGTCGATCGGCTGCCCGACGACATTGAGGATGCGGCCCAGCGTCTCCGGCCCCACCGGCACCGTGATCGGCGCGCCGATGTCCTTGACCGTTGTCCCCCGCCGCAAGCCGTCGGTGGTGCTCATGGCGATGGCGCGCACGGCGTCGTTGCCGAGGTGCGACTGCGTCTCCAGGGTGAGAATGCTGCCATCGTCCCTGGTGATCTCCAGGGCGTTGTAGATCTCCGGCAACTGATCGGGGGGAAACTGGACATCGACGACCGGCCCGGTGATCTGCAAAATGGTGCCCGAGGCGCCGTCCTGCCGGCCGTTGCTGGAGACGACATCCATAGGTGTGCCGGGGCTCTCTGTCGTGGTGGTTCCGTCGCTCATCTGCTTTCCTGTCTAACCGGCCATCGCATTCGCGCCGGCCGCGATTTCGGACACTTCCGCGGTGATTTGCGCCTGTCGCGCCTTGTTCCGGGAGAGAGTCAAGTCGTCCACGATCTCCTTGGCGTTGTCCGAGGCGCTGCGCATCGACACCATCCGCGCCGAGTATTCGGACGCCAGCCCTTCCAAAATTGCCTGATAGAGCTGGACCTCGACGTAGCGCGGCAGAATCTCGTTTAGCACGGCCTCCGGGCTCGGCTCGAAGATGTAGTCGGAATAGCCCTCGTGCGCCTCCGGCGGCTCGACCGGCAGGATGCGCACCGCCTCGGGGCGCTGTACCAGGGTGTTGATAAAGCGCGAATAGACGACGTAGACGGCATCGACCTTGCCCGTGGCGAAGTCGTCCATGGCGATGTCGGCGATGGCGCGCACGGTATCGAGCGTGACATCGTCGCCGATGCCGATGAACTCGGCGATCACATTCTGCTTCGTCTTGACGAAGAAGTCGCGCGCCTTCTTGCCCACCGGGATCACCCGCACCGGCGCCCCTGCCTCCTCCAGAATGTAACGGCTCGCCCGGCGCAGGATGTTGGTGTTCAACGCTCCCGTCAGGCCGCGATCGGGAGAGACCACGATCAGCTCGACGTTCTGGATCGGCCGCGTCTGCAGGAGTGGATACTGGGCGAGCTGTTCGGGATCGGGCTGCTGCGTGGCCAGGTCCGACATGATCTGGCGCAGTTGCTCGCTGTAGGGCCGGCTCGCCGTGACCCGCTGCTGGGCGCGGCGCATCTTCACGGCGGCGACCATCTCCATCGCGCGCGTGATCTGCCCCATATTGGCGACGCTGCGAATGCGCCGCTGAATCTCTCGTGCGTTGGCCACGGGCCCTTGCTCCTCTTTGCCGGGGGGTTAGGCCGCGCTTCTGGCGGCGCTCGTCGCCCAGCGCGAGCCCGACTTGAAGGCATCGCTCGCTGCCTTCAGTTTTCCGGTCAGCTCGTCGCTCAACGCCTGCTGCTGGGCGATTTCGTTCAGCAGATCGGGATGCGCCGTGCGCATGTAGTCCAGATACTCCACCTCGAACGCGCGCACCTCTTCCACCGGCACGCTGTCCAGGTAGCCGTTCCCGGCCATCCAGAGATCGACGACTTCTTCCTGCACCGGCAGCGGCTGGTACTGCCCCTGCTTCAGGATTTCAGTCATGCGGGTGCCGGTTTCGATCTGCTTGCGGGTGACCGGGTCGAGGTCGCTGGTGCCGAACTGCGCGAAGGCCGCCAGGTCGCGGAACTGCGCCAGGTCGAGGCGCAGACGGCCAGCCACCTGCCGCATCCCCTTGACCTGCGCCGCGCCGCCGACGCGGGAGACCGAGATGCCGACGTTGATGGCCGGCCGGATGCCGGCGTAGAAGAGGTCGGGATCGAGATAGATCTGGCCGTCGGTAATCGAGATGACGTTCGTCGGGATGTAGGCCGAAACGTCGCCGGCCTGCGTCTCGATGATCGGCAAGGAGGTCAGCGTGCCGCCGCCGAGCTCATCGCTCATCCGGGCGGAGCGCTCCAGCAGGCGGGAGTGGAGATAGAAGACATCGCCCGGGTACGCCTCGCGGCCCGGCGGGCGCCGCGTCAGCAGCGAAACTTCCCGATAGGCCTGGGCATGCTTGGAAAGATCGTCGTAGACGATCAGGGCGTGCCGCCCGGACTGCATGAACTCCTCGCCCATGGCCGTGCCGGCAAAGGGGGCGAGATACTGCTGCGTTGCCGGATCGGCCGCCGAAGCGACGACCACAATCGTCTTCGCCATGACGCCGTGCTCTTCGAGGATGCGCACCGCCTGGGCCACCTGCGCCTGCTTCTGGCCGATGGCGACATAGATCGGGATCACGTCGCTGTCGCGCTGGTTGATGATGGTGTCGAGGGCCACCGCCGTCTTGCCGGTCTGGCGGTCGCCGATGATCAGCTCGCGCTGGCCGCGTCCGATCGGGATCATGGCGTCGATCGCCTTGATGCCGGTCTGCAGCGGCTTGTCAACGTTCGCGCGCTGGATGACGCCCGGCGCGATGATCTCGATCGGGCGGCGCTTGTCGGTGGCGATCGGACCCTTGCCGTCGATAGGCTCGCCCAGGGCGTTGACCACCCGGCCAATCAGGGCATCGCCCACCGGGACCGAGGCCACCTGACCGGTGGCGCGCACCTCGTCGCCTTCTTCAATGGTCCGGTACTCGCCCAGGACGAGGACGCCAACGGAATCTTCGGCCAGGTTGAAGGCCAGTCCCGTGGTTCCCGTGCGGGGGAACTCGACCAGCTCCGAGGCCATCACGTTGCTGAGGCCATAGACGTTGGCGATGCCGTCGCCAACGCTGACGACGGTGCCGACGTTGGTCATCGACGTGGTGTCGTCGAAGCCAGCAATTTGCTGGCGCAGAATGTCGCTGATTTCAGTAGGGCGAACTGCCATGGTGTGCTCCTCTACGCGTCTTGCGGTGGCCGTGGGCTATCGCCCGGCCATCAGCCGCGAGCGCATCCGTTCCAGTTTGTTGCGGACACTGCCGTCGATGACCTGGTCGCCGATACGAACGATGATGCCGCCGATGATCTCCGGCGCCACGTGCAGATTCAGATCGACCTTCTTGCCGGTCAGGGTTTCGAGCTTCTCGCGGACGAAGTCTCGCTCGGCATCGGTCAGCGGGTCGGCCGTGGTGATCTCTGCCACCAGGATGCCGCGCTCAGCCCGCACCTGCCCGTCGAAGATCTCGCGGATTTCCGGAATCAGCTCGGTGCGATTGCGCTCGATCAGCAGCTTCGCCAGATTGCGCGTTTCCGGCTGCGCATTGGCGGTCAACGATGCCGCGAGACTCTCCATCTTGCGATCGGTGGTAATGCTGGGATTGGTCAAATAGGTGTCGATGCGCTCGTTTCCGGCCATGGAGTCGAGCAGCGCCAGATCGCTCTGCCAGGCATCGAGCGTATCCCGCTCTTTGGCCAGACTGAAGATAGCCTGGGCATATCGTTTTGCCGCACTGCTAGCCAAGATAGCCCTTTCTCTGCTGCTTGCCCGATCCTGGAACTAGAACCGCTCGCCGGATGGCGATCCCGCGTCGGCCAGTGTCTCCTCGATCAGCCGCGTCTGCGCGGCGGGATCGAGCTCCTTGCGGACGATCCGGCCAGCGGCCATCACCGCCAGGTCGGCCAGCTCCTGCCGCAGTTGCAGCCGCGCCTGCTCGGTCTCCTGCCGCAGCGTAGCCTGCGCGCGGGTGAGGTAGGCCTCAGCCTGTTCGCCCGCTTCTTTCTGCGCCCGCGCCATGGTGGAGTCCGAAACTTCCCGCGCCTGCGTGATGATCTGCTGCGCCTGCTGCCGCGCCTCGGCGAGGATCTCCTCGTTGCGCGCGCCGGCCGCCGCCATTTCGAGTTTCATCTTCTCGGCCGCAGCCATGCTGTCCGCGATCCGATTGGAGCGCTCGTCGAGCATCCTCGTGATCGGGCCGAGCGCGTACTTCCAGAAGAGATAGATAAAGACGAGGAAGGCGACCAGTTGGACCGCCAGCCCCCACGCGTTGATGCCGAGTGCGCCCATACGGATCTCCGGCCGGGGGGGATGGGGGGATGGGGTTGTAGGGTGATAGGGAGTTCTTGACGTCTCCTATCACCTCATCACCCTATGACCCTATCACCCTCGTCTACACGACGAACGCGATGATGATCGCGATAACGAATGCGTAAATGGCGACCGCTTCGGCCAGCGCCGCGGCCAGAATCATGACCGTCCGGATTTCTCCCGCCGCCTCCGGATTGCGGCCGATGGCCTCCATGGCGCCGCGGCCGATGAAGCCGATGCCCAGGCCTGGGCCGAGACCACCCAGACCAATCGCCAGCGCCGCTCCAATTGCCTTTGCCGCGTCGACTTCCATCCCGTTTCCTCCCTTGGCAGCGTTTTGAACGGGCTGCCTGCCTTGCACGCGAGCGGACCTCCCGCTCGCGTCATGAATCCGTGCTGCGCCTTCCGCGTGATGCGGTTGGAAACAAGCTCGCTACGTTCAGTCGCCCGCGGCGGCCGGGACGTTCGCCACCCGCCCGGCCTCCGGGACATGATGCCCCTCCTCCGCGTCGTGGGCATGCTCCGTGCCGTGGCCCGAGTCGCCGCCCGCCATGGTGATGTAGATGGCGGTCAAGAGGGCAAAGACGAGGGCCTGAATCGTGCCGAAGAGGAGCTCCAGACCAATGAAGATGACCGGCACGAGCAGTGGGACGATGGCGATCTTCACGGCGTTGGCCAGCGCGTACATCACGCCCAGGAGCACCTCGCCAGCGAAGACGTTGCCGAAGAGCCGGGCCGAGAGCGAAATGATGCGGCCGAATTCAGACACGAGCTCGATCGGGAAGAGGAACGGCGGGTCGGCCATGTGCTTGAGCCGGCCAACGACGCCGTGGGCCCGGATGCCGGCTACCTGAATCGTGGTGAACGTCACCAACGCCATCGCCAGCGTCATGTTGAGATCGGCGTTCGGGGCGCGAAAGAGGGGCACCAGCACGGGCTTCCCTTCCTCCGCCAGACGATCGCTTCCAGCCCCGAGTTGCAGGGCGGCATCGCCAGTGGCCGCGACCTCTTCATGCCCGGCTTCCTCGGTGTGATAGAAGCCGATGGTGCCAACGCCAGGGAGCACGCCGGAATAGTTCGCGATCGCGATGAAGATGAAGATGGCCCCAACCATGGGAAAGAGGCGACGTCCGAACGAGCGGCCCCCGGTGCTCTCGACCAGATCGAGGATGAAGGCGGCCGTGACTTCAAAGAGACTCTGCCAGCGGCCAGGAATGATCTTGGCCCCGCGGGCGATAGCCGCGCCACCGATGAGCAAGAGCCCCATGACGATGAACATCGTCAGCATGGAGTTTGTGACAGGCACCGGACCCACCATGAAGAGGGTTTCCGCGGCGATCGAGATGTGGATTTCCATCCCTGGGCGTTACTCCTCGTTTCCACCGCTCCGGCGTGGCGGCTCGGACGGGCCTTCACGCTCTGAAGATCGGGCCGCGCGCGCCATGGGCAAGCGGGCGATCTGCCGGGTGAGCGGCCCCGCTTGCGTCTTCGCGTTTCCCAGCTTCGCCAACTCCCAGAGCTGGTATCCGGCCACCGCCAGACCAAGTGCGACGCCAATGAGTGTCAGCACCGGCATCGTGCCGAATCGACGATCGAGAAAGACTCCACCGCCAATACACAATATGAGCGCCACGACGATTGAGCATCCCAGCCCTGTCGCGACGCCAATGATGCGCGCATCCTGCAACTCCGGAGATGGACCCTTTTCCACGTCCTTCTCCCGATTCCTTCGACCGGAGAGGATACCACATACCACCATTCCCGATTGATTCGGTCGTAACGGTCTGAAACGAACGCTTCGCGCTTGCTCTTCTACACTTCCCACAACGTACGCGGGGCACGAGCCTCGCCGCAAAGCAGGAGAGGAACCCGGGCATGCGGCTCGTGCGCATTGGGTTAGGAAACGTCAATACGACGGTCGGCGCCTTTCGCGAGAACGTCGATCGCGCGATAGCGGTGGCGGGCGCGATGGCGCGAGACGGCGTCACGATCGGGATCTTCCCGGAACAGACGGTGAGCGGCTACCCGGTCGAAGATCTGATTCAATGGCAGGGGTTCATCGATCGGCAATGGTTCGAGCTCGAGCGCTTCGCCCAGGAAACAGCGAAACTGGAATCCGTCTTTGTCATCGGTGTCTCCATCCTGCATCAGGGGCTTCGCTACGACTGCGCGGCGACGGTGGCGAGTGGGGTGATTCACGCGCTGATCCCGAAAGAGAAACTTCCCACCTACAACATCTTCTATGAAGGGCGAACTCTCTCGCGGGGCGTGCCCGGCGCCATCTCGACCGCGCACGGCGTGCCCTTCGGCGATCTGATCGTCCGTTTCGATTTCGGCGTGATCGCGCCCGAGGTTTGTGAGGATGTCTGGAGTCCCGAGGGGCCGATCCGGCGGCGCACCTACTCCGGCGCCGAATTGGTCTGCAATGTCTCCGCCTCGCCCTTTCGGCTCGGCGTGGTCCAGACCAGGCGCGAGCTGATCGCCACGCGCGCCGCCGATTATCAATGCTGCTATGCCTACGCCAACCTCGTGGGCGCCAACGATGGACTGATTTTCGACGGTGGAGGCTTTGCCAATCAAAATGGGAAATGGATGCTCGACGCGCCGCGCTGGCGGGAGGGCTTCGCCGCCGTCACCGTCGATCTCGATCGCACGGCCCGCCTGCGGGCCGAGAATACGACCTGGCGTCTGGATGCCGAGACGTTTCTGGAAGACCACCCTCCTGTCACCCTGATCGATGTTCCGCGGAGCCGCTTCAGCACCGCCGCGGGGCGGGCGAAGCTCTCCTACCCGGTCCCGGCGCATGGCTCCTTCTTCCTGCCCGAGGCGACACCGCCACCCTCAGCCCGAGAAGCGTTCTTCGACGAGATTCTCGATGCGCTGACCATGGGCGTCGGGGACTACTACGAAAAGAACCGCGTCTTCCGCAAGCTCGGCGTGGCCCTTTCTGGAGGCCGCGACTCGCTCCTGACGCTCCTGATCGCCCACCGCTACGCCAGCCGCCTGCGCCCCGATGCCCCCGGCGCGCTCCTGCACGCCTTCACCATGCCCTCGCGCTATTCGTCGGCGGAAACGCAACGGGCGGCGGAAACGATCTGCCGCGAGTTGGGCGTCCCCCTCGAAGTCGTGCCCATCGACGACGCGTACGAGCGCGAGCTGGCGGCGACCGAGGCGATGCTGGGACCGGACGAGCCGGTCACCGAGCTGACGAAGCAGAACATCCAGGCGCGCGTGCGTGGGCAACGAATGTGGAACTGGTCGAACTCTTCCGGCGGCCTCTTCCTGCAGACTGGCAACATGAGCGAGAAGGCCGTCGGCTACACCACCGTCGGCGGCGACCTGGAAGGGGCGCTCGGCGTCCTGGCCAATGTCCCCAAGACCGTCGTCATGGCGCTGCTGGAATACCTGCAGGAGAAGACCGGCTACGAGGGGATTCGCCTGGTCCTGGCCCGGCCGGCAGGGCCGGAGCTGGCGCCGGACCAGCAGGGCGAGCAGGAACTGATGCCCTTCCCCGTGCTCGACGCCTGCTTCCACCTCTTCGGAGCGGAAAAGCTCCTGCCCGAGGAGGTCGCCGAGGTCCTGGCGGTCATGTGCCCGGACTATTCCTGCCAGCAGCTCCGCGCCTGGGTCGAGAAGTTCACCCGCCTCTTCCTGGGCTCGATCTATAAATGGGTGCAGGCTCCCATCTCCTTGCACATCGGCAACCTCGACCTCGACCGCGAGCGCGCCTTGCAGCTTCCGGTCGTGCAGAATCGGGAGTGGGCGGCCTTCGACGAGGGGAACTGAGAAGCAAGCTGGCGCGTTCTCTGACGGACAGCACCGTCCGATCGACGCGAAGGAACATGCCTGCGATGAAAGCAGATCTCGTCCTCTGGCGTGTTGCCATCGCCTGCGGCGTCCTGCTGCTTTTCGCGGCGATGACCCCGCGCACCTCCTGGACGGCCTTGGGAGGCGGTGAAATGGGGTCTGCAGGCGGTGGGGCGACGCACTCCGCCGGCTGGGATTGGATCGCACCCATTGCGGGCATCGTGGCCGTCGTCGGCCTCTTCGCCGGCCGCGGGCAGCGGCCTCGCGTCGCTGGCGCGGTGACCGGCGCGGCGATCGCATCGCTCTCCCTCGGCATCGCGGCAGCGGCAGCCCTCGGGCACTGGCTCGATCTGATGTCGGGGTCACTGGACGAGATGGGCTGGACGACCTCTCCCGCTCCAGCGGTGGCTTATTTTGCTGCCATCGCCGCGGCTGGGATGGCGGCTTCTCTGATCCTGCTGGGATGTTGGCTGCGGCCGGGAGACATCCGGGCAACAACCTGAACCGATTAGAGAGAGGCGAGGGGACGGCCAGCACTCCTGCTCGAATTGTCGCGGCACTTCATGACGCCGTAATCGCGGTCAGGCGAGAAATCGCCGTAGTTCGGCATTGAAAACCTCGGGCTGCTCCCACATCGGCGTGTGCCCGGCGTTCGGCACCATCACCAGCCGCGCATCGGGAATGCTGGCGGTGATGGCGTGGCCGAGGGAGAGCGGGGTGATGATGTCTCGCTCGCCCCAGATCACCAACGTTGGCGCCGCGATGCGGCGCAGGTGCACCCCCCAATCGACCCGCACGAGATCGGCCGTGGCCAAGGCCATGCTTGCCGGATGAGAGCGCAGGAAATCACGCGTCACCAGGCCGGTCATCCCCCTGCCTGGATCGATCGACCGTACGATATCCGTGGCCCGCGGGGCGAATGGCGCCCCATACGGGCGAATCGAGGCGTCCACCAGGACCAG
The DNA here is from genome assembly GCA_038246475.1 of Thermomicrobiales bacterium. GTDB lineage: Bacteria > Chloroflexota > Chloroflexia > Thermomicrobiales > UBA6265 > JACCXM01. The sequence continues at coordinate 28,422 of JBBRVX010000016.1, read as the reverse complement.
GCGATCGACGCGCTCCGGATGGGCGGCGGCAATCATGGCCGCGATCGCCCCGCCCATTGAGTGGCCGGCGATGCTGACCCGCTCCAATCCCTCGTCCGCCATCCAGGCCACCACGCGCTCCGCCGTATCCTGCAACCGCGTCCAGCGTACGGCCCGGCTCTCGCCAAACCCCGGCAGATCGACACTGAAAATACGGAAGTCCCCGGATAGGGCCGGAACGTTTTTCGTCCACCACCGCCGTGAGGCAGAGAGGCCATGCAGCAGGATGAGCGGCGCACCCTCGCCCGCCGCCTCAAACGCCAGTGGCCGGATCGAGCTGGAGCTACGCGATGTCATCGGGCCGTACGCCGCTCACCTGGGCCACGATCTCCCCCTGGTCGAAGAGTTCACGCAATGGATCGCCTTGCAAGTAGGCGTGCGCGACCCGCGCCAATGCTTCCGGATGGCTGTAATTGATGGCGTGGGCGGAATTGAAGCGGTAGACAAGATCGATGTCGGCGGGTGAATCGAAAATGGACTTCATCTGCGCGACAGAGATCAGCGGATCCTTCATGCCCATAATGGCCATAAAGGGGACGGGAAGGGCCGAGAGGCGCTCCACCGTGGGATAGCGCGTCATCCGATGGAAAGCACGAAACGAACGGACCAAGCCGAAGCGAAGGTAGTCCGGAATGGCAATTCCGGCCAGGCCAATCGGTTCGCGCAAACCGTCCCGCGCAAGTTGAATGACTGCCCGCGGAAACGGCTGGTTGTATGGCCCGCCAGCGGGCGACACCAGAATGCCGCGTTCCACCCGCTCCGGGTAGCGATGGGCCAGTTCGGCGGCGACCAGGCAACCGGTGGAGTTGCCGAGCAGCACGACCCGGGGCAACGCCATGGCATCGAGATACCCGGCCAGCGATTCGGCGAGTCCCGGAATATCAAGTTGGCGCTTAGGGCGCTCGCTGCGGCCATGGCCAGGCAGATCCGGAACGTAAGTTGGGTAATAGTTGGCCAGCAGGCTCGCCGTCGGCTCCAGGTAGCGGCCTGAGATGGCGAAGCCGTGAATATGGACGATGGGCATGGCATCTGGCGTCGCCGGTCCTGCCGAGACGCGGGAGAACATGCGCAGGCCATTGACCGTCGACCAATGGTCGGCCAGGGAGGCGTCAACGTGCGGCAAGTCGAGGGCAATCGTTTCGGTCAGAACGGCCACAGATTCAGTTCCTGAGTCCAGGCGCGCCGTGGCTGGCGCAGGAGAAAGAGGATCGCCTCGGCCACGTCTTCCGGCTCAAGGTACTTGCGTTCCGGATCGTGCGCCATCGCCTCCCGCTTTTCGTCGACGCCGCGTCCGCCAAATGGCGTCAGAATCGAGCCGGGCACCACCGCGCTGACCTTGATCCCCTCCGCGCCGACCTCGGCCGCGAGCCCCTGCATCAAGCCCATGAGGCCGAACTTCGACGCCGAGTAGGCGCCAAGCTGAGCGTAGCCCTGCTTCCCCGCGCCAGACGACACCGCGATGATATGGCCGCCGCCACGCCGCCGCAGATGCGGGATGGCCGCCTTGGCACAGAGGAAAGGGCCCGTGAGGTTGGTGGCGATCGTCGCCTCCCAATCGGCCAGAGCATAGTCCTCAACTGGCCCGTACCGGCCGATCCCGGCCGAGAGGATGACCGCGTCGATGCCGCCCAGAATCGTCGCCGCCTCGCCGAAGAGCGCGGCAACCGCCTGTTCTTCTGTCACGTCTGCCGGAATGGTCAGCGCGCGGCTCCCGGCGTCGCTCACCATGCGAGCCGTTTCTTCCAGCGGCTCCGGTGTCCGCCCCACCAGAACAGGCACGGCCCCGGCCCCGGCCACGGCAAGCGCGACCGCCCGTCCGACCCCGCTGCCCGCGCCGGTGACAACGATGACTCTTCCCGCCAGTTCGCCTGCCTCAGCGCTCGTCATCGCTTGATCCTCCAGGCTTGGGGTTTTTCGTTCGCGCTATGCATAGCCGTTGTCGCCGTGCAGCCGACGATAAAGCCCGGCCAGGAAGGTGAGGATGGTCGAGGCCCCGGTGCGGCTGGTGAGATCTTTGACGTCCCGGCTGGAGTCGATTTCGACCAGATCGATGGCCGCCACCTTCGGATCGATGCCGCAGGCCCAGACCGCTTCCAGCAGTTGCCAGGCACTGAGGCCCTCGGGCGAAGCCGCGGCGGTGCCGATCGTCCAGGGGTAGGCCAGGCAGTCGATATCGACGCTGAGGTAAATCAGGTCGGCGCCATCTCCCGCGATGCGCAGCGCGTCGGCAATGCATGCTTCCATGCCGCGGCGCTCGACCTCGCGGCCGCTGATGACCGTCGCGCCCTGTTTGCGGGCCCACTGCATATAGGCCGCGGCATTCATGAACCCATGGATGCCGAGCTCGACGACATTGCGGCCGGCGATGGGGAGGTCACCGCTGAGAACGGCCCGAAACGGGGTTCCGTTGTGGGGACCATGCTCGAAGTTGCGCATGTCGAGGTGGGCGTCGATGTTGATGACGCCGACCCGTTTGCCAGGGTTCGCCGCGCAGAAGCCACGCACGGCCGGGGCCGTGACGGAGTGATCGCCGCCGATCATCACCGGCACAAAGCGGGGCTCGATGGCACAGGCGGCGGCGACTGCCGCTTGGATCTTGCCATGGGCGATGCTGACATCGGTGAGATGCCCGCCGACATCGCCGAGATCATGTACGCGCAGAGCGCGGATATCGGTGTCCCAATCAGGTGAGTACGTAGTGTTGTAGCGAAAGGCCAGTCGCACCGATTCCGGGCCGCCGTACGCCGCCGAGGGATTGATCGAAGCTCCGGAATAGGGGAATCCGATCAGCGCGGCATCGAGCGGCGCCTCGCCGTCCCAGGGCGTCAGCCAGTTGCTGACGCGCAGCTCCTCGCTATCCTGCCACCCCGCCCGCTTGACGACGCTGGCGGGGTGAAGGTGCGGAATGCCGAATCGGGATGGCGGTTGAGCGGTCATGGATCTCTCCGGATGATTGCATAGCGGACGCCTAACGCTGCCAGGAGCATACCTTCAGGATGCGCGGAGGTGTACGCTGTCACCTTGACCAGGAGTAAGCGCTTTCGCCGCGATGGGAGGTTCTCATGACCGCAAGCATTGACACCAACCAGGACGAATTCGTCGTCGACAATCCGACCCTGCGCGGGTTTATCAATGCGGTAACCCGCATCCAGCAGCAATATGACAATCCGTCCGACGTCATTACCGCCATTCGGCCCCATTTCGCCGCGCTGCTTGAGGACAAGTCCTGGCTTCCCGAGCGGTATCAGGAGCCGGCCGCCGAGGGCGGCATGGGCTCGGGCATCGGCTCATGGCTCCTCTATCGCGCCGCCGATGGCGGACTCGCCCTCTCGGCGCTGGTGGTGCCTCCTGGCGCCCAGACTCCTGTCCACGATCACCTGGCCTGGGGCCTGGTCGGGTTGTACCGCGGCACACAGGACGAGGATGTCTTCACCCGCCACGACGACGGCGCCCGCGAGGACGAGGCATCGCTCACGGTTCTGGAGAGCCGGGCGCTAAAGCCAGGCGACTTCTACGAGCTCCTGCCGGAAACGGACATCCATCGTGTCCGCACCACCTCGGACGTCACCTCCGTCTCCCTGCACCTGCTCGGCATCGACAACGGATGCATCTGGCGGCACCGCTTCGAGCCGGACGAGGGGAAAGTCCTCCCGTTCAAGAGCGGTTACGTGAATGTGCCGTGTGACGAGGAGGGAAGGGGGTGAAGGGGGGTAGAGGGGTAGAAGAACGCATCAATTCATCCTGTCTCCCATCACCCTCGTCGTTTTCTCCCCCTACCCCCTATCCCCCTCGAGGACTGCAAAGCCATCGTCCTCCGGCGTGTATCCCAGTAAACGGCGCGTTTCGACAAGGTCGAACCGTTTGCGGCGATTGTCCGAGATGCCGGCGACGACGGCGTAGTCGATGTCTGGCGTTTCCACGCAGCGGATCAAGAGCTGGTTCATGTCGCGCGCGCTGAGATAGGCCGTCGCTTCGCGGGCATCGCCACGTTCGTGGAACCAGGGCGCATCGTACGCGCCGATCCGGATGGCGATGCCGGAGAGACCGGCCGCGGCATACGTGCCGGCAACGGCTTCGCCAAAGGCTTTGCTGGCGCCATAGAGATTCTTTGACCGGGGTGGAGCGTTGTCGGGGAGAGGATCATCGCTCGGATATCCCGCGACGGCATGGACGCTGCTGGCAAAAACAACCCGGCGGCACCCTGCCTCGCTGGCGGCCCGGAACACGTTCACCACGCCACGGATGTTGTTGTCTAGCAGCGACCCCTCGAAATCCGCTTCCGGTGAAGGGTCCCCCGCGAGGTGGACCACCGTATCGATTCCCGCGCAAGCGCTCGCACAGGCCGCGGCATCAGCGACATCGAAACGCACGACCTCGTGGCCATCGCCTGGCGTATGGACGAGCCCTTCGGAGATCAGATCGGCGAGGCGAAAGCGATACGTATCGCCATGCGCCTGGCGAAATGCGCTGCCGATGCGGCCAGCGGCCCCGGTCAGCAGGACAAAGCGGGGCCCTGGGTCAATCTTCGCCAAGATACGCCTTGCGCACCATGTCGTTCCCGAGCAGTTCCCGCCCGGTGCCGGTGAGCACGATCTTGCCGGTCTGGATCACGTAGCCACGGTTCGCCACCGCCAGCGCCTTGAGCGCATTCTGCTCGACCAGGAGCACGGTCGTGCCTTGGGCATTGATGTCGATGATGATCTGGAAGATCGTGTCGATCAGAATCGGCGAGAGGCCGAGCGACGGCTCGTCGAGGAGCAGCACCGTCGGGCGCGCCATGAGGGCCCTCCCGATGGCCAGCATCTGCTGTTCGCCACCCGACATGGTGCCCGCGATCTGGCGCTTGCGCTCTTCAAGGCGGGGAAAGAGGGAAAAGACGCGCTGCAGATCGGCCGGATCCGGTTTGCCATGCACGAAGGCGCCGAGCTCGAGATTCTCCATCACCGACATCCGATTGAAGATGCGGCGTCCTTCCGGCGATTGGGCCACTCCCATGCCGGCCACGACATGGGCTGGCTTGTCGCTGATGACCTTGCCACTGAGGGTGATCGTACCCAGTTTCGGCCGCAAAAGTCCGGAAATGGACTGCAAGGTGGTCGTTTTACCGGCTCCGTTCGAGCCAATCAGGGTGACGATCTCACCCTGTTCGACATGGAGCGTGACACCTTTCAGCGCCTGGATGTTGCCGTAAAACGTGCTGATGTCATCGACTTCAAGCATGGCCATGGGGCTACTCGGCCTGACGCTTTGGCTGTGGCAAAGGGTCAACTGGGATTGCGCCCGGCGCGGAGCCTATCGCGGCTTCGATCTGTTCAGTGGCATCGGACGCGCCGGTGCCAAGATACGCTTCGATCACCTTCGGGTCGCGTTGCACCTGCTTTGGCGTACCTTCGGCGATTTTCATGCCGTGATCGAGCACGGAAACCTGATCCGAGATGCCCATGACCACCTTCATATCGTGCTCGATGAGGAGAATGGTCAGATCGAGGTCCTGGCGCAAACGATCGATGAAGCGGGTGAGCTGGGCGGTTTCCTGTGGATTCATGCCGGCCGTCGGCTCATCGAGCAGCAGCAGGCGCGGCTGACTCGCCAGCGCCCGGGCGATCTCCAACCGCCGTTGATCGCCGTAGGCCAGGTTCTTGGCCGTGACTGGTCCCTGCCCACGCAGACCGACGTAATCGAGCAATTCGCGCGCCTTGGCCCGCGATTCCCGTTCTTCCCGGTTGACTGAAGGCAACCGCAGCACGGCTCCCAGTGGGGAGGATGTCAATCGGCAGTGCATGCCGATCAGCACGTTTTCGAGCGCGGTCATGTTCGCGAAGAGCCGGATATTCTGAAACGTACGCGCAATCCCTCGCGCGGTCACCTGATCCGGGCGCAGCGAGCTCGCCTTCTCCCCATGCAATCCGTCTGCAAAAAGCGTTGCATTGTCGAAGGTAATATGCCCCTCGGTCGGCTCGTAGATGCCGGCCACCATATTGAAGACCGTCGTCTTGCCGGCGCCGTTGGGACCGATCAGTCCCGCGATGGCGCCGCGGGGCACGACGATGTCGACGTTGTCGACCGCCACCAGGCCGCCGAAGCGCTTGGTCAGCCTGGAGATCACCAGGACGGCGCCCGTCTGCTGCGCGGGAAGAGCAGGAGCGGCGGCGCTCATACGACCTGCCCTCCCCGCTCGTCGGGCGTTGGGTCGTTGTGCGTGCGAAAGTCGAAGAGATCCTGCTGCTCCTGGACGGTGATGGTCAGATCCTCCGGTTGCAGCTCGGCCGCGCGTTGCTTGTTGGGGAAGAGGCCGCCTGGGCGCAGGACCATCATCAACACCAGGGCCAGACCGAAGACAACATAGCGATCCTCGCCAACATTGTGACTGGCGAGGAAATCGTTGCCGATTTGCTCGCCAAAGGCGTTGAGCGGACCCGTAAGGCGCTCCGCCAGGATGCGATCGAACGACCCGATGATCAGCGCGCCGGCGACGGCGCCGAACACGTTGCCAATGCCGCCGAGAATGACGGCGGAGAGGATCAGGATCGAGAGGGTGAACTCGAACTGGCTGGGATGCACATACTGGAACGCCGATGAATAGAGCGAGCCAGCGAACCCGGAAAACGAGGCGCCAAGCGCGAAGGCCCAGAGCTTGGTTCTGGTCAGATTGATGCCCATGCTCGCCGCGGCAAGCTCGTCTTCGCGGATCGCTTGCCAGGAGCGGCCGAGTCGTGAGTTGTACAGACGCAAGATAATGAAAACCGAGAAGAGTCCAACTGCCAGGATAAGCCAATACCAGTTGCGCTGGTCGGTCTGACCGAAGCTGATCCCCCCGATGCTTGGTGGCTTGGCAATTGGATTAATGCCTCTGGTGCCTCCCGTGAGCGGAACCGCATTGAGAAAGAAATTGGGCACGATCTCGCCGAAGCCAAGGGTGACGATGGCGAGATAGTCGCCCCGCAGGCGCAGCGTCGGGGCCCCAAGCAGGACGCCAAATATGGCCGCCACGGCAAAGGCAACGCCCAGCGCCGGCCAGAACCCCTGCAACCACCCTGGGATCCATCCCCCGCGGACAAAGACCGAGCTGGGGGAGGTCAAGAAGCCGACGGTGTACGCGCCAATGGCGAAAAACGCGGCGTAGCCGAGGTCGAGCAATCCCGCGTAGCCGACGACGATGTTCAGCCCCATTGCCAGCAGGCAATAGATGCCGATGGGCAGCAGCGCTCCCATCAGCCGCCACCCGAGGGCCTGATCGATAAACGGGAAGACAATGAGCAGCGCGAGAATGCCGAGGAAAAGCGCAATGTCGCGGCGCGAATGCTGGGGGGCATCGTCGGCTTGAACTGGCGTGCGATCGGCGGTCTGAGCGCGGACGAGATCGGTCATGGAGATCCCCTAGACCTTCTCGGGAACGGCTTCGCCAAGCAGGCCGGTTGGCTTGAAGATCATCACCAGGACGAGAACGCTGAAGATCATGAGTGGCGTCCATTGCGCGCCCCACCATGGAATATAGGTCCCCAGAAACCCGTCGCTCAACTGCCAGACCAGCCCGATGATCAGGCCACCGAGCACGGCGCCATTCAGATTGCCGATGCCGCCGAGCACGGCCGCCGTGAAGGCGAACAGCCCATAGCGAAATCCCATCTGGAAGCGGGCAGTGTTTGTGTAATAGGCGATGATGAAACCGGCGGCGCCGGCGAGCACGCCACCGACGAGAAAGGCCGTGGCGATCGTGCGGTTCACATCGATGCCCATCAGCGCTGCCGCGCCGCGGTCCTGCGCGACGGCGCGCATGGCCTTGCCGGTACGCGTCCGGTAGACGAGCCAGGACAACCCGAGCAGGAGCGGCACGGTCAGCAGGATAACGGCCAGATCGAGGGCGCGAAAGCGGAGGCGCGTGTCGAGACCGAGCCAGTCGGTCAAGATGTTGATGGAGCGTACGTCCGTGGGAATGAGGGCGGGCGGCAGCACGGTATTGGAGCCCTTCCAATAGATGCCGATGCCCTGCAGAATGAAGCTGATTCCGATGGCGGCAATGAGCGGCGCCAGCCGGGGCGAATTGCGCAACCGTCGATAAACGAGCCGATCGATACTCCAATTGAGCGCGCCGCTAAAGATCATGGAGGCGACAAAGGCGACCAGCGAGACGAGCACTATTTGCGCCCATCCCGCTCCAGAGACAAGACCAAACGCCCCTACCGCGGTCAGCGACAAGAAGGCGCCCATCATGAAGACTTCGCCATGGGCGAAGTTGATGAGTTCCACGATGCCATAGACAAGCGTGTAGCCCAGTGCGATCAGCGCGATCAGCGCACCATTGGTGATCCCGAGGATCAAGTACTGGGTAAAGAGCGTCAGGTTGAATTCCATGCCGACCTCAGCGTCGCGTGCAGGTTGCCCAGAAGACAGGTCTTCCCCGCGTAGCGCAGACGGGTCCGGGATAACCCCGGACCCGCTTTACACCTGCCTGTCCGATCGCTTAAGCGCTCACTACCTCGATTTGCGAGAAGTCGAGATTGCCTTCCGCGTTGGGCTTGATCTCATTGATCGACATCGTGGCCTTGTCGGTGTCACCGGTTTCCGTGAACGACCAACTGTCGCCGAGGAGCCCCACAAAATCCTTGGTTCCCATCAGGGCCGTGAGAATCTTGCCGCGGTCCTTTTCCTGCGCCTGATCGATGGCCTGGAGCACCACGACAGTCGATTCATAGGCGTACGTGGCATAGGAATCCGGCGAATGCCCCAGGATTTCCGAGATTCGGGTCACGTAGTCCGCGCCAGGTCCGGTAAGCTCCGCCGGCGGGACCCCGGCAAACGAGACAAAGGCGCCTGCCGATGCGTCCCCGGCTCCATCAATGAACTGCTGGTTGATGAGTCCGTCCGATCCCAGGAAGATCACCTGGTCAGCCGGCATCAGGGAGCGCATATCGAGCAAAACCTTCGAGGCATTGTTGTCGACCGTGGCGCCGCAATAGACCAGGTCCGGCGCCATGTCCGCGATCTTGGTCATCAGCGCTTGATAGTCAGGAGCTTTCGGGTCGTACCCCTCGGCGTTAAGAACTTCGCCGCCGAGCGCCACAAATGCCTGATTGAAGCCCACGGCTACGCCATGTCCATAGAGGCTTTGATCGTCAATCACGTAAGCTGTGCGCACGCCCTTGGACTCATACGCCCAGTTCGCGGCCACGCGGCCCTGGATTTCGTCCGAGGCCACGTTCCGGCAGTAGTTGCGTGTGCCGTTTGGAAAGTAGCTATCGGGCTCGCCTGGCTCAGTCAGGCCTTCGATCGCTTTGGTCAAGCCTGGATAGGTGTTGGCGTATGAAATCATGCCCATCCCGGCCTCATTCATGATGGGGATGGAAATCTTCGCCGCGCCCGAGTTGTACGTGGCCATGTAGACCATGGCGTCCGGATCGGAGATGACCCGATTGGCGTTTGCCGACTCCGCGCCGGCGTCCCATCCGCCATTGTTGGCGGCGATCCCGTCGTCAAGCGCCTCGTACTCGACCGCGAAACCGCCCGCGGCGCCGCCAAAGTCACTTAACGCCAATTTGATGGCTTCCACCGCATCGCCGCCAATCTGCTCGTAGGCGCCGGTAAGTGGCCAGGAGGAGTAGATCTTGATCGTGCCCTTGTCGGTTGTCGTGATGTGCTCGATGGCGGGGTTGCCGATCGACGTCGCGCTCATCGATTCTGGCGTCGCATCCTGTGCCGAAACCACGCCGGAGCGGAGCCCAGCCCCGATGGCGCTCGCGGACACGCCCAGGGCAACGGCCCGGAGCATGAAGTTGCGGCGATCGATCTTGCCGCTCTGGAACTGTGCGACGAGCTTCTCGAAGCGATGATCCATGGATGAACCTCCATATTTCGTCGATCGGCAGCATCGCCGATCTTCATGCGTACGTCCCGCTTCGCCGATAGTGGGAACTATCGAGCGCATTGACAGGCGCACTGCAAAGCACGCGCTGTCTGGCCCCGCCCTGGAGCCGTGTTGGAGGAAACGTGGCCGGAGCATATCCCAGCGCTTCAATTGTGTCAATTTCACGAACGGGGTCATGGGGTGATAGGGTCATGGGGTGATAGGTAGAACGACGGGACGCCGAGTGAGGATCTCCCATCGTACCACCCATGACCCTACGACCCTATCACCCCATCACCCCATCACCCATCGTTTCAATACGCGGGCACATATTCCGCATCGACCGGTCGGATGCCGCCCTCCGGCGCCGCAAAGCCGCGGCCGACCAGATCGGCCACCACCGCTTCGATGACATCGTCAGGCGTCGATGCCCCGGCCGTCACCCCGACGACATCGATCCCGGACAACCATGCGTCGTCGATGTCCTCCGGGCGCTCGATATGATGGGAGCTCACGCCCAGCGCCTGCCCGACTTCGGCCAGCCGGGCGGTGTTGGAGCTCTTGCGGCCCCCGATGGCGAGGATCAGTTCGACCTGATCGTGTTCAACTAACCGCTTCAACGCGTTCTGGCGTTCCGACGTCGGCTCGCAGATGGTGTTGCAGAGGCGGAACTCTCCCCCCTCGGGCATGACCATCGCCTGCAATGTCTGCGCGAAGGCCATCAGCTCATCGACGTTCTTGGTCGTTTGAGAAACGACCGCCACCTTGCGCGGTGGGGTCGCAAGGCCTTCACCGGAGGCGCCTCGCGGCGCGTTCCAGGGCAGATCGGCGATCTTTTTGGCCGCGACAGACTTCGACGTGCCGGCCCAACCGATCACGCTTCGTACTTCGGGGTGATAGGCATCGCCATAGACGACCAGAAAATAGCCCTGGCGAACCAGTTTCTGCGCCAAACGCTGCACTTTGGTGACCAGCGGGCAGGTGGTGTCGATCAACTCGAGGCCCGCGCTCGCGGCCTCGCCCGCCAGATGGGGGCCCATCCCGTGCGCCGTTATGGCGACGCGACGAAACCCGCGATGTACGGCTTCATCGACTGAGGCGGCGCCTTCGACGCCGCGCTCGCGAAGGCGCTCGACGACCTGCGGATTGTGGATCACATCGCCAATGGGGGCGATGGGCCCCGCTGATTCCGCCGCCGCTTCGACGATCTCCAGGGCGCGCCGCACGCCCCAGCAGTACCCCAGTTCTTTCGCGACGACAACTCGCCTGGTCCGCGGCGGGCGGGATTCCAGGGGAGGGAGTGATCCATACGCTTCATTGATGGAGGGAGTGGCAGCGGTCAATGATTCATCCTAACGCGAGAGACGACCCCGGCTATGCCTGCTCGGCAACGCCTCGGGCCAAAGGAAAGTATAGTCTCCCCCACTAGCGCGAATCGTAGCGCGTGCGGCCCTGCGCCCGGCGGCAGCAAACGGCGCGAGATGGGCAACGTTTCTGGCGCCGGGAGGACTTCGTGCCGACCCACGTACCCGCGATTGGGTCGGCCGGCGGGGCCAGGCAGACACAGGAGCAGGCAATCATGCGACGGGCAGGGGATGCGGGGAAACTGCCGTTAAGCGCGGCTCGTGGAACGGCCACGCTGCTGGCGATCATGGTGACGATGGCGGTCATGTCGCCTGGGGCGGGTCGCGTTGCCGCGCAGGATCTTCCGACCCAGCCCCCATCTCCGGCGGCTATCGAGCCCACGCCGGTCCCCGTCACGACGGATCCTGCGCAGGCCCCCGTCACGACGGCCCCCGCTCAAGCCGCTACGACGGATCCCACGCAGGCGGTTGCCCCAGGCCCCGCTGAATTCACGGCGGGAGCGCCGCATGTCCAGACCGTGGCCCAGGGCCTGGTCGGCATCGAAGGCCCCGTGGTCTGGCGCGTCCGTGAAGTCGGCTTGAGTTCGACCGGAGCGCCAGAAACCGCCGCGACATCGTTTACCTTGCAACGAACGGGCGCGGCCATTATCCGTAACGAGGTCACCAGTCGCCGCACCCGGCTCGAAGCGGGTGAGGCGTTCTTCATGCCCGCGGGCGATCCGTTTCTGCGCTATTCCGTCGGCTCGGATTCGAGCATCATCTGGATTGTCGAGCTCCTGCCGCCGGAAGCTGCCGCGGCAGGCGTCCCGGTGACCGGGACGGTGCTCTTCACGAGCGATGCCATCAACGACTACCCCAAAGGGACCTTTGAGGTCGAGTTGCAGCGGGGCGTTCTGTTGTCCAATGACGTATCTGCTCTCCCAGCGCACACCGGGCCAGCGTTGCTGATGGTCACCTCTGGGCGCATCCAGGCAACAGTTGAAGGGGGTGAGCCGGCGCCAATCGGAGCCGGCAGCGGCCGGCTCATCACGGGCGGTTTGACGTTGCGCAATGGTGACACGCAGCCCGCCGCATTTGTCGTCGCATCCCTTGGTGAGCCGGTCGATGGCGCCGAACAACCCGCCGCGGCCGCCCAGACAGCGCCGACGCCCGCCTCAGCTCAGGCCGTGCCCACGGTGCTCCTGCCGCCGGTCGATCAACAGGCGCCGCAGACCCAGGTCGAGCCGACGCCGGTCCCCGTGGTTGTCGAACCCCCCCCCCCCGTTCCGGCAGCGCAAGGCGTGCCCACGGATGGGGACGCCGATGGCGACGGGCTGAGCGATGCCGAAGAGCTCGCCTATGGCTCGGATCCGCTTAACCGCGACTATGACGGCGACGGGCTCCTGGATGGTCAAGAGGTCTATGTCACTGGAACCGATCCCGTCAACAACGACACCGATGGCGACGGTCTCGTCGATGGCGAGGAGGTCAATCAGTACGGTTCAAATCCAGTCTCGACCGATGGCGATGGCGATGGGCTCGGCGATGCCGACGAACTCTTCGTCTATGGCACCAGCCCGAGCGCGTTTGATAGCGATGGCGACGGTATTGGCGATGGCGAAGAGGTTCTCAATTTCGGCACCAATCCGCTCGATCCCGCGAGCGGCCCGTAGCGATCGGGCCCGGCGCGACGAAGAACGACTGAAGGAGCGCACGCGGAATGCCGGAACGGGTACGAGTCGCGTTGATCGGCGCGGGCCGGATTGGACAACGACACGCGGCAACGCTTGCCTCGGCCATCCCTCGTGCCGCGCTCACGGTCATCGTGGACATCCATGCGCCCTCGGCCGAGGCGCTGGCCCTGAAGGCGCGGGCCGAACGATGGACTGACGATTCGCAAAGCGTGATCGCTGATCCCGGTATCGACGCCATCGTCATCGCCTCGTCGACCGATAGCCATGCGCCGCTGATCGTGGCCGCCGCCGAGGCCGGCAAGCAGATCTTCTGCGAGAAGCCAATCGCCCTCGATCTGGAAGCCACCGATCGTGCCCTGGATGCGGTAGATCGCGCTGGCGTACGGCTGCAAATGGGCTTTCAGCGCCGTTTCGACAAGGCGTATGCCAAAGCCAAGGAACTGATCGATTCCGGCGCGCTTGGCCGTCTGGAAGCCATTCGCGACACCATGCGCGATCCCGCCCCCGCGCCGCGAGGTTATCTGAAGACCTCAGGCGGCCTTTACCGCGACATGACCATCCATAACTTCGACTGCGTGCGCTGGATGATGGGCGCCGAGGTGACGGAGCTCTTCGCCATGGGGAGCGCCATCGCCGATCCGATGTTTCGGGAGCTCGACGACATCGATACCAGCGTGATCTCCCTTCGCTTCACGTCCGACGCGCTCGGCCTTATCGACAACAGCCGCAGATCCGGGTTTGGCTACGATGTCCGCACCGAAGTCTTTGGCAGCGAGGGAGCGTTGATGATCGGCTACTCCCGCGATACGCCGATGCTGCGCCTCGACAGCAAGGGCATCCACAGCGATCACATTCACTGGTTTCTGGAGCGCTTCGACCAGGCGTATATCGACGAGTTGAAGATCTTCGTCGATGCGATTGTCGACGGCAATCCGCCCCCTGTCGATGGCAACGATGCCCGCGCGGCCATGGCGCTGGCGTACGCGGCCGAGGCGTCTCGCCGCGAGAACATGCCCGTCTCGCCCTCGCGCTTTGCCCGGACGATGGAACCACGTTAGATCGCCGCGAGGAGGTTTCGATCCCGATGGCCATCACCGTTGATGCCCAAAGCTTGCTCTTGAAGTCAAACGATTTGCACGGCGAATCGGGAACGCTGATCGAGGTCGATGTCGAACGGGCTAGGTGGGAATACACCGGATTGACCGTAGTCAAGCTCGCCTCCGGCGAAGCCTGGACCCGAGCGACCGGCCCCGACGAGGTCGCCCTGGTGCCGCTCGGTGGGCGTTGTTCGGTGGCTGCCGAAGGCCAGATTTGGACCATCGGCGAGCGGGAGAGTCCCTTCACCGGCCAACCGTGGGCCCTCTACCTGCCGCGAGACACCCTCTTCGAGGTCATCGCTGAAACGCCCCTCGAACTGGCCGTCACCGCCGCCCGCGCCGAGCGCCGCTTTCCGCCAAAGCTTGTCACCCCGGATGATGTGAAGATCGAGATTCGCGGCGCCGGCAACGCGGCGCGGCAGATCAATCACATCATCGCCCCATCCTTCGCGGCCGACCGGCTGCTGGTGGTCGAGGTTTTCACGCCAAGTGGCAATTGGTCCTCCTATCCACCCCACAAACACGATGTGCATGACGTGCCGCGCGAGGCTGATCTGGAGGAGATTTACTACTACCGCATCGGCCCGCCAGACGGCTTTGGCCTGCAGCGCTTGCACACGGCGGATGGCCTGATCGACGCCGCCTATGTCATTCATGATGGCGATCTGTTGCTCGTGCCGGAGGGGTACCACACGTTCGCCGTGGCGCAGGGCTACACCGGCTACTACCTCAATGTCCTCGCCGGGGACGAGCCGGTGCGCACGATGCAGCCGAGCGACGATCCGGCGCTGGCCTGGGTGCGCGACACCTGGAGCGACGACCTCAACGCCGGCCTCACCTCCTGGCAGGACATCGCCGAACGCGTGAACGGCGCGGCAGGGAGACGCGGGTAATGGGGTGATAGGGTCATAGGGTGATAGGGAGATCGAAGACGGCAAGACGGCAAGGACGAGGATACACCGATGGCCGATAGCCTCGTACCACCTATCACCCTATGACCCCATGACCCTATCACCCACGTAAAGGGGGAGCACATGACGACGCGAATCCGGACCGAGCGGCTGACCATGGCGCAAGCGGTCGTGAAGTTCCTCGCCCAGCAATACGTCGAACGGGATGGCGAAGAGCAGCCATTCTTTGCCGGCGTCTGGGGCATCTTTGGCCACGGCAATGTGGCGGGGATTGGACAGGCGTTGGAAGAGCTGCAGGACGAGGTGGCGTTCCACCGGCCGCAGAACGAGCAGGCGATGGTGCATGCCGCCGCCGCCTACGCCAAGATGAAGAACCGTTTGCAAACGTTCGTCTGCACCTCATCCATTGGGCCTGGCGCCACGAACATGATCACCGGTGCGGCGATGGCGACGGTCAATCGCCTCCCGGTGCTGTTGCTGCCCGGCGACATTTTCGCCTCGCGGCGGCCCGATCCCGTCCTGCAGCAGCTCGAATACCCGCTCAGCATGGACGTCAGCGTCAACGACGCCTTCATCCCGGTGTCACGCTTCTGGGACCGCATCAACCGGCCCGAGCAAATCCTGGCCAGCCTCCCCGAGGCGATGCGCGTGCTCACCGATCAGGCGGAGACGGGGGCGGTGACGATCTGTCTGCCGCAGGACGTGCAAGCGGAGGCGTTCGACTACCCGGCGAACTTCTTCGAAAAGCGCGTGCGGCACATCTCGCGGCCGGTGCCGCCAGAAGAAGAGCTGGAGCGCGCGATCGAGCTGATTCGCCGGGCGGAGCAGCCGCTGATCGTCGCCGGGGGCGGCGTCATCTACTCCGAGGCGTCGGCGGCGCTCTCCGATTTTGCCGACGCGCTCGGCATCCCCATTGCCGAAACCCAGGCCGGCAAGGGCGCCTTGCCCTGGAACCATGCCTGGAACGTGGGGCCGGTCGGGCCGAACGGCACGCTGGCGGCCAACCGGCTGGCGCGCGAGGCCGATCTGGTCATCGCGGTGGGCACGCGCCTTGCCGACTTCACGTCGGCGTCCCACACCCAGTTTCAGCATCCGGAGGTCCGCTTCCTGGGCATCAATATCTCGTCTCGGGACGCCCACAAGTTCGGGGCACTGCCCTTGACTGGCGATGCCCGTGCTGCGCTCGAAGCCCTGCGCGAACGACTCGCCGGAAGCGCGTCACGCACCGCGGCCGGGTATGGCGATCGGGTGGAGACGCTCAAGGCCGAATGGGACACCATCGTCGACGGCATCGTGGCGGTCGATGATCCCGCCCATCTGACCCAGGCGAACGTCATCGGCATGGTCAACGCCGCCAGTGGGCCGCGCGATGTCGTCGTCTGCGCGGCCGGCGGCCTCCCCGGAGACCTCCTCAAGCTCTGGCGCCCGGTCGATCCCAAGGGGTACCACCTCGAATACGGCTTCTCCACCATGGGCTACGAGATAGCCGGCGGGCTGGGGGCGAAGATGGCCGATCCCTCACGAGAAATCTATGTGATGGTCGGCGACGGATCGTACCTCATGCTGCACACCGAGATCGTCACCTCGCTGGAAGAAGGGCGCAAGCTGACGATCATCGTCGTCGACAATGGCGGCTTCCAGGTCATCAGGAACCTGCAGATGTCGACGGGATCGCCATCGTTCGGCAACGAACTGCGCTTCCGTGATCCGGAGACGGGAAAGCTCGACGGTGCGTACATCCCCATCGACTTTGCCGCCAACGCGGCCAGCCTGGGCGCGGTTGCGATGCGCGCGACATCGGAATCGGAGCTGCGCGATGCCTTGGAGCGGGCCAGACGCGAGACGCAGACCGTGGTGATCCACGTTCCCGTGCAGAAGCATGCCAAGGTTCCGGGATTCGACTCCTGGTGGGATGTGCCGGTGGCGCAGGTTTCCCGGGTCGAGACGGTCCGCACCGCGCACCAGGAATACGTCGAGGACGAAAAGGCGGAGCGATTCTTCTACTAGGGCGTGTTTGCAAATACCCCGCTGCCCCACCTACGGTCGGATTTTCGCTCGATTCCGGTGCTTGAACGAGCCAGCGATGCACTGAAACGAGCCGTGTGGAGGGTCCGCAGGCCCACCCGAACCAATTTGCAGACACGCCCTAGATGCCCCATCCTCAGGTGACCTTCTCCGCTCACGCGGAAGAGCGCATGGTGTCGAGATCGATCTCAGCCCGCCATGTGCTGTGGGCACTGGCGAGTCCGGATCGGGTGTTCGTCGGCCGGCAAGGCAATCCAATTGCGGAACGGGCAATCGGCAGGCGGACGCTTCGGGTAGTCTTTATCGATAGGATTGGGCCGGAAGGATGGCATAGCCATGTCATTACCGTAATGTGGAAATAGGGGAATCGGCCATGCAGATTCGACTCGACCGCGACGTCAATGCGCTCTACATCCTGTTGCAGCCCGGCCGGATTGCGAGGACGGTGGAACTGACGGACACGGTGTACGTGGACATGGACGAGCGGGACACGCCTGTCGGCATCGAATTCGTCAATGCCGACGAATTCGTGCCGTTTCTGCGCGATCACGCCGATGATCCCAGTTTGCCGCCGCGGGTTCGGCAGCTCTTCAGCATTACGGCCGCGTGACGCGCCGGCGTCCGTTCTCGGCGATGGGACAACGCCTCCGGTCGCCCCGCGCCTACGCGTACCACTCCGGCGCTCGCTTGAGCCCCTTCCACTGCTGGCCATCATGACCAAAGACGGTCAGCGCCACCTTCTCACGCTCGACCAGATCGAGGAGCTTCCGCGTGCTGGCGCGCAATTGCTCCTCGTCGTCGTCGAACGGTCCTGCCGTTCGGTCCGGGGTAAAGAACGCCGCTTGCGAGACGGCATCGATGGCCAGCAGCACCGGCCCAGATTCCGGCATCGTGATCAGGACCGATTGATGTCCCAGCGCATGACCACTCGTGGCAATGAGCGTCAAGCCGGGCAACAGCTCCGTATCGCCATCGACCAGCCGGTAGCGCAGCGCCGGGTGGTCCCAATGGTTGCGCGCCGGGGTAAAGCGGGGATGATCCGCGCGCGCCAGGTCGTACTGCTCCCGCTGCACGACGTGCTCGGCATTAGGAAAGGCGTCGTGATGACCGGCATGATCGACGTCGAAATGGGTGCTGACGACGATGTCGACATCGTCGGGTTCTACGCCCAGAGTGCGGAGCTGTTCGACGACGTTCGGCGCCATCGGCAGCGGCGGGAAGTCGTTCATGTCGATGTCATCAGGCATGCCGGTGTCGATCAGGATGTTCTTCCCCTCCCCCGTCTGCACCAGGTAGCAGCCGAGCGACATCTCCAAAAGCTGGTCGCCCACGGGAATCGCGCCCGCTCCCAATTGGATGAGGTAAAGCCGCATTGGCCCAGCGCGATTTACTGACATCGTCACTCCTTCTCGTACACGGGCAGCGGGGCCAGTTGGCCTGCTATATAATTGGAGTATTCACTCCGCTTGCATTATGCGGAGCGAAAACTCCGTTTGTCAAGCGTGTCAGGGAAAGCGACATGACCTCATCGCCCACCATGGGTGACGCCGAGCGAGCACCGCGGTTGGTCGCCGCGAAAAAGGCCCCCCGCGCCGACGCCAGGAGGAACCGGGAGCGCGTACTAGCCGCCGCCGATGCGGTCTTCGCCGCGCGGGGCGTCAATGCCTCGACGGAGGAAATAGCGCGCGAGGCCGGGGTGGGGATCGGCACGGTCTTCCGCCATTTCCCGACCAAGGAGCTCCTGCTCGAGGCGGTGATCATCAGCCGCCTGGAGGCATTCGCCGGGGAGGCTCGGGTTCTGGCCGACGATGCCGAGGCGGATGCCGGCGAGGCGTTCTTCCCGCTCTTCGCGCGCGCGGCCGATCAGTCGGCGGCGAAGTTCGCCGCCACCGCGGCCCTGAACGACGACGGTATCGCAATCCTGGCAGCCGCCGCGCCGGCGTTAGCCGAGGTGCGGGCCGCCCTCGATGCCCTCCTGATCCGCGCCCAAGCCGCCGGTGCGGTGCGCAGGGATGTCGGCGTCGACGAGGTCATCGCCCTGCTCGTCGGGGCGACGCGGGCCGCCGAATACACCGGCTGGAACCGGGCGCTCCTGGAGCGGACGGTGGCGATCTTTCGCGACGGGCTGCGGCCACCCGGTTTCAGAACGGGGTGAACGCGATCTCCCCGGTCCTGGCGCCGGCCGCGGCAAAGGTGAGGAGTCGATGGCCCTCATCGGTTACGTCGGGGAGGTAAGCGGCGGGCAGCCCCTCGAAAGCCTCGATGCGCAGGATGGCAGCACGCTTTTCGTTGTCGATCTTCCAGATGCCGCGTAAGAACCCATTGACCAGGATGGAGCCCACGTCCCGGCCGTTGCCAGGATACGGCGGGATAGCGGTGTCCTTCGCGAAGAAGCGTGAGCGGTCGGCGTGACCGAGCAAGAGGTTGTCGTAGACCGGCAAAAAGCGTACCGGCGCCATCACCGAAGCCTCGGGCCGGGGCGCCTCCGGCAGGTCGAATAGCTCCTTGCCTTGAGGGTCACGGAACGTCAGGAGTTGCGGTCTGAGCGACTCGAACGCCTCGCGGAGGCGGGTGAGGCCCGACCAGTTCTGCATATCGGCGACGCTCGCTGGCCCGAACGCACCGAGATAGCGCAGGATCAGCCGCTCGATCGCGGGAGCGGGATCGAGCCCCTGTCCGAGCCAAGCCCATGTCGTTGTCCACTTCGTTTGTCCGGTTTCAAGCCAGAGGCCGCGCGGCGTCACCTGCACGACCGGGAGGAGATGATTGACGGCATACGCCATCGATGCGCCATCCCGGTCGGGCCAGCGTTCGGTGAGCAATCGTTTGAGCTCGGCGGTGGTGCCTGGTTCTTCCTCGATCAGCTCGCGACCCACGTCCAACAGCGCCGCGATATCCATCCCCTTGAGATTGCGGCCGAAGGGGCTGCCGGTGAAGAGATTACGCTCCAGGACGGGCTGCATCAGCGGCCAGAGCGTCAAGCAATCGCGCGCGCTGGTCAAATGGATCGTCGCCCGCATCAGGGGCGCGCGCACCGCTTGCCGTGACGTCATGAGCCCGGCGAGCTCATCAGCCTGAAAGTCCTGCAGACGAGCCCACAGCCCAACATAGGGCGACTTGGGAACCTGACTCTGCATCCCGACGAGATGCTCCAATGCATCGAGGGCCGAGAATCGCTGACGCTGCAACAGCAGCTGCCGCGCCAGCGTGGCCCGGTTCAACTCCTGCTGGCTGAGAACCTGGTCGCTCGTGGCAGCGACCCCGGTGTGCCCTGGCTTCCATCGGCTACCCCTCGGCGATGCCGGCGAAGAGCGACAGGTCAATGCTTTCGGCCATCGCCCGGTAACCGGCGTCGTTGATGTGCAGATGATCTCCGGAATCGAATGCCGGCAAAATGCTGGCCGGATTGTCTGGATCCTGCACGACCGCATCAAAATCGAGCACGGCGTCGAACGCGCCGCCATCGCGAATCCAGGCATTCACCGCCTGGCGTATGGCTTCTCCCTCAGCCGAGATGTACATCGCGCCTTCACATGGGGTGATGGTGGCCCCGATCGCCACAATCCCTTGCTCGTGGGCGCGCTCGGCAAGCTGCCGCAGCGCCGCAATCATGTCGCCAGCGTTCACCGCTTCCGCGGTATCGCCAGTCATGGCGGGAAGGCCAATATCGTTGATCCCCTCGAAGACGATCAAATGCGTCACCCCTGTTTGGGCGAGCACGTCCCGGTCGAAGCGCGCCAGAGCGCTTGGCCCGGCAAAGGAGAAACCTCCCGTTCCGTCATGCAGCAGCCGGTTCCCACCGATGCCTTGATTGAGCACGGCCACCGGCTGACCTTCGCGTGCATCAGCCAGACGTTCCGCGAGGATGTCCGGCCAGCGCTGGTTTGTTTCGGGCGTGGAGCCGAAGCCATCGGTGATCGAATCACCCAGGGCGACCACGACCCCGGCCGGCGCGGGGACCGCCACGTCGATGCCGGTCAGAAAGGCCCAGCCCTGGACGGCGCTGGCGCCGGGCATCTCGACCTCGGCGGTGAAGTCGCCAGCGGTCGAGATGTCGTTCGTTTGCAAGGAAAAGCCATGAACCGTCGTGGTCGTGGTTGGCCGCGGGACATAGAGGCTGACCGCGAGAGAGCTCAGCGGCGGGATCGTCAGGGCGACCGGATCGCTCAGGGCCAGCGCGCCCGCGGGAATCGTGGTTGCCGGCAGACCCGAGAACGTCAGCGTCCGATCGGTAGCGGGATCGATCTGCCCGTCCTCCCCACGCAGGGCGATGTGGGCCGCGCCGATGACTAACGCGTCGTTGCCGAAGACGTTGGAGAGGCGAACGCGCACCTGCTCTCCTCCAGCGGACGCGCGCACGTACTGGCGCATCGTTTGATTGTCGAGCTCGATGATCTGGCTAGGGAACTCCTCGCCAAAGCCAGGGCTGGCGATATGCGGCGCGGCGGCCCATGTGCCCACCCAGCGTTCGGCTCGCCAGTCGCGGGCGGCGGGGAGGGGCGTCGCCACCGGCGTCGCTTGTTGCGCCAGAACGAGGCCCCGACTGCAAAGGACCGCGCCCGCCAAAGCCCCGGCGCCGGCTAGAAGAGCCCGGCGTGATTGTCGAGGACGCCCGGGAAACGTCGTGTCGCGTGATGGCGTCGGGGACATACCAGGAATTTCCGAAGGCATCATGGGCTCCTCTCGCCGTGTTCCGAATTCTTCTGGCGCCAAATGGTCACCGCCACATGGTAATCGTTCGCGACACGGACGAATCGACATCTCTCGGCTGTAAGGCGCTTGAGCCGGGGCGGAGCACCGTTATCGAAACTGCCGGAAGAACGTCCGCACGTCATCGATAAGGAACTCGGGCGCCTCCATCGCCGCGAAGTGCCCGCTGTCAGCGAACTCTGTCCAATGGACGACGTTGTGGTCGCGCTCGGCCAGGCGGCGAATGGCGATGTCCTGAGTCGTGGAAACGGCGACGCCCATTGGCACGGTTCCACGCTCCTTTGGCGCGAATATGCTCGGGTCGTGATACGTCTCGTAATAGAGATTCGCCGACGATCCCGCCGTGTTGGTGAACCAGTAGATGCTGATGTTCGTAAGCAGATGATCGCGGTCGACCGCGTCCTCGGGGAGCGCGGCGGTGGGGTCGGTCCACTCCTTGAATTTTTCGACGATCCAGCCCAACTGCCCAACGGCCGAGTCGGCCAGCCCATAGGCGAGCGTCTGGGGACGCGTGCCCTGAATGGACATGTAGCCGCTCATGTCCTGCTCGAAGTTCTGGAAGCGGGCCATCCGCTCCTGCTCCGATTCCGTGAGCCCCTCCAGCTCGGCGGGGTCGCCGGAAGGAAAGGTAACCAGCGCATTTACATGCACACCGATGACGTGATCGGGATCGAGCCGCGCCATGAGCGGCGCCTGGAACGCGCCGACGTCCCCACCCTGGACCCCGTAGCGGTCGTAGCCGAGGCGGGCCATCAGCTCGGTGAACGCCTGGGCGATGCGCGTGTGGGTCCATCCCGGCTCACTCAAGGGCATGGAAAAGCCGAAGCCAGGGATCGAGGGGATCACCACGTTGAAGGCATCCGCGGCATCGCCACCGTGCGCGGCCGGATCGGTGAGCGGGCCGATCAGGTCGATGAACTCGACGAACGAGCCAGGCCAGCCATGAATCAGCATGAGTGGCGTGGCATTCGGCTCCGCTGATCGCACATGGACAAAGTGGATCGTCTGACCGTCGATCTCAGTGGTGAATTGCGGAAACTCGTTGATGCGGGCCTCCTGAGCGCGCCAGTCGAACCCATCGCCCCAATATCCGGCCAGCCCCTGCAAATACTCGACCGGGACGCCCCGGCTCCAGCCGGCGCCCGGCAATTCGCTCGGCCAGCGGCTATCGGCCAAACGCTCCTGAAGATCAACGAGGTCGGCTTGGGGAATCTCGATGCGAAATGGCGTAATCGCGGATTGGTTCATGAACAATGGTCCTTTCTGTCTGAGGCGTATTCGTTCGTGGGGCGATTGGATGTTTCAGTCGTCTAGCGAAGCTGCCGGAATAAGGCGCGCACATCGCAGACAAAGAGGTCAGGCTCCTCCATGGCAGGGAAGTGGCCGCCGCGGTCGAACTCGGACCAGTGGACGATGTTCGTGTTCTCGCGCTCGGCCCATGCGCGGATCGGCTGCCCAAGCTCTTTGGGGAAAAGCGCCAGGCCCAGCGGCAGGTCGAAAATCTCCGTTTCGCCCCAGGCCGCGGCATCTTCCTTGTAGATGTCGGCGGACGACCGCGCCGTTTCCGTCAGCCAGTAGAGCATCACGTTGGTCAGCATCTGGTCGCGGTCGATCGCTTCTTCCGGGACATCCGTGGAATCGGTCCATTCCTTGAAGATGTCGACGATCCAGGCGAGTTGCCCCACCGGCGAATCGGTCAACCCGTACGTCAGCGTCTGCGGCCGGGTCGCCTGGATGGCGAGGTAGCCAGAGAGTTCGGTATTGAAGCGATCCACCAAGGCCAGTCGCGCCTGTTCCTGCTCGGTGAGGCCCTCAAGCTCGGCTGGGTCGCCGGTGGGAAAGGTCATCAGGAAATTCAGATGCACGCCAACGACGTGGTCGGGGTCCACCAGCCCCAGGTGGCGAGAAATGAACGAGCCCGTATCGCCGCCCTGCGCGCCATACCGCTCGTAGCCGAGCCGGCGCATCAACTCGGCCCAGGCGCTGGCGACGCGCCGCGTGCTCCAGCCGGTCTCGCGCGTCGGACCCGAGAACCCGAACCCAGGGATGGAGGGAACCACGACATCGAAGGCGTCGGCGGCTTCGCCTCCATGCGCCACGGGATCGACCAGGGGCCTGATAACTTCCATGAACTCCACGATCGAGCCGGGCCAGCCGTGGATGAAGATCAGGGGCAGCGCGTCTGGTTCCGGCGAGCGCACATGCAAGAAGTGGACATTCGCGCCATCGATCGTCGTCATGAACTGGGGAAAGGCGTTGAGCCTGACCTCGTGCGCGCGCCAGTCGTACGCGGTGCGCCAATACGTCGTCAGTTCCTTCATGTAGGCGAGCGGAATCCCTCGCTCCCAGCCAACATTGGGCAGCTCGCTGGGCCAGCGCGTGCGAAAGAGACGACGATGGAGATCGTCGAGGTCGGCCTGCGGGATGGCGATGCGGAACGGTCGAATCTCAGCATCGGGCTCCTCGCTGGGAACAGCGGGTGACACGGCATTTGGTTGGCTGGCGTTTTCGTTTGGCATGGCATACACCTCGCGTTCCGCGGATGTCCCGAATCCAGTCAGCGGGGTAATCGCGGCAATGCCGACGGCCGCCTCGCCAGCCCCCAGAAACGCCCGTCGGGTCAGGCCACCCTCGGCACGGTCTCCCGCGGCCGGATCTCGAGAAGACGTCTCCGGATGTCCCGCGTGCCAATTGCGCATTCCTCCCCTCCGTGCTAGCCTGCGCTCCTCGAATAGGAACGTATCGCTCCGTTCCATTATAACAGAACGGAATGATTCGTTCCAAAAAAGGGGTGCGTAATGGTGAGGACGGCGAGTTCTGGATTAAGTGGTCGACAAGCGCAGGCGGCGCGCAACGACGAGGTGATCCTGGCTGCTGCCCGCGCCGTCTTCACCGCCGATCCCGGCGCGCCGATCTCGGCGGTCGCCGAGCGGGCCGGGGTGGGGATCAGCGCGCTCTATCGTCGGTATCAGAGCAAGGAAGATCTCCTGCGCCAGCTCAGCCAGGATGGCTTGCGGCGCTATATCGCCCTCGTTGAAGAGGCGTTGGCCGATGGGGGCGATCCCTGGGATGTCTTCGCTGGCTTCATGCGTCGTGCTCTCGATGCCGACACCAATTCCCTGACGCTGCGCCTCGCTGGCACGTTCACGCCGACCCCTGAGCTCTGGCAAGAAGGCGATCGTGCCGCGCAACTGACCATGCAACTCATCGAACGCACCAGGAACGCCGGTTGTCTGCGCACCGGCATCGAGGTCGGCGACCTGTCAATGCTCTTTGAGCAGTTGGCTTCGGTCGAGGTCGGCAACAAAGCGCGCACCAACCAGCTCCGTCACCGCTATCTGGCGCTGCTGTTGGAGGCCCTACGCAATACGGCGGGCGAACCCTTGCCAGGCCCGGCTCCACGCTGGGATGAGATCAGCGCCCGGTTCGCCCCGGCCTGAATGGCGGCGGGGCTATGCGTCAATGATCACCTGTTCCCCGCCGCGCTCCAGGGATTCTCGCGCGGCCAGGGCGACGATCAGCGCCAGGAGGCCATCGGCGGGGGTGGCGCGTTCGGGAGCCGTCCCGTTCTGGATGGCATCCAGGAAGTAGCGGCACTCGTTGGCGTAGGGATCCGTTTGCATGGGAATGAGGAGCAGCGGCTCGCCCTCGATGGGGAAGAGGGTGAGGTGATTCATGCCGCCCCCCATCTCCACGCTGCGCCCCCCGGCGCGAAAGGCGTACTCGACCGCGCCCTTCTCGCCGAGCACCTCGAGCCGGGAGGAGAAGGGGTACGACTCCGGCATCATCATCCCGCCATCGACCAACGCCGAGGCTCCATCGTCGTAGTCGATGAGCACCTGCACCTGATCGAAACCCCCCGAGCGCGCATTCTTCTCGCCGCGGGCGGTCACGGCCCGCGGCGTGCCAAAGACCCAGTTGAGCGCGTCGAAGTCGTGAATCATCATGTCGATCACCGCACCTCCGGTCAGATCGGAACGGCGGAAAAGCTCGGACCAGGCCGGGAACGGCTGGCGGCGCGAGGCGAATCCTGAACGAGGCTTACCCAGGTCACCCGACTTCACGAGGCGAGCGATCTCCTCGTACTCCGGCCAGAAGCGCAGCACGTGCGCGATCATGAAGACACGGTCGGTCTCCTTCGCCAGCGCCACGAGCGCCTCGGCGTCCTCCCGCGTCAACGCCACCGGCTTTTCAAGCAGGATGTGCTTGCCCGCGGCAATGGCCGCTTCCGCCGCGGCGCGATGCTGGGGCGTTGGCAGGCAGATATCGACGGCCTCGATCTTCGGATCGGCCAGCACGGCGTCCAGATCATCCGTCCAGCGGGAGCCGACCTCCTCTGCCAGCGGCTCGCCCCGCGTCGGGCTCGGCGCGAAGATCGCCGCGATCTCGACGTTCGGCAACGTGCCATACGCCCTGGCATGCACCCCGCCCATGAATCCCGCGCCAAGAATTGCCACGCGCACCATGCCAGAACTCCACTTCACGTCTTGACGCTGGACTTCGCCCTCGCGGGTGTCATGCTGAGCTTGCGAAGCATCTCGGCGGAACGGTGATTCCGTTCGGGCGCCGCCGAGATTCTTCGCCAGTGGGCTCAGAATGACACTCCCTGGGAAGCACCCGCGAGCTTATGTGCCCACGACCGGGCTAACCTTCCTCGGGAACCAACGGCCGGATGTGCTTGTACGACTCCGCCATGGCGCGGTTGACCTCCTCCAACGGAGGCCACGGCTCGCCTTGAAACTCGAGCTCGATCGAGCAGGGGCCGTCAAAACCGGCCGCGTCGAGGATCTCGAACAGGGCGGGGAAATCGACATCACCGGTGCCGACCTGCGGGACGTTCCAGACCCCGGCGCCGCCGATTTGATCTTTCACATGCATATGGGTGACGGTGTCGGCCGATTTCGGAAGGTCCTCCTCCGGCCGCGTGTCGCCGTAGAAGATGACATTGCCCGGATCGTAGTTGATGCCGACATTCGGCCGGCCAATATCCTGCACCAATGCCTTCGACATTTCGCCGGTGGCCAGCAAGCCGCCGTGCGTTTCCAGGCAAATGTCGATACCTTGGGAGGCGGCCTCGTCCGCCAGCGGGCCGATCCGCTCCAGAAAGGCGGCGCGCTGTTCCTCCAGGGTGCCGGCCGAGGAGGCGTCATGCCCGCCGGTCGAGGTCGTGACCTTGCTGATGCCGAGCTTCCGGGCCAAGCCCAGCGCCTTGCGGAACTGCGCAACCCCCTCGTCGGTGACGAGATCAGAATGGCCGGAGAAGCTGACCGCGGTGAGCCCATACGTCTCCAGCAGACCCTTCACCCGCTCGACCTCGGCATCATCCCCATCGCGCAGGACGTGTTCGGTCCAACCAGGCACGCTGGTCAGCTCGACCGAGGTGAATCCTGCCCGCGAGATGCCCTCCAGCGCCTCTTCCAAAGAGTAGGAGTGATACGAATTGGTCGATGCGGCCAGACGGTCCACCATTGCGTGCAGTTCCTTTCGTTGGGTCATAGGGTGATGGGGTGATGGGGAGATAGGGTCATAGGTAGGCCGATAATCGCTCGCTCGTTCTCCCTATCACCCCATGACCCCATCACCCTATGACTCTCGTCTCGTTCCGGCATCGTTCGCATCAAACCAGGCCACGCCCGGCTTGAACGCCATGTACTCCGAGATCATGCCCTCTTCCCAGACGAACGCCACATGGACAAAGGGCGGATCGCCGACATCGAACGGAGCAATGGCGATCTCCTTGCCCGCGATCCACGGCGCGATGTCCTCAACCACCCAGGCGACGTGCGGCGTGTTCTTGAAGCGTTCATCCAGGTAGCTGTCAGGCTCGTAGCGCAGGTATTCGATCCGCTGCGGATGCTGATTCGGATCAGTGACCCACACCCGTGTCGCCTCGACGAAGTTCTCGTCCGGCAGCGGATTTATGGCCCGCAAGCCAACGTGGTGAAACGTGCGCGCGCCTTTGGCCGAGTCGCTCATGCGTGTTTCCGTGCGTGATAGGGTGATAGGGTGATAGGGTGATAGGGTGATAGGTGATAGGTGATAGGTGATAGGTGATAGGGCGAGGAGGCCACGAGCGGCATCCCGTCGTTCTCCCCATCACCCTACGACCCTATGATCCTATCACCCCATCACCCTCTCAAGCGCCCGCGCCTTCCGGCTGCTTGAGCGAGGCGAACTCTTCGGTCAGCTCGTAGTCGGTAGCCGCGCTCTTGACCGCGTCGTGGTCAAAGTCATTGGCGGCGGCCACCCAGTCGTTGGAGAGCACGTCGCTGGCGGTCAGCTCTTTGGTGAGCTGATCAATCTCGAAGGCTGTCTTCAGGAAGAGGTCCCAGCCCTCCTCGGAATGCCAACCCCAACCTTCACGCGTCGCCCAGTCGCCCCGGAAGACTTCGGCAAGCTGCCACATCGACTCCACGGCGATCGGCTTGCCGGGGGTGACTTTATCGTCAACTTTCTGATCCGCGAACACCTCGTTCAACGCTGGGAGCGCTTCGAAGGTGATCTGCGTCGCGGCGACCGGGTTGTGGTAGCCGAACTCCAACCCCATGGCCCAGCCGCGAAAATAGCGGCCATAGAGATCGGCGAGCGCGGCATCCTCGAAATCGGAGCGGCGAATAACGAAGGAGTTGGCCGGGAACTTCGACCAATCCTTCCCGAGGATGTAGTCGAAGTCCAAGCCGATGGCCGACCATTGAGCGCGCAATCCAGCCCAGGAGAGGGCCGCGTCGGCCTGACCCTGGGCAAGCGTCTGGCCCCACTGGG
>JBBRVX010000015.1:0-42024 GCA_038246475.1 Thermomicrobiales bacterium | reverse complement strand
GGCGATCGGGACCCCCTTTGCCCGCGCGGGGACTAAGACGCGCTGCTCGCCGGGATCAAACGCTCGCGGCTCGTGACGTTCCCGGAACGAGGGCACAACCTCCATTGGGAGGAACCGGAGGGCGTTGCCTCCGAGATCGCGTCCTTTGTCGGCGGCCTCGGCCGGTAGCCTGGTTTGTTGCAGGGTGATTGCGCACAACAGACCAAGGCGATCATGGCTCCATCCGGCGGCGACCCCGCCCAAACCTCCAGCGCGGAGTCGTGGGACGTGACCACGCACCCGGCGCATTCCCATCGTGACGGTTGGCCATTCGTCCCGAATGGCGTATTCCAGGATGCACCCGGCGAAACAGGAGGCATCGGCAAGGCGTTGCAGGAGCGTAAACCCAGCAGAACCGGCTCCCGCGGCCTGATTGCGGGCAGGAGTGAAATCGGAGACAGGGATGGCTGCCGATTTCCAACCAGGGGCTGGGCGGCCGACCCAAATCGGATCGTGCCCGGCAGAGGGAAGCACCAATGCGTCTCGTCACCTCACGCCCGATCTCCCGTCCGGCGCTGGCCCTCGCCGTGGCCTTCATGGTGGGCTTCAGCTCAGCGCCAGGGATTGTGCGCGCCCAGGAGGTGGCGCCGGCTAGCGGTACGGCGGGCATCGCGTCGTCGGGAGAGACGGTGCTGCTTCGAGAAAGCCCCGGCTACGACGCCGCGGTGGTGGCCCCTGCTCCCGATGGCAGCACGCTGGAGGTGGCCGGGGGGCCAGTTGCCGCCGCCGACGGCTCATCATGGCTCCCCGTCGTCATCGGCGGTCAGAGCGGCTACGTTCCGGCGCGTTATGTCGCCTCGGAGGTGGCAGCCGCGCCGGTTGCCGATCCCGTGGTAGTCGCCGAGGTCGTGGAGCCGGCCGAGATCGCCGAGGGGACCGAGCCGCCGCCGGTCGTCGCGCCGGTTGCGGCCGAGCCAGCGAGCGATCCGGCGGCCTCAGCGGCGCTGTCGGGATCGGCGGTGACGACGACTGACGCGAACCTGCGTAGCGGTCCGGGAGCGGAGGCGGCGGTGATGCAGGTGCTTCCCCCCGGCTCGCCGGTGACGATCGAGGGTCCGGCGGAGAATGGATTCGTCCCGGTGACTGGCGGCGGCACGTCCGGCTGGCTGGCGGCCGAGCTGGTTTCGGACGCGGCGACAACGACCTCGCCGCCGCCGGTGGTGGCCACGGACGCCGGGGTTCTCCCGGCGCCGGTCGCCGCGGCTGACCTGACGACGGCGCCTCCCGTCGTCGTTGCGGAGCCCGCACCGGCGCCGTCGAACCGCGAGAGCACGGGGATCGCCTGGCCGATCTCTGGCGGCGAATGGGAGGTGGTGCAGGGGTACAACAACGGCACCCACACCAATCGGAGCAGCTTTGCCCAGTACAAATACTCGCTCGACTGGGCCAGAAGCGACGGCGATACGGCTGGGCAACCGGTCTATGCCCCGGTCTCGGGAACGATCGAATGGACCGACCGCGGCAGCGGCGGCATGCTGGTCGACGCCGGCAACGGCTACTGCGTCGCCGTTTTCCACGTCACCATCGACCGCGGGCTGCAGAGTGGGGATCGGGTCGAGCGGGGCCAGCGGATCGGCAAAATCTCCGGCCCCGGCGGAGACGGCTTCATGTCGATGGCGCACATCGACATGACCTGCTGGCGGCTCGATGGCGGGGGGCATGAATCCGTTCCGTTCTCCGGGCCGAATGCCATCGCCGGCCAGGAGTTTCCCGATACCGGCGGCGGCAATCAGCACATGGGAACGACGGTCGCGCCATAGGCGCACCACATCCGGTGGAGTGGCGACGATTCGGGGAGATCGACCAGGTCTGCCCAGATGTGCGGGACTACGGAGGCGGTCGCGGGTTCTGAAGCATCGGCGCCGTTCCCCGTGCCGCGGGCGCCGCACCTAACACCAGCGGCGGGCGCCGAAGGCTGGTTCAGGATTCAATGGCTAGCGCGGTGTTCGTCATCGTTGTCATCCTGAAGCAACGTACAGACGGATCTTGGCTGAAACACGCGGACGTTCGGGGAAGATACGAGATTCTTCGCACGCTCAGTACAGCGTCTACGCATTGCTGGCATGGTCGTCGTCTACGGGGAAGGTCATGGCCGCGCGGACGTTCGCGCCTCTCGGTCGAGATCCCTCCTTCGTCGGGATGACACGAGTGCTCGGACGCTGTACCGAGTGCCGCGACACGACGACGGTGTCGTTCCGGACGTGCGAGGGATCCCGTCCCGCATCGCGGACGTCCGCGGTTTTGGGCCGGGATCCCTCCTTCGTCGGGATGACCCATGCAGCGTGCCGCGGTACGCAGAATGACACCTGCTCCGCGAAACGCTCTGGCTACTTAGCGCTGGGTTGGCAACGCCGCTTCCAGGTCAGGCCGCAAGACGACGCTCTCCTGCTCGCGCGGGTCGGTACGGGCCAGCACGGCGACGGACGGCTCGGTCGGATGCGGGTTGGCCGGCACGTGCGGCATGTTGGCCGGGATGTAGGCAAATTCACCGGCTCGGCAGACGAGGTGTTCCTCGAGCTGCTCGCCGAACCACATCTCGACTTCGCCGCTGAGCACGTAGACGGCCGTTTCGTGATTCTCGTGCAGGTGCGCCCGCGCCCGTCCTCCTGGTGGGATCGTCACGAGGTGCATGCACAAGCCGCGCGATCCTGCCGTCTCAGCCGAGATCCCGACGAAGTTCTGCAACCCTTGCTTGCTCTGGAAAGGATCGGCGCTCTTGACGACGACGCATGCCGGCATGATTTCTGTTTGCATTGTTCGTCGCTCCTTTACTCTTCTCGAAATCGAGTTCCCCACGCCGATTCCACCCGCCAACCGTGCGGAGGACCTACTCCATCGGCTCGACCCACTGGGCGCGCCAAGCGGGAGCGGCCCATGGTTCTCCCACAAAGATCGTCTCGCGCACCACCCGGCCATCGCGGAAGTCCAGAATGGTCACGCCGTGCTGGGGTTCGCCGCCATCGTAGGTGAGCACCATCTCGGCGAACCACAGCGCCCCGCTGCCCCGGACGCGCCGCGCGGTCATGGTGACACTGGCCGGATAGGTCCCTCGCATGGCCCGCACGTTCGCCAGGCCGACGATGCGCTCGTTCCCCTGGGGAAACTCAAGCACGACATCCTCGTGGTAAATCTGCTCGACGAGCGCCTGGCCGCCGGGATCCGCCCAGTGCCGAATCAATATGTCGCGAATCTCCTCATCAGTCGTCATCGAACTTCGTGTCCGCTTCGGAGTTTGCGTAACCATGACGTGATGTCTCCCTCGTCTCTCACGCCGGGCGCTGGGAATCTCCCGCCCTCCGGCAATCAGTGCTTTCGCTTGCCCTTCTTCTTGGCCTTCGCGGTGATCTGTAGCTCCCAGCCACCGGCAATGCTGCCGCCATCCGGCCCGACATCGTCGAAGACAAAGAGTGCCCATGCGCCGTTGGGGTCCATCCCATTGAACGTTGCGAGGGCGACGTTTCCGCTAACCGCTGGCGCCGGGCTGGGAAAGACGTCGCTGATGAAGCCATCGAGATTCGTGGGCCGGAATGTGCCGCTCTCGATCTCCCCGCTATCGGGCAGATCGGCGCCCGCCTGATCGTCGAGGGTCAGGTCCAGATTGAACGCTGGATCCGCGCTGCCGACGTCGCTCAGCACGATGGCATTTCGTCCGCCCGGCGCGACAAGGAGGATGTCGTAGTCAACCGGAATCGAGTGGCCGAAGCCTAGCAGGCGCAAGTTGACATCCTTGATGCGGGCCCGTTTGAACCCGGAGACCTCGATGGCCGCCGGATAGGGGAAAGCGGCCCCCTCGGCGGCGACGGAGATCGCCCCTCCATTGCTGAACGTGCGCGTGACTGTCTTGGACCGCTTCCCGCCTGACTTGGCGACGATCACGGACGGTCCTGTCGCCACGAGGAGGACGCCGAAGATGAGGATGCATGAAATACAACGGGCAAGGCGTGTTACGCGATTGCAAGCCATGATGAAACGGGCCTCC
The DNA here is from genome assembly GCA_038246475.1 of Thermomicrobiales bacterium. Taxonomy (GTDB): domain Bacteria; phylum Chloroflexota; class Chloroflexia; order Thermomicrobiales; family UBA6265; genus JACCXM01. Next base: position 38,006 of record JBBRVX010000015.1, on the reverse strand, counting down.
GTGGTGAAACGCCGAGTGGTTTCAGAATCCAAGTTGTTCGTGTTCAGCACATGTGAAGCCCTGTCCTTGCGTCAGCGCGGGCTTCAGAAAGCGGCCTTCGGCCTCAAGCGGCGGGCGGGACGCAGCCGGTCCCCTGCGTGTCGTCACATTCGTCGCAGACGACACAGGCCGCCCCTGCCCCGAAAACCGGCTCGCAGTCGGTGTCCCGGGCGCAGACGACGCAGTTACCCAGATTTTCGATCCCACAGAAGCTGGCCTGGCCGGTGGTACGGAAGCAGATCCCTCCCTCTCCGCAAGGGATTTCCCCATTTGCACAGGAGTCCTGGTTGGCCTGGCAGGCGCCGGTGTTATGCGCGACGCACTGCGAGCGGTCCTTCCTGCCGCGCTTGCTCTTCTTCCCCTGGCAGATGCCGGAGCAGCACAGGGCATTGTTGCCATTGCACGCCTTGCCCACATCGAGGCAGCCGAACGCATTGAAGGGAGGCTTCTTGTTCTTGCGGCCCCCCTTGCGGTTCCTGGCCTCGCTTTCGCCAAGCGCGAGCGGGCCAAGGAGGCTCCCCAATGCCAGGCCCAGCGCGTCCCGGCGCGAAAAGCGGCCAGCGGCCCGGCGGGCAAGCGCATCGAAACGGTTCTCATCCACGCTGGTGTAGCTCTCCACGCGTAAGGCAATTCACGACCAGCACAGAGCCTAACGAGGCGGACGCCCCCTGGGGATAGCAGGTTTCTGCCATTTTTGAAGCGATAGCATCGTCAGGAGGCGATGGCGCTGCCAGCTACGACCAGTCGATGACCGGCCGCGGCTGCAACTCCCCATCGACGAGGATATCGACCCGCTCATTGAAGAAGCAGAGCAGGTTCTCGATCTTCGGGCATTCCGGAATCGGCGCTGAATAGCTCCAGACGATGTCAGACACTGGCTCGTCTCCATCGCGGAGCGACCAGTAGGCTGCGACCCCTTTGTAGGGGCAGCGCGTTGTTTTGGCCGACGGCGTCAGCAGCTCCATGCGGACATCGGGTTTGGGGAGGTAGTAGCGGGTGGGCAGACTGGTCTCGAACAGGAGGCGGGGCCGGGTGCTCTCGGCGAGAAGCTGGCCGTCCAGCTCGACGCGCACGTGCCGGGAGCTGTGCAGCACATCGACGCGATGATAGGGATCGCGCGGGTGCGAGAAGACTTCGTCATCCTCCTCGAACCAGGCATCCATGCGGTTCCAGTAGAAGGCGATATGATCCGCCAGGGCGGCGCGATCCGGGCCGGGACTGGGGTAGCTCCAGGCCGCGTTCGGCACAGTGCGATCGCCGGCCTGCAGCGTCCAGCGCACGGCGCCGGAGGGCGCCATTCCCTGACGCGTGGGCGAGAGGAGGTCGGTGCGCACGTCAGCCGCGGGAAACCAGTAGACCGGCAACCGCCTCGGCTCGTACGCTAGCAAAACCTGCTTGCTGTTCGCCACCACCTCGCCGCCACAAGAGGCCCGGACCCAGCGCGGGCACGGCTCGATGTGGACGCCGAGTACGAATCGGGATCGCGAGACACTAACTGGCAGCTCGACATCTTCCACCTGAAACGTCATGGGTTCATCATCTCCTGGTTGAAACGCGTCCTCATCACGACGCGCGGCGGCCGGGCAAGGGAGTAGCGCGGGCACGGCCTTTCGCGGCATGGTGTAGGGCAAATGTTGGCTTCGGCGGCGGTCGCGAACGTCCGGCTAAGCCGCGGCCGGGAGCACCTGCTCGAAGAAGAGCTGCTTGACCAGGGCCCGCCGCCCGCGCACGCCGACCTTGTCGAAGATGTTGGAAAGATGCCGCTGCACCGTGTTCTCGGAGATGAACAGCTTGTCGGCAATGCTCCTGGTGGAGAGCCCGCCCACCACCAGCTTGACCACCTCTTCTTCGCGCGTGCTGAGATCGTAGGCGCTCATTCCCAGCCAGGCGACGTCCTGCGGCTTCGCCGGGGCGATCACCACGATCCGCTCGGCCGAGCGCAGGGGGGTCGCTTCCGACATGGCGGCGTGGACCGAGAGCCAGCGCCCTAGCCGGCCGCGCACCCGCAGGCGCGGCGTCAGACCCCGCTCGTTGTCCGATGAGGGAGCGAGCGTCTGTTGCAGCGCCCCGAGCACCACGTGTACGGGAGCTGGCATGGCGCCTTTCTCGCGCCATCGCGGGTGAAGCTCGCCAAGCTCCGCCAGCATCCGCTCGGCGGTCGGGGTGCCGGTGATCCGACCCAGGTGATCGATGACCAGCACGCCGGGGCTGCTGTCATGTGCCCCATCGCCGGCGCCTCGGGCGCGCAAGGTGGCAACCCGCAGCCCCTTCCCCACCTCTGGCGCGATACGGCGCATGAATTCGAGCTCGCGGGGTGAAAACGCAGGACTGCCGCGTTCGCGGTAGAGCTCCATGTCGCCCCACAGCTCGCGATCGACGAACAGCGCGTGCGCCTTGTGCTCGATTCCGGCCGGTTTCATGCTCTCGCGATAGCACAGGCTGCTTTCGAGGCGGCCATTCGTCTCATCGAGAATCGTGGTGACCGATTCCCCACGCCGCACGAGTGCGATCGTCTGGTCGAAGGCCTCTTCGAAGTAAAACCGTTCAAACCATGTGTGATTGGCCGGGCGCGTTGTCTCCGCCCCGCCGGCCACCGAGCCGGCGAAGGCGTAGGTAATCAGGCTACTGGCCGGGTCGATCGTGGCGGCCGAGTAGAGCTCGAACGGCACGACCCGGTGCAGCGCCCGCGCCACCCGTTGCAGGAGCTCCGGCGCTGGCAATCCGGCATTGCTCAGCCGGCAAACTTCCGCGATGGTTCGTTGTTCACGCAATGAAGCCATGTTCGCTGTCATGCTCCCTGGGTGCAAAACGGTGGGTCGTTGCGATCGGGGTGCTAGTTCAGGGAAGGGAGCACCTGTTCCACGAAGAGCCGCTTGACGAGATCGCGGCGCGAACGCACCCCGACCTTTTCGAAGATGTTCGAGAGGTGCCGCTGCACGGTATGTTCAGCGATGAAGAGCTCCCCGGCGATCTGCCTCGTTGACAGACCACGCACCACCTGGCGGACGACGTCTTCTTCTCTCGGGCTCAGCTCATACGCCGCCACGCTGAGCCAGGCGACCTCTTGCGACTGCGCTGGCCCCACCACGACAACCCGCTCGCTGGGCCGGGTCTCGGTCGCCTCGGTCAAGGAGGCATCAAGCGTCAACCAACGCCCAGAGCGGGCCCGGGCGCGCAGCCGGGGTACGCGCCGGCGATCCTGTTCCGTCGCGGGCGCAAGCGACTGCTCAAGGGCTCCAAGCACGACCTGCACGGCCACCGGCAGATTGCGTCCCGATCTCCAGCACGGGTCGAGCACGCCCAGATCGGCGAGGAACTCCTCGACATTGGCAGTCGCGGAGACGACCCGGCCGTCGCGGTCGAGGATGAGCACCCCCGGCACATGCGAAGCATCGTGCTCGGTTACTGCCGAAGCTCGAGCCCGCAGCGCCGCCGCCTTGAGACCCGTCCCGACCTGCGGCACGATTCGCCGCACCAGCTCGACCTCACGGGGGCTGAAATCGGGACAGCCCTCCTCCCGCGTCAGGTGCAGCTCGCCCCACAGCCCACGGTCAACGAACGTAACGTAGACCTCCGGGCCCAGGTGTCGCGGCTGCAAGTGCAGGCGGTAACGCCCGCTCCGCTGGCGGTCGCCGCCGAGTGAATCGGAAAGGCGCGCCACGGTCCGCCTCTCGCGCAGCATGGCGAGAGTATCGCCCAAGTCGTGCTCGAAGTAGACCCGATCGAAATAGTTGGCAAAAACCCCGTCCGCGGGACTTCCGCGTGTTTCGCGTTCGGCGACGGCATCGGTAATCAGGTTGCTCCCAGGGTCGGTGGTGGTAGCGCAGTAGGCATCGAACGGCACGATCGGCCGCAGCGTATCTGTAACCCGCCGCAACAAATCGAGCCCATCGAGTCCGGCGCGTGCCATGCGATCAATCTCGGCCATGGCCCGCTCTTCGCGAGCGGACGGGATGCTCAGGACCATCGGAAACTTCCCCCGCCCGTGGCGGGCACATCCAAACACACTACGAACGAAGCCGGCAAGAACGATTGGCCGCCGTCCCGTCGCCAGGCGCCGTGGGCGACCGTGAGCGATGTGAGGGTATTGTGCTTCCACGTCCCGCGCCCCGTCCAACTCGTGGTCAGATCGGAATTGGCGACCGGACAGGCAACCATGGGCGCTGACATCCACCCGCGCCAGAATCCATGATGCCACGCGACTGGCGGAAGAAGAATGGCAGAAATCTGCCATTCTCGCGCGGCTTGATTCGCGAAGAGACCGCGAACGTTTCCCCGATCGATCCCCTCCAAGAGAAATGCGAGGTTTCTGCCATTCCGCCGCGAGCTGTCGCACCGTACTGTCTTGCACCGGGACTTCGGGACCTTGCGTCACCCGGCTGGGACGTCACGCCATGCGGCGCCGGATCTCCGATTCCCGAGCAACACGAGATGACGCACGAAAGGAACCGCTCACGTTATGTACCGTTCGATGCTCTTCGTCGCCCTCCTGGCCCTGATCGCCGCCGGCGCGATCTGGCCCGCTGCCGGCAGCGCGCTGGCCGATCCGGGCGACATTGACCCCCGCCTGGCCGGGTATCCCGAATTGACCATTCGCTTGACCGAGTCGCGCATCGAGGCCCCGGCCTCGGTCTCGGCGGGTCCCACGTTGTTGATCGAAGAGAACACCATGCCCGAGTCCGGGCACGCCTTTATCCTGCGGGTGCCGGACGACGTTTCCGCCGAGGAACTCACCAGCACGCTCGCGGGTGGCTCGGCCGCCGAGGAAACCCCGGAGTGGTTCTGGCGCGCCGAGTTTCTCGGCAATGGCGACCGGGCGACGAGCGACCGCCCCGCGCGAGCGCTCGTCGAGCTGAAGCCCGGCCGCTACATCGCGGGCGACCCGTTCCGTCCGGCGACCGAATACGCGCTGTTCGACGTGGTCGGCGCGGCTGACGCCAGCAACGTCTTCGACGCTCCCGAGGCCGATGTCGAGCTTGACCTTTTCGAGATGGGGTTCAACCTCCCCGCGATCGTGCCCAGCGGCCCGCGTGTGTGGGAAGCACGAAATACGGGCGCCATGCTGCACGAAATCGCGATCTTTCCCGTGCCGGCCGGCGCTACGCCGGATGAGGTCGAGCAGGCGATGGCCGCTGAGCTCGGCACGGAGTTCGGCGGTGATGCGGCTGAGGCGCGTGCCGCGATCGATGCGCTCGGTCCCTTGTGGAAGGGTTGGAACGCTGACCTGGCCGCTGGCATCGGGGTGCTCTCGCCCCAGCGGGTTTCATGGGCCGAGTTCGCCTTGCGGCCCGGCGCGTACGGCGCGGTCTGTTTCGTGCCCGAGCAAGCGACCGGCACGCCCCATCTCATGCTCGGCATGACCGCGGTCTTCACCGTCGCGGCCCAGGACACCTGAGCATCGATGCCGATTGACAACCCGGGCGTCTGACGCCAACGCCGTTGCTCTGGCGGCCGCCAGGTGAGCGTTCCCCAGAGTGACGAGCCCGATTTCCGTACGTCAAAATCGAGGAGGGTCCATCATGCATCCCATCTCCCCAGCCCTTTCCGCCATGGTGGCGCGCACGGTGGCGAACGCCGAGCGCTCTGCCCAGGTTCCGATCGATCCCGGCGAGCTCGAGACCTCCCTGCGCCACGCGCTGAGCGATCTCTACCGCGCCCGGCCCCGGATCGTCACGTTTGCTCCCCACGTTGCCCTGCGGCGCGCGATGGCGCTGATCGAGCTGCGCGCTCGCCTGCGGCGCTCATCGGGGCACGCGGCCGGGCGAGTGATCACCCTGGGCGGCCGCCAACCCGGCTTTGCCATGCGCCGCTAGGTGGCTGGCCACGGGATTTTGGAGGCGTACGGCCGTTGCCTCGGACGCGGGTGACGTGGGCGTCGCCCTCCGCATCGTGACAGCGTGCCCAACCCTGCAAGAGGCCGTGACCAGCGACGCGGGCGAGCGCAATGCCCCTCGGGACTACCCCGTTCGGGGAATGCCAGGGCGCTGGAAGCTCCATAGGATGAGCAAGGGGCTTCGGGGTTCTAACCGCGGCCCACGAACGAAAGACTGCCGGGGCGGCCGCGACGGCACGCTCACGGAAGCAGAACGATCGCCGCTGACCGGTAGGGGAAGCTCCCCTCCGGCTAGGTAACAGGAGACACGATGGACGGAAAGAATTTCGACGAACTGACCAGAACGGTGGACGCCACGTCACGTCGCGGCGCGCTCGGCGCCCTGATCGGCATCGCAACCACCGCGGGCCTTACCCGCCTCGACGCGCTCGCCAAGCGGAAGAAGGGTAGCGGCAAGGGGAAAGGCAAGCGTTGCCGCAAGCTCGGTCAGGGGTGCGGCGGAAAGAAGAAATGCTGCAAGGGGACGCTCTGTACCGGTGGTGTATGCAGCTGTCCCGCCGGCACGGTGCTTACCAACGGCGCCTGCGTGCCGCCCACGGCCCCCGAATGCGTCAGGAACACCGACTGCGGCACGAACCAGATCTGCCAGAACGGCGCCTGCGTGCCAGCGCCGCCGCAACCGGAATGCGTGAACGACAACGACTGCGGCGACAACGAAGCTTGCCAGGGCGGAACCTGCAACTGTCCAGCGCGGGAAAACGGCCGCTGCATCCGGCGTTGTGAAGTGCAAAACGATTGTCCGGGGGCCAGCTCCTGCCGAAACCATTTCCCGGAGGACTCCAGCTTCATCGAGGATGGTGTCTGCGTCGACGAGCCGTTCATTCTTTGCGATGCGGCCAACTGCAACGGCGAGGGTGGTTGCAACGGGGACGAGCTCTGCATCGCCACCGGCTGCTCCAGCGGCACGTTCAAGTGCTCGCCGTTCAGCGTCTTTTGAGCGAGCCGAGCAACACGAGGGTAATTGGCAGGTTTCTGCCATGAGCAGGAGCCGCAACGCACATTAGGCTTCCGCCACAAACATGCATTACGCCGTCGAAGCCGCGGGATAGCGGCCACACGCCACACGACCTGGACCCGTTCCGGCATTGCCGGGGCGGGTCCATCCCGGAAAACAGTCTATCGGCGGCCCGGGGCGCGGACGACGATCGGGCCGGTGTCAGGAGCCCTTCATGCACACATCTCAGCTCGGCGCGCTGGCATCGACCCTTTCCATGATCTCGTCGCGGCGCGGCCTGATGGCCGCCCTGGCGGGCGGGCTGTTGGCGGTTCGCTCGTTGGCGAACGGCGGCAACGATGCCGAGGCGAGGAAGCAGCGCAAGCGCCGCAAGAAGCGGCAGAACCGGAAGAAGACGAGGATCGTCGCGAGCTGCCCAGGCACGGGGACGTTCGGGTTGCGGGGAGATGACGGGAACGTGCGTATCGCGCAGACCTTTGCTCCCGCGCGGAGCGGACAACTCGTGCGGGCGGATCTCTTGATCAGCGCGGACGAGGGGACGGCCGGCGCCTTCTTCCTGCGCCTCAGCCCGGTCGACGCCGCCGGGGCGCCCACGAACGACGTGCTGGCCGAAACGTCACTGGCGACCGCCGGCGTGCCCGATGGAAACACGAGCAGCTCGTTCGTGTTTGGCGCCCCCGCGAGGGTCGGGGCCGGCATCACCTACGCGCTGACCGTGACCCGTCCGGGAGGCGACCGCTTCACCTGGCACGGCGAGGTGGATGCTACCTGTGACGGCCAAAGCTTTTTCAGTAGCGATCAGACGACGCCCTTCGATCCGAACCTTGGCGTGAACGATCTCACCTTCACCGCCCTTGTGCGCTCGTGAGCATCGAGAAGGCGGCAACGCTCTGCCAACCATGGAGACATCACGGATGAACAGTACAGACCTTTCCTTGCTCCTGCGCTCCCTCTCGGGCGGGGCCTCGCGAAGACAATTCATCGCGGCGCTATCGGGAGGCGTGGTGCCGGCCGCGTCGTTTGGCTTGGCCTTCGACGACGCCGAGGCCGGGAAGCACGGCAACCGCAAGAAGAAGAGGCGGAACAGGAAACGCAAGAACCGTAAGAATCGGACTGTCGAAAGAGCCGACGCGACGTGCAACGCAGCAGACGAAGGCTTCATTTCCGGCCTTGATGGGAGCCGCCTGGCCCAGACATTCATCGCTGCCGCGAGCGGTCAGCTTGTTCGGGCTGAGCTGCTGCTGGAGAAGTTGGCGGGCGAGGATGGCGACTATGTCCTGCGCGTGAGCCCCCTCGACGGTTCCGGAGTACCCACAAACGAGGTGCTGGCCGAAACCTCGGCGCCGAACGGCGTCGTGCCGGTTGGGCAATCGATCGTTTCCTTCACGTTTCGGACGCCATTCTCCGTCGTCGCCAACACGGAGTACGCCCTCGTGCTCACCGTGCCCCAGGGCGACCGCTTCACCTGGGACGTGGTTTTCGGCGATCGCTGCCAGGGAACGTCATTCTTGAGCGGGAGCGGAACGGGCCCGTTCATCGAGGGGAATGGCGATTTCATCTTCACAACGTTCGTGAAGTCATGAGCGCGTCGACGTCGCTCCGTTTCGTTCCGAATGCTGCCACGCGGCGCGGGATCCTCGCGGCGCTGGCAGGTGGGCTCTTCACGGCGGGGCCGCTGGCGCTGCTGGTGGATGATGTCGAGGGGGAAAACCACCGCAAGCGCAAAAAGCGGAACCGGAACAGGAAGCGAAAAGACAAGAAGCCCAAGACCAGGACCGACGCCACCTGTGGCGGAGCGAGCGATACCAATCTCGGCGCGTTCAGCGGCAACAACCGCCTGGCGCAGACCTTTACGGCCCTCGCCAGTGGACCGCTGGTGAGCGCGCAAATCCGGATCGACAAGCTGCCGGGAGAACCCGCCGGTGACTTCGTCCTGCGGCTCAGCCCGGTCGCCAAGTCCGGCGAAGTCAACGCCCCAACGAACGAGGTGCTGGCCGAAACCTCGCTTGCGGATGGCGTAGTTCCCGCAGGGGAGTCGACCGTCACCTTCTCCTTTGCGGCCCCGTTCCCGGTCGTGGCGGGGACCGAGTACGCCCTCGTCTTGACCCGGCCCGGCGGTGGCCAATTCGCGTGGCTCGGGCACGGCGATAGCTGCCCCGGTCAAGCCTTTGCAGGCCCGGATCAGAGCGGATCGTTTATCGACACGGACATCGATCTCATTTTTTCGACTTTTGTCCGTTCCTGACCGCCCGGAGGAGCCACCCATGGATGTCTTACAGGTCGCCGTACCGCGGCGATCCCTTGCTCACCTACCGACGCGACGCGGCCTCCTCGCCGGCCTGGCCGGTGGTCTGTTCGCGGCGCATCCATTCGCGCTCCTGGTCGAAGAAATCGAGGCCAAGAAGCACGGCAAGCGCAAGAACAAGAAGCGCAAGAAGAAGGCGAAGGTTCGCGTCGACGCCACCTGTGGCGGGCCGCCAGAAAGCGGCCTGGGCAGCTCCGATGGCGCTTCGCGCCTGGCGCAGACATTCACGGCGAGCGCGAGCGGCGCGCTCGTGCAGGCACAGGTCTTCATCTTCAAGTTGGAAGGATCCGCTGGCGAGTACCTCCTGCGGGTGAGCCCGGTCGATGGCTCGGGCGTTCCCACTAACGATGTGCTGGCAGAAACGTCGGTCTCGAATCTTGGGGTTCCGGCTGGAGAGACCCTCACCACCTTCACCTTCGCCAACCCCCCGCCTGTCGTGGCCGGGACGACCTACGCGCTGATCCTGACCCGGCCGGGATCGTCGAACCTCGGCTGGAAGGGCCACTCTGGCGACACCTGTTCCGGGCGCGGCTTCGTCAGCGTCGATCAGACGGCGCCCTTTGCCGAGGGGATCGCGGGCCTCGATCTGATCTTCACTACCTTCGTGCGGTCATGAGCACGGCCAGAACGAGAGACAGGAAGGACCGACCTTGAACCTTATGCGCCTTGCGGCGCTGCCCCCTTCGGTATCCAGTGCATCAACACGGCGCGGCATCCTCAGAGGCGTCGCGGGAGGACTCGTTGCCGCGCGGACCGCGATGTCCGGCGGCGGCGAAGCCGAGGCCAAGAAGCACGGCAAACGCAAGAAGAATCGGAACGACAAGAAAGCCAAAACCAGAGCCGACGCGTCGTGCCCTGGACCAAGCGGCGACGGGGTCGGTCTGAGCATCGCCTTCGCCGACGTTCGCCTGGCCCAGACGTTCACGGCGTTCAGGAGCGGACGGCTCCTTCAGACAGCGCTTCAGATCGACAAGTCCGAGGGGTCGTTCGGGGATTACGTCCTCCAACTCGGGGCGGTCGACACCTTTGGCGTGCCCACGAACGAGGTATTGGCGGCGACGACCGTGGCGAACGGGAGCGTGCCGGTTGGGGAAACCCTCGTGCCCTTCACGTTCGCGCAACCGGCGGCAGTTGTCGCCGGCAAGCAGTACGCGCTGGTGCTGACCAGGCCAGGGTCGGACCGTCTCTTCTGGCGCGGCCACTTCGGCGACAGCTGTGGGGGCCGGAGCTTCAACAGTGGCAACCTGACGGTGCCGTTCAAGGGCGCGAGCATCGATCTCGATCTCATCTTCACCACGTTTGTGCGGTCATGAATGCCGTGACCGAGCAAACGCATCACCTTCCTTTCTCACGACGGGGCGTGCTCGCGGCGCTGCTGAGCGTCCTGTTGACTGCCTCATCGCTCGGACCCGGCAACGATGACGCCGAAGCGAAGAAGCACGGCAAACATCGCAAGAACACGAAGAGGAGGAAACCGAAAGCCAAGACCAGAATTGATGCTGTCTGCCCCGCGCTTGAGGCCGACAGTGGGCTGATCTCAACGAATGGGAACCTTCGCCTGGCGCAGACCTTCACCGCGCTCAGGAGTGGCCCGCTCGCCCGCGCGGAGCTGCACATCCGGGAGAATCCGGGGGTGTTGGGCGACCTGGTGCTCCAAATCGGGGCTGTCGACGCGTTTGGCACGCCCACCAACGAGGTGCTGGCGTCGACGTCGCTCGCCAACCAGGCCATTCCCGACGGGGAGTCCACCGTCGCGTTCGCCTTCTCCAAACCGGCCGTGGTCGCCGCCGGCACCCAATACGCGCTGATCCTGACCCGGCCGGGGTCGGACATTCTGGAGTGGGTGGGCCAGGGAGGAGACAGTTGCGCGGGGACGGAATTCATCAGCGATAACCAGACGGCGCCGTTCGTCGGCGTCTCGAACGCACTCGATCTCATCTTCACCACCTTCGTCAAATCCTGACGGAAGAAATACGAAAAGGAGACACATCATGGAATCACTCGCCGGATTGTTCATTGGAGATTTCGCTCGCACGGCTGGGCTAGCGCTGGCGCTGTTCGTCGGAGGAGCCAGCGTCGCCAATCTGCCGGAGGTGCTCGGTCAAGTGGATGCAGAAAGCGGTCAAAGCTGCGCCTTCGTCGCCCCGGAGGCCGAGGCCGAGCCGTGGATCCGTTCGGAGCTCTTCTTTGGCACGGCCAAGCCGGACGGTAGCGCGGTCTCCGAAGCCGAATGGCACGCGTTCCTGAACGAGGAAGTGACCCCCCGCTTTCCCGATGGCCTGACCGTGCTGAGCGGCGACGGGCAGTGGCAGGGCGAGAACGATGAGATCGTGCAAGAGCGGAGCAAGATCGTGATCCTGCTCTACCCGCGTGAAGCGCTCGACGAGAGCAACACCGAGATCGAGGACATTCGCACCGCGTACGAGCAGCGGTTCCTGCAGGAATCGGTGCTGCGGGCGGACGACGATCGGCCGGTCTGCACGTCGTTCTAGATTCCTTTGGAGACGAGGGTGCAAATGCCCGCGCCGCGCGTGCGCGGCGCGGGCCTTTCCCAGGGCCTCCGGCCACCATCCATTTCACATCCCACCAGAAAGGCCCCATCATGCGCTCGAAATCATTTTCCATCCTTCTTCAGGACGATCGCTCCTGGACGCGCCGGCGCACAATCACCTCGCTCACGGCAACCGCATTGGCCGCCGTTGCCAACGCGGGCAACATCCTTCCGAGCCAGGCGGCACTTTCAGAGGCAGGCGCCATGAAGGCACATCCCACTCCATTCGTCCTCGTTCATGGCGGGTGGCACGGCGGCTGGTGCTGGAGCCGGGTGGCCCCCATCTTGCGCGCGGCCGGGCACGCCGTCTGGACGCCGACGCTGAGCGGGCTGGCGGAGCGCGCCGACCTGCTGACCATCGACACTGGTCTGGAAACGCACATTGACGACGTGGTAGAGCTGCTCGACGCGGAGGGGCTGGAGGGCGTCGTCCTTGTCGGCCACAGCTACGCCGGCATGGTGATTACGGGGGCGGCGGCCGCTCGCCCTGAGCGGGTTACCAGCCTGGTCTACCTCGACGCCTTCGTTCCCGCCGCGGGCGATTCGCTGTTGGGGTTGCTGCCGCCGGACCGCGCCGACTTCTATCGCCAACAAGCGACGGAGCGCGGCGAGGGATGGAGGGTGCCTCCGCCGCCCATCGCGGCCCTCGGGGTCACCGCGGAAGAGGACATTGCCTGGCTGGAGGCGATGCTCACCGATCAGCCGTTGAAATCGTTCGAGGAACCCTTGCTCCTGAACGCCCCACGGACGATGAAGAAGACCTACATCCACTGCACAGAGGGGCCAATCGTCGCATCGTTCGCCCCGTTCGCGGAGCGGGCGCGTTCGGAACCGGGATGGGACTATCACGAGATCGCCACCAAGCACGATGCCATGATCACCGCGCCGCACGTCCTTTCGTCCCTCTTGCTTGATCTCGTACCAGAGGTGCATTGACCCATGGCCACGTATCTTCTTGACAATGCATCGGCGGCGGCAGAAGAACGTCTGTCCCGCCTGGAGGATGTTCTCGATCCGGGGACGTTCCGCACTCTGGAGGCCACCGGCGTCGGGCCCGGCTGGCACTGCCTGGAGGTCGGCGCCGGCGCGGGATCGATTGCCATCTGGCTCACGGCGCGCGTAGGCGCCGATGGCCGCGTGGTGGCCACCGACATCGATCCCCGCTACATCGAGCCGCTCGACGACGCGCTGCCGAACCTGGAGGTGCGGCGGCACGACATTACCGTCGATCCTCTCCCGGAATCGAGCTTTCATCTCGTCCACGCCCGCCTGGTGCTGGAGCATCTGCCAGGTCGCGAGCTTGCCCTGCAGCGGATGGCCGCCGCGCTGCGCCCTGGAGGATGGCTCGTGATTGAATCGATCGACTTCGGCTCGGAGGCCCCCGATCCGGCGCTAAACAGCGAGCAAGCCGGCCTCTTCATGCACTGGCACGAGGCACGCACGCGGCTCTTCGCCGAACGCGAGTTCGACCTGACGTTCGCCCGCGGACTGGAGCGGCGATTTCGGACATTGGGTCTGGAAGACGTGGTGTCGGAGGGGTGGACATCGACGTGGTGGGGCGGCGCGGCGGGCGGAGACGTCTGGCGCGGCTCCGTGGCGCAGTTGAGCGAGCCCCTCGTCGCCGGTGGCTATCTCGATCCGAACGACGCCGATCGGTTGACCGCGCTCTTCGCCGACCCCTCCTTCGCGGCCACCTCCCCGCTGATCGTCGCGGCCGTTGGCCGCCGCCCGCACCTGTAGGGAGTTCCGCCCGCGTCGCCCAGGCCGATTCGCCACCAGAGGCCGCATAGCAATTCGCCACACCCACAAATCTTGACAGCACGATGAAACGTGATACGCTCGGGAAGAGTCGTGGGAGCGCTCCCACGCTCTCGGCGCGGCCCGTCCCCGCGCCAGCAGCGATCCGACTCCCAACGGAGGGCGCCGTGACGCTCGAGGAGATCGCCCGGCTTGCCGGCGTTTCCCGCTCCACCGTCTCCCGCGTGATCAATGGCGACCGCCGCGTCAGCGACGCCGCGCGGGCGCGGGTGCAGGACGTCGTCCGCCGCCACAACTACCATCCCAACGCGGCCGCCCGCAGCCTGGCCTCCCGCCGCACGCGGGTTCTCGGCCTGCTCATCTCGCAGGCCGTGGGCAACCTCTTCACCGATCCCTTCTATCCCATCCTGATCCAGGGCACGGCCGATGCCTGCAACGCCGCCGGCTACACCCTGACCATGCTCATGGACACTTCCGACGACGGCAGCGCGGTCGAGCAGTTGTATCAGCGGGTCATCCGCGGCCGCCATGTCGACGGCCTGATCCTCGCCTGTCACGCCGTCGATGATCCCATCGTGCCGCTGCTGGAGGCCGACCGCATTCCCTTCGTGCTCGTGGGGCGTCATCCCGGCGCCGCGGTCAGCTTCGTCGATATCGATAGCCGCTCTGCCGCCCGCGAGGCGGTGGCCCACCTGCTGGGCCATGGTTACCGCCGCATCGGCATGATCTGCGGTCCGCCCCATCTGATCGCCGCGATCGACCGTCACGCGGGGTATGTGACCGCCTTGCAGGAGGCCGCCATCCCTCCGGATCCGTCGTGCGTCCTCTTCGCCGACTTCCGGCAACGGGGCGGATACGACGCCATGAGGCAGATGCTCGCCAGCCCCGCTCGCCTCCCCGACGCCATTTTCGCCGCCAGCGACGCGCTGGCCATCGGCGCCATCACTGCCCTCCAGGAAGCGGGCCTGCGCGTGCCGGAAGATGTGGCGGTCATGGGATTCGATGGGATGGAGGCGGGAGCCAATTTGCAACCCCCGCTATCGACGGTCTTTCAGCCCGTGGCCGACCTCGGGCGCGAGGCCGTGCGCATCGTGCTCGCCACGATCGATGACCCCGAGCGGATCCCCGTGCAGCACTTCCTGCCGACTCGGCTGACGCTACGCCGTTCGTGCGGCTGCGAGCCGAGCGAGGTGAGCGACCAGGAAGGAGGTGTAGCGGCGGAACCGGCGCTCTCCGTCGCCTGACGATGGCCGCGGGCGGCATGAGCGCATCAGGCGTGGCAGATCACCCGGCGACGGCGCCGGCAACGAAAGCGGGTCCAGAGGAGGAGACGCGGCGATGGCTATTGACCAATACGAAGAGCTCTCCCATCTTTTCCAGAACTGGCGCCTGGGCCGGCGCCGCCTCTTGCAGACCGCAGGAGCCCTGGGCCTCTCGGCCTCGACCGCCGGCGCGGCGTTCTCACGCTCCGCGCCGGCCGCCGCGCAGGCGAGCGACAAACTGCTGGTGACCGTCTCGCATCAGCAGCAACCGAGCTGGATTCGGAACTTCAATCCCCTGCTCGATCAGGACTCCTCTCGCTGGCCGACCCAGGCCGGCATCTACGAACCGATGCTCATCTACAACACCGCCACGGGCGAGACCGTGCCCTGGCTGGCCGAGAGCTGGGAGTTCAGCCCCGACAACGCCCAGATCACCTTCACCCTGCGCGAGGGGGTAATGTGGTCTGACGGCCAACCCTTCTCCAGCAACGATGTGAAATTCACGTTCGACTACATGATCGCGCATGAAGCGCTGGCCGGCACCGAAAGCGTGCGCGGGGTGCTGCCCCTGATCGCCTCCGTCGAGGCGCCGGATGCCAAGACGGTCGTCGTGACCTTCTCCGAGGTCTACACCCCTGGCCTCTACGACGTCGGCGAGCAGATGATTGTGCCGGAGCATCTCTGGAAGGACGTCGCCGACCCGGTGACCTTCGCCAATGAGAATCCGGTCGGCACCGGGCCCTTCACGGAGGTTGGAGCCTTTCAACCGCAGTACTACGAGATCCTCAAGAACCCGAGTTACTGGCAGGAAGGGCGTCCATACGTCGAGGGCTTCCGGGCTCCGCTCTATCCCAATAACGATTCCGCGAACCTGGCGCTCGTCAGCGGCGAAATCGACACCGCCTCGAACTTCGTGCCTGACATCAAGAACACCTACGTCGCGGTCGACCCGGAGCATTTCAACTACTGGTTCCCCTCCGTCGGCACGACCGTCCATCTCTACGCCAACACCACCCGCGCGCCGTTCGACGATCCGAACGTGCGCAAAGCGCTCAGCATGGCGATCGACCGTCCGCAGATCGTCAAGGTCGCCATGTACGATTACACCACGCCATCCGATGGCACCGGCCTCAGCGCCGCCTACGACACCTGGCGCAGCGCCGACGCGGTGGCCGCCGGTGATTGGGTGACGCTCGATCTCGAAAAGGCCAACGCCCTGCTCGATGCCGCGGGCCTGGTCAAGAACGGCGACACCCGTTCACTGCCCGACGGCACCCCGATGAGCTACGACATCAACGTCGTCTCCGGCTGGTCCGACTGGGTCTCCACCTGCCAGATCATGGCCAAGAATCTGGGCGAGCTGGGCATCACCGCGCAGGTCCAGACCTACGACTTCTCCGCCTTTTTCGAGAAGTTGCAAAAGGGCGATTTCGACCTGTCGATCTGGTCGGGGCGGGGCGGCCCGACGCCCTTCGGCTACTACCGCTCGGTGATGGCGAGCGCCACAGTAACGCCGATCGGCGAGATCGCGGCGGACAACTTTCATCGCTACGGCAACGAAGAGGCCGATGCTTTGCTCGATCAGTTCGCGGCCACTTCCGATGCCTCCGAGCAAACCGACCTCATGAACCAATTGCAGATGGTCTTCGCCGAGAACGCGCCGCTGATTCCGCTCTTCCCAGGGCCGGATTGGGGCGAGTTCAACACCATGCGCTTCACCGATTTCCCCAGCGAGGAGAACCCTTACGCATTGCTGGCGGGCTACGAAAACCCGGAGCGGCTCATCCAACTGGTCACGATCAAGCCGGTTTCCGCGTAGGCGGCGCCAGCTCTCACCCCCAACCCCTCTCCCAGTGCGCTGGGAGAGGGGAGCCGTTCCGTGGTACGTCGAGCACGGGAGTAGGCCATGCGTTTCCTCATCCGGCGTTTGGGCTTCTATCTCCTGGCGGCGTGGGCGTCGTTGACGCTCAACTTCGTCCTGCCGCGCATGATGCCGGGCGATCCCGCCGCGGCCATGTTCGCGCGCTTTCGGGGGCAAGCGCAGCCGGAGCAGATCGAGGCCATGCGCAAAGCGTTCGGCCTCTCCGATGCACCACTGATCCAGCAGTATGGAACGTACGTCTCCCACGCCCTGCGCGGCGACTTCGGGCTGTCGATCAGCTCGTTTCCGGCCCCGGTGATTCAGGTGATCGGCACGAGCCTGCAGTGGACCTTGTTGCTCGGCCTGGTCTCGACAATCCTGGGCTTCGTCATCGGCAGCCTGCTCGGCGTCTTCGGCGCTTGGCGGCGGGGCGGGCTGGCCGATTCGGTCCTGCCGCCGCTGCTCCTCTTCGTCGGCTCCTTTCCCTATTTCTGGCTGGCGTCCCTGGCGCTCTTCTTCCTCGGGTTCCGCTGGAAGCTCTTCCCGTTGCGCCACGCCTACGCCGACAACCTGATGCCGAGCTGGAGCTGGGACTTCATTGGCAGCGTCGGCACGCATCTGGTCTTGCCGGCGGGAACGATCCTGCTGGTCTCCATCGGCGGCTGGATGCTGGGCATGCGCAACACCATGATCTCTGTCCTGGCCGAGGACTACATCACCATGGCCGAGGCGAAAGGCCTCTCCCAGAACCGCATCATGTTCGCCTACGCGGCGCGCAACGCCCTCCTGCCGAACGTCACCGCCGTCGGCATGGCGCTCGGCTTCGTCATCAGCGGCGCGCTGGTCACCGAAACCGTCTTCGCCTATCCCGGCCTCGGCTACCAATTGCTGACGGCGGTGCGTAATCTCGACTATCCGCTGATGCAAGGCATCTTCCTGATGATCACCTTTGCCGTGCTCATTGCCAATCTCATCGTCGATCTGCTCTACGTGCGACTCGACCCGCGCGTGCGCGGGTGATCGAGAAACCATGAGGAGGCGATAGCGATGCAGATCGACATGCAGGACCAGGCACGACCCGTGACTGCCGAAGTCACCGATATGGGTCAGGTGCTGCCGCTGGCACAACCGCGGCGGGGCGTCACCCTGCCGCTCTGGCTGCGCGCCGTGGCGCGGAACCGCAAGGCCACGCTCGGGGTCATCATCCTGGCTCTCTTCGCGCTGGTGGCGCTGGCCGCGCCGGTCATCGCCCCGGGCGACCCGACCGATTTCGTCGATCGGCCCCATCTGGCGCCTTCCGCAGCGCACCTGCTGGGGACCACCGGGCAGGGGCAGGACGTCTTCACGCAAACGGTCTGGGGCTCGCGCCCCACCCTGGCAGTCGGTCTCCTCGTCGGCATCGCGACGACCATTGTCGGCATCGTCGTCGGGCTCAGCGCAGGCTACTTCGGCGGCGGCGTCGACGACCTCCTCTCGCTGGTGACGAACGTCTTTCTGATCGTGCCCAGCCTGCCGTTGCTCGTCGTGCTGGCGGCGTTCCTGGGGAGCGGCAATTTCGCCTTCTTCATCCTCGTACTGACGATCACCGGCTGGGCCTGGCCGGCGCGCATCATGCGCTCGCAAACGCTGTCGCTGCGGGAGAAGGACTTCGTGGCCGCGGCCCGCGTCGGCGGCGAAAGTGGGCCGCGCATCATCCTGACCGAAATCTTGCCGAACATGCTCTCGATCGTGGTGGCCAGCTTTCTGGGCTCGACGGTCTTTGCCATCGGCGCCCTGACCGCGCTGGAATTTCTCGGCCTCGGCAATCCCAGCATCATCAGTTGGGGCACGAACCTCTACTGGGCATCAAACAATGCCGGCCTCCTCACCGGGGCCTGGTGGACCTTCGTGCCGGCGGGGGCCTGCATCGCGCTGGTGGCCTTCGCCTTCGCGCTCGTCAACTACGCCATCGACGAGATCACCAACCCTCGCCTGCGCGCGCAAGGCGAGGTCGCCGCCGCCTCGAAACGGCGCCGGAAATCCGCGCCCAGCACACGGGCCACGCCGGTGGTGCGCCATGCTAGCTAGCCCGCTGCTCGACGTGCAGGGGCTTCAGGTCGAGTATCAGACGCCGGGAGGCGTCGTCCGCGCGGTCGATGGCGTCTCGTTCCAGATCCGGCCGGGTGAGGTGCTGGGCTTGGCCGGGGAATCGGGGAGCGGCAAATCGACCGTGGCGCACGCGATTACCCGCATCCTGCACCCGCCGGCGGTGATCACCGGCGGCGAGGTGCATTTCCGGGATCGCGACGTGCTGGCGATGAGCGACACGGAGCTGGCCAACTTCCGCTGGCGCGAGGTCTCGATGGTCTTTCAGAGTGCGATGAACGCGCTTAACCCGGTGATGACCATCGGCGACCAGATCGCGGACACGATCGTGGCGCACGAAGCGGTCACCCGCCGCGACGCCCGCGAGCGGGCCAGGGAATTGCTCGACGTGGTAGGTATCGAGGCCCGCCGCCTGGATGCCTACCCGCACCAGCTTTCCGGCGGCATGCGGCAGCGGGCGGTCATCGCCATCGCCCTGGCGCTCAATCCGCCGTTGATGATCATGGACGAGCCGACGACCGCCCTGGATGTGGTGGTGCAGCAGGAGATCCTGTTGCAAATCGAGGAGCTGAAGGAGCGATTCGGCTTCTCGATCCTCTTCATCACCCACGATCTGTCGTTGCTGGTCGAGTTCTCCGATCGCATCGCCATCATGTATGCCGGGCAGATCGTGGAGATGGCCCCCGCGCAGCGCGTCTTCGACGATCCGCTCCATCCGTACACCGTCGGGCTGATGAACTCCTTTCCGGCCCTCACCGGCGAGAAGACGCGCATGAGCGGCATCCCCGGCTCGCCTCCCGACATGCGCCATCCGCCTTCGGGCTGCCGCTTCCACGACCGCTGCGCGCTGGTGCAGCCGATGCATACCCGCGTCGTGCCGCTTCTGCGCGAAGCGAAGCCGGGGCACTTCGTGGCCTGCCATCTCTACGACGCCATGCCGGGGAGCGCGCCCGCGGCGGATGTTCATCACCTTGCGCTACGAGGTCGCTGACATGCAAGCACATGCGACACCTGCCCCGCCTCCCTCCGCTCGCCCCCCGCTCCTCGAAGTGCGCGGGTTAGGCAAGCGCTTTCCCGTCGGCGGGATCTTCCGGCGGGCGAGCGTCCACGCCCTGGAGGACGCCTCCTTCACCCTGGAGCGAGGCCGGATTGTGGCGTTGGTGGGGGAGTCAGGGAGCGGCAAGAGCACGACGGCACGCCTGATCGCCCGCCTGGTCGAGCCCACGGCGGGCGAGATCGTCCTCAATGGGCAGAACGTGTTGCGCAGCGAGCCGCGCGCGGCCTCGCTGGCCTACCGAGGCGCCGTGCAAATGATCTTTCAGGATCCGTTCGCCTCGCTCAATCCGGTGCACACCGTCGGCTATCACCTGTCGCGGCCACTCGCCATCCATGGCAAGAGCCGCGGCGGGAAGGATGAGCAGGGCGCGATCGAAGCGCTGCTCGCGACGGTCGGCCTCACGCCGCCCGCCATTTACGCGGAGAAGTTCCCGCACGAGCTTTCGGGAGGTCAGCGCCAGCGGGTGGCTTTCGCGCGGGCGCTGGCGGTCGATCCGGCGGTCATGCTCGCGGACGAGCCGATTTCGATGCTCGACGTCTCCATTCGCATGGGAATCCTCAATCTGATGGAGCGATTGAAGGAGGAGCGCGGCATCGCCTACCTCTACATCACGCACGACATCGCCAGCGCCCGCTACATCGCCGACGAAACGATCGTGATGTATGCCGGCCGCATGGTCGAAGGGGCGACCGGCGACGAGCTGATCGGCCACCCGGCGCACCCCTACACCCAGTTGCTCCTCTCCGCCGTGCCCGATCCACGCACGCCGCGCCGGCGGCAACCCCGCGCCCGCGCCGAGCTCCCCTCGCTGATCGACCCTCCGCCCGGCTGCCCCTTCGCCAACCGCTGCCCGCACGTCATGGACGTCTGCCGCCAGACCATGCCTGGGGTCGAATCGATTGCCGCAGGGCACTGGGTGCGCTGCCATTTGTATGGACCGGGGTCGTCATCGGCGAACGCTTGATACGGAATCTGGTTGATGACGTCCTGCATCAGTGACATCGCGGCTCGTCCCCCCTCTCTCCAGCGCACTGGGCCGGGCGCCCTCTGGGTTACGGGGCAGGGAGGTGAGGGCGCGCCGCCGCAAACGTGCCTTGTGTACGGCTTTGCCCAAAAAGCGCCACCTGCCTAGAAAAGGGCAGGGCTGCTTAAGAATCACGGATGACATGGCCGGCAACGCAACCTAGAATGGCCGTCAAACGTTCCTATAGGGCGGATGGTCCTGTTGAGCGGACCCACAGGACGATTGTCCAGGGCGCGCGTCTTGCGTCTGCGTGCACCGCGGCCACAATGGCTGTGGCGCGGTGTGCTAAGCTGGGCCGCCTCTCCCGTGACGCGGTGGCACGAGAGGGACCACAGGAGGATGACCATGCACGCTCCCCGGATCGGGCGGCGCTTTTCGGCGCTGACGGAGGTGCAGCAAGCCGGCAGCGATTTGCTTTGTCGATTTAGGCGGCGCGTTACGCTCATCGTGCGCCGCCCGTTGGAGACGGACGAAGACCCGGTGCTTGCTATGCTTGCGGCCGCGCCCGTTGATGACGAGCCGGTGACGGACGACGATAAGTGGCACATTGAGGAAGGCCGGCGCGCTTATCGGGACGGACAGGTGCTGTCAGCCGAGGAAGTAAGGCGGGCATGCCTCGACCCCAGGGGCAACGAGAGCCGCAGAGCGGAGGATCCGGCAGTAGCGGTGTAGTCACCGGCTGGAAGTACAGCTTTGCGCCTGCTGCCGCAAAGCAAATTGAACACCTCAACGAGAAGGTCCAGGGGCGCATCATGCGTGAACTGGACCTTCTTGCGTCCGGGCAACGGGTGGACATTCGCAAGATTGAGGGCGAGGACGAATATCGTCTCCGCGTCGGGAACTTTCGCGTCATTTATACAGTGGACAAAGCCAACAGGACGTTCGTCGTCTCGAAGGTTGCTGATCGCAAAGACTCCTACCGATAGGTAGGGGGGCAAGCGGAAAGGGCACGTACCGGGTCCGCGTTGGAGAACCGCACCCAACGTGCACCTGTCCGGACCGCCCGATGCGGCGCGTCAAGTGCAAGCACATTCGCGCGGTGGAAATCAGCCTGCGCCGCGGGAGATGCCGTCCGCGCCAAGACGGTGACGGGGCAGGTCAACGAACTGCTGCGCCAGGCGCATTGCCACAAACGCCGCAAGTGATCTACGAACGTGTTGTCATCGAATCGACTTTCTGGGCAGACTCCGCGCCTATCTAAAGAAAGGAGGGCTGTGGCATGATTTCCAGGCAATGCCCCTTGTGTACCCATCTTCCGTATGAGGGTGCGGGCCTACGAGTTGGGCTGTACGCCGCACCAGTCCACAATCAGCGCCGCGTAGACCTTCGCGGCATCGATCACTTGCTCTACTGGGACGTATTCATTCGTGCCGTGGGCGCCAAAGGCCAGATCGCCCGGACCAAAGATGATCGTCGTCTCCCCTTCGCCGGTCATGATGTTGGCATCGCACGGCCCCGGAAGGCAGCCCAGCTCCGGCTCCCGGCCGAGGGCCAGGCGAAAGGCCGTCTGCAACGCGGAGACCGCCTCGTGGTCGAGGGGGAGATTGACCGGGTCGAGCACGCGATGGATGACCGGATAGTCGATCGTAGGCGGATGCTCGCGCAGCCAGGAATCGGCCTGGGAGACTCCGGAGATGACCGTCTTGATCTGTTCGATGACCTCATCACCCCGCAGCGCCGGGTTATAGACGACGGCGTAGACGATCTCGCACGAAGGCGGCATCTCGGCACGGTAGCTCCCGCCCTGAATCGAGACGTGGCAGAGGTTCATGCCGCCGGGGGGCATCACCGGATGGTGCTGGTAAAGCGCCCAGTCGCGTTCCAGGTGGGAGAACGCATCCATGATCTTGCGCGCCTTCTCGATGGCGTCGACGCCGGCTGGGAGGTCGCCGCCCGCCTGTGGATAGATCGCCGTGTAGCGCGCTGCGGGGTGCAAGCTCTGCCCTTCGAGTGTGATGCGGAAGAAGAACCAGCCCATGGTCGCGGGCGCCACCCGTAGGTTCGTCGGCTCGCCATTGACGATCAACGGCGCCCGATAGCCCCGCTGGAGCACGCTCAACGGGCCGATCTCCGCTTCGCCGGTCTCTTCGCCAATGCTGTAGGTAACGATGACGTCGTTCGCCGGGCGATAGCCGGCATTCACGAGCGAGCGGACGGCCCAGGCAAAGGCGGCATTCCCCCCTTTCATGTCCGTCGCCCCCCGGCCGTAGAGCTTCCCGTCGTCGAGATGCCCGCTCCAGGGATCGCCGCCTATCCACGCGTCCCGCTGCGCCGGGCTGACCTGCACCGTATCGGTGTGGCCGTTGTACATCAGGGAACGGCCGACGCCACCTGCTCCACGACAGACGGCCGCGAGATTCGGCTGCCCCGGACTCTCTTCCCAGAGATCGACGTCGTCGAAACAGCCGAACTCCTCGATTCGATCGCGCAGCCATTCCTGTGCTGCCCGCGTGTCGCCCGGCTCTTCAACGGTCGCGCGTCCAGGGTTGACCGACTTTTGGCGCACGTAGTCGCTAAGGAACGCAAGCAACTCGGTCGCCGTGGCATCGATTTCGGCCAGGACGCGCTGCCTGGCACGCGTGCGGATATGGTCATCCATTCTGTTCATGCTCCACCCGGAAATGGCCCGCAACGACGCTAGTCGGCATGACGAGCACCATGGTGCAGACGAAGCGCCGCCCGATCCGCGGCTACTGCTTGAGGCCGGTAAAGGTCAGCCCTTCGATGAACCAGCGTTGCGCCGCGAGGTAGACCACCATCAGCGGCAGCATGCTGATTACCGAGGCCGCCATGAGCCAGGGCCAGAGCGCCTCACCTTGCCCCTTGAAGAAGGAGAGGGCCAGGGCGATCGGCATCTTCTCGAAGGTGGTGATGAAGATCATCGGGGCTAGCAGATCGTTCCAGGAGGTGACGAAGGAGACGATGCCGAGCGCGGTGAGCGCGGGCTTGGAAAGGGGCAGGAAAATCTGCCAGAAGACGGCGAAGGGACTCGCGCCGTCGAGGATCGCTGCTTCCTTCAGATCTCGCGGAATGCCGAGGAAGAACTGGCGCATCAGAAAAATGCCGTAGGCGCTGCCGAAGAACGCCGGCACGATGAGTGGCTTGAACGAATCGATCCAGCCGAGCGTGGCCATCTCGATGAAGATCGGCACCATGCGCACCTGATACGGCAGGAGGATGGTGCACAGCACGACGAGGAAGAGAAGCGCCCGCCCGGGGAAATTGAGCTGGGCCAGGGCAAACCCGGCCAACGAGCAGGAGATCAGGGTGCCGAGCGTGCTGAGGCTGGCGATCACGAAGCCGTTCCAGAGGAACTGGGCCATCGGATATTCGTGCCAGATGTCGCGGTAGTTCGTCAGATCCAGATGTCGTGGGAAAAGCGTCGGCGGCCACATGCGCACCTCGCCCATATCCTTGAAGGAAGTGGTGAGCATCCAGAGAAAGGGGAAGATCATCAGCAACCCACCGGCAACCAGCACCGCGTAGGTCAGGCGGTCACCGAGACGGCGGCGGGAGATGATGCTGTTCATGTCGGCGCCGGGATTACGCATAGTGCACCCACCTTGTCTGGAGCCGGACCTGGATGACCGTAATGACGAAGAGCATGGCGAAGAGGAAGAAGGAGAGGGCCGAGGCGTAGCCCATGCGCAGGTAGGTGAAGCCGTTCTGGAAGATCAGGTAAACCAGCGTCAGGGTGGCGTTGCCGGGCCCTCCCTGGGTCATGATGTAGGTCTGCTCGAAGACCTGAAAGCTGGAGATGAGGGCCATGATCCCGGCGAAGAAGATGGTTGGGGTCAGGAGGGGGACGGTGATCTGCCGGAAGCGGTCCCAACTGCCGGCTCCGTCGAGCTCGGCGGCCTCGTAGAGGTCCTTGGGGATGCTTTGCAGCCCGGCCAGGAAGACGACGATGTTGAAGCCCAGGCTGCGCCAGATGGTCATCAGGATGATGCTGGGCATGGCCGTGGTCGGATCGACCAGCCACTTCACTTTCGGGATGCCGACCTGGGCCAGCGCGTAATTGATGATGCCGAAATCGGGCGTGTACATCCAGGCCCAAAGCAGACTGACCGCGACGATCGAGGCCGTGACCGGAAAGAAGAAGATGGCCCGGAAGACGGAAATGCCGCGCAACTTGCGGTTCATCATCGCCGCCAGCCCGAGCGCGAGCAGCAGCGTCAGCGGCACAGAGACGACGGTGAAGTAGACCGTGTTCTTGAGCGCGATGAGGAAGAGCCGGTCGGCGAACATCTCGCGGTAGTTGGCGAGACCGACAAATCTCGGGGGAGAAAGGAGGTCCCAGGTCGAGAAGCTGATGGCCAGCGCGGCCAGCACCGGCCCTAGGATGAAGAAGAGGAGTCCCAGGAAAAAGGGCGTCAGGAAGAGATAGGCCCAGGCGGCTTCACGCACGCGGTTGCTGCCCAGGCGGCGGGGCCTGGCAAAGGCGGTTTCGACCGCCCCGCCTACGGCGGGGGCGAGGCGGGCGGCATCTGATGTCCAGTGCTGGGCAGTGCTCATGCGTACGCCTCTGAGAGACCTGGGCCGAGCGTCGTCACGCCCGGGCCAGCCGGGGGCAGGCGGACTACAGGGTCCGCCCGCCCCGCTCGAAAACTACGGCTGGAAATCCTGGAAGCGGGCCAGAATGCCGTTGACCTCCTCGGCGGCGGCATTCGTACCGTCCGCCACGGAGACGTCGCCGGCAAAGACGGGATCGAGGGCCTTGCCGTAGGCGGCGCCCCACTCCAGCCACGCCGGGTGAAACTCGAAGCTCTGGCGATATTCGTAACCGTCCAGGAACGCCTTCATGTTGTCGGGTGGCGGAGCGCCGTATGCGCCTTCGTAGGCCGCGGACTTCAGCGGTGGGCATTGGCCCTTGTTCGGCGTGTCCGAGATGACCTGGTTCCCCTTTTCGCTCATCATGAACTCGATGAATTTCCAGGCCGCTTCGGGTTGCTGCGTCTTTTCGTACATCACCCAGGCCTGAGACCAGGCCAGGCCGCCCTTGATCTTCCGCTCTGGCATGGTGACGACGTCCCAGGCGAAGGCGTCGCTCTCGAGCAGCACGCCAAGCTCGTAGTTGCCCTGGAACTTCATGGCCACCAGGCCGGTCATGAAGGGGCTGCCGCCGGACTCGATGTAGCCGGGCAGGGACGAGACACCCTGGGCTGAGGGAGAGACCTTGTACTTGTGGATGAGGTCGACGGCGAACTGAATGGCCTCCTGCGACTCGGGCGTGTTGATGGCGGCCTGCTTCATGTCCGGGGTCAGGAAGGAGCCGCCATTCTCCTTGACGAGGTCGCCCCACATCTCCTGAATGTTGTTGACCGCGTAGATGCCGTAGGTCTGGTTGCCCTCTGCCGTCGTTCGCGTCAGCTTCGTTGCCGCGTCGAGCAGATTGTCCCAGTTCCAGTCTCCCGTCGGATAGTCCACGCCCGCTTCGTCGAAGAGATCCTTGTTGTAGGCGAGGGCCATGATGTCGAGCTCTTCGGGCACGGCCAGCGTCTTGCCCTGGTAGATGGAGTTGGCGTCCTCGGTGAAGTAGAGGCTGAGGTCGATGCCCGACTGCTCGAGGAACGGTCCAAGATCTTTGAAGGCGTTGCGCATGGCGCCGGCATAGAAGTAGGCGCCACTCATCATGAAGACATCCGGGGCGCGGCCAGCCGCCAGGTTCGTATTGAGCCGCGTGTAGTAGGTGCTGAAATCGGCCGACTCCAGGGCAACCTTGATATCCGGGTTCGCCTCTTCGAAGGCGGCGATGAAGTTCTTCTGCACTTCCACCCGTGCCGGCTCCTGGTAGACGGCGACCCGGATGGTCGTCGGTTCCAGGGCCCGCGATCGCCGCGGCAGCCCGGCCGCGGCCAGCCCCGTGGCGGCGGCCGACGCCTTGAGGAGGCGTCGGCGATCGAGCATACGATCGCGCAAGGTTGTGGTGTTGGGAGTCATCCGCGTTCTCCTGAAGCGGCGCCCTCGCGCCTGATGGTGACGGGCGAAGAGATCCTGTTTGATCGAAACCTGAACCTGAACGTGAACCTGAAAGCGAAGCACGAGACGCCTTTGTCAGCTCCCCTCCACCCCTCCCCTACCGACCCGCTACCGTTTCAGCAACCGGACCGATACGAGCAAGAGATGATTCATCGGCAGCGATGGCCACACACCCGGCCGACCGCGTCGGGAGAGGCGTATTGGCCCCGCACGAGCGGCGCACGAGCAAACGCGATGTCAGCACCACTTCCCGCGGTTCGCCCGCAAACGACCGCTCGATCCGCTCCAGCAGCAGTTGCATGGCCATCGTGCCCATGGTGTACGCCGGCTGCGCCAGGACGGTGAGAAAGGGATCGATCTCTGCTGCATCCTCCAGATCATCGAAGCAGACCAGGGCAATATCGTCGGGTACCCGCAGGCCCCTGGCACGCAATGCCCGTAGCGTTCCGATGGCCATGAAGTTGTTCGCGGCGACGATCGCGGAAGGGGGATCGTTCTTATCGAGCAGGGCTCCGACGCGCGACTCGGCGTCGGCGACAAACCAGGCGCCGGAGGAGAGCAGGCGCTCATCCACGTCAAGCCCATGCTTCGCCAGCCCGGCTCGAAATCCGGCCTCGCGCTCCCGGGCGACCGACGTATCGAGATGTCCGTTGACGAGCGCGATGCGGCGGTGACCGAGCGCGGCGAGGTGACTCGCAAGCGTCTCGGCCCCGGCCACGCTGTCGGCGCGCACGACATCCGCGGGAAAGGCATCCATGGCGCGATCGACCAGGACGGTGGGCACGGCGGCATCGATCAGCAGTTGCAGCGAATCAGCCGTGCGTCCGGCGGGAGCGATGATGACGCCGTCGACCCGGGTCGACACCATCAGCTCGACATAGGCGCGCTCCTTGGCCACGCTCTCGTCGGTGTTCCCCAAGATGACGTGCAGCCCGTGGGCATTGGCAACGTCTTCGACGCCGCGGCTGACCGTGGTGTAGAAGCTGTTCACGATCTCCGGCACCAGGAGCGCCACCAGCCCCGAGCGGCGGGTCTTCAGTCCGCGCGCCATCCGGTTCGGGACGTACAGCAGGGCGTCGGCGGCACGGAGCACCTGCTCCCGGCTGGCGGCGCTGACGTAGCCGCGGCCTGAGATAACGCGTGAAACGGTTGCCGGGGAAACCCCGGCCTCGCGGGCGACGTCGTGGATGGTGGCCACCGCACCTCCGTGTGGAAACGATTACACAAACAGTATCAAGTGGGGTTCCGGATCGTCAAGGCGCGTGTTGGGCGCTGGGTGTCGGGTGTTGGGTGATAGGGTGATAGGGTAATGGGAAGGCGGCGAGCCGGCGAGTCGAGAGGTCGAGGAGTCGAGAGGGACGGTGAGTCGGGAGTCGTAAGCTCATCGCTCATCGCTCATAGCCGATAGCCGATAGCAGGAGAATCGCACCATGGCCACGTATGTCCTGCGCAGAATCGCCGGCCTGGCGCCGGTGCTCTTCGGCATCTCGCTCGTCGTCTTCTTCCTGATGCAGCTCATTCCCGGCGATGTGGCCCAGGCGATGCTGGGATTGACGGCCCGGCCCGAAGATGTCGCCAATCTGCGCGAGGCGCTCGGGCTCAATGAGCCAATCTACGTCCAGTACGTGCGCTGGCTGAGTCAGGTCCTGCATGGGGACCTCGGCATCTCGCTGCAGCAGCGGACCGAGGTGCTCCCCTTCGTGCTGGAGCGCTTTCAGAACACGCTCATTTTGACCGCCGCCGCGACGATCATCTCGCTGCTGATCGGGATTCCGGCCGGCATCGTTTCGGCGACGCGGCAATATTCGCTGTTCGATCGGGTCAGCATGCTGCTGGCGCTCTTCGGCAACAGCATGCCCGCCTTTTGGCTGGGCCTTATGGCGATCCTCGTCTTTTCGCTGCGGTTGGGCTGGTTCCCCACCGGCGGCATGTGGCCGGTCGTCGGTGATCGCGACGCGCTCACCTTGCTGAAGCACCTCTTCCTGCCAGCCGTCACGCTCGGCGCGGCGTCGGCCGCTATTACCGCGCGGATCACGCGCTCGTCGATGCTGGAGGTGATTCGCCAGGATTACGTGCGCACGGCTCGCGCCAAGGGGCTCGGCGAGCGGAGCGTCCTTACGGGGCATGCCCTCAAGAACGCATTGCTGCCAATCCTGACCGTGGTCAGCTTCCAGTTCGGCTTTCTGCTGGGGGGAGCGGTGCTGACGGAGACCGTCTTCTCCTGGCCGGGGGTGGGACTGGCGCTTTACAACGCGATCTCGTTCCGCGACTATCCCCTGGTGCAAGGCGGGGTGCTGATCGTGGCGGTGTCGTTCGTGCTGGTCAACCTGATCACCGATCTGCTCTACGCCTTCGTCGATCCGCGCATCAAGTACTCCTGAGCGAGCAGCGGAGGCAACGGGACGCATGGCCATGGACCGCGGACTCGAACTGCCCCAGGCGACGGGAGGCGCCCCCTCCAATTACCGCGAGCCAGAGCGCGCGACGCCAGGCGGCTCGCGCGCAGCCGTGGGGCTCGCACCGATGGCGGAGACCCAAACGCAGACGAGTCTCGCCTGGCGGCGGCTCAGGCAGGACAGCTTTGCCCTGGCCGGCGCGGCGATTGTGCTGCTGACGCTCGTTCTGGCGCTGGCCGCGCCCTGGATCGCCCCGCACGATCCACTGGCTCAGGAGTCGAGCATCCGGCTCTCGCCGATTGGCACAGCGGGTCATCTGCTGGGCACCGATGGCAACGGACGCGATATTCTCAGCCGCCTGATCTACGGCAGCCGCACGGCGCTGCTGGTGGCCACCGTGCCGGTTCTCGTCGCGGCCTCGATCGGGCTGCTGGCCGGACTGGTCGCGGGCTATCGGGGGGGCTGGGTCGATGCCGTGGTGATGCGCTTCGCCGACATCCTCTTCGCGTTCCCGGCAATTCTATTGGCCATCGCCATCGTGGCCGCGCTTGGCCCGCGCCTGCTGAACGCCATGATGGCGCTGGCCATCGTCTTCGTACCGGCCTTCGCGCGGCTGGTGCGGGCCTCGGTTCTCTCCCTCAAGCAGCGCGACTTCGTCCTCGCCGCCGAGGCCAGCGGGGCCACCGCGGCGTCGATCGTCACCAGGCATATCCTGCGCAACGCTCTGCCGCCGATCGTCGTCTTCGCCACGCTGCAGACAGGACAGATGATCATCTTCGCCTCGGCGCTCTCGTTTCTGGGGCTGGGGGTCCAGCCGCCGACGCCAGACTGGGGCTCGATGGCCAACGACGGCCGCAACTCAATGCTGATCGCGCCCTGGGTCACCACATTGCCAGGCATTGCCATCTTTGCCGTTTCGGTCGGATTCAACCTGCTGGGCGACGGGCTGCGCGATGCCCTGGATCCGACGCTGAAGGCCTGATGTGGCGCCGGACGACGGTCCCATGGTGAGGGCAACGCCCAAGCAATCGTGTCTTCCTGACGAAGGAAGGATCTCGGCTCATCCGCGCGAACGTTCGCGACTGGCAACGGGATTCTTCACTCCGTTCAGAATGACACCACCGCGTTGCAGTTCACGATGACACCCGGGCGGGGATGGAAGGAAGGAGGCCACGTTCGGGCCTGACAGGGGCCTCGACACGAAACGATCCCCGGCATCTACCCATTGGCCGCACATTCAAAGCGAGCAAAGGAGAGCGTCCATGAGTCACGAAGAGTTCGCCCGTATTCTGATGGACAACCGGTTGAGCCGGCGCGACATGGCCCGGCGGCTAATGGCGCTGGGCCTCGCGGCGCCCGTCGCCGCGTCGCTGGCGTCGCGGGTGGCCGCGGCCGACGCCGCGCCAGCCGCGATCGCGAAGAGCGCGGCCCTTCTCCAGGAAGCCGGGAGCGGCACGCTCATCGTCGGCACCGAGACCGACATCGAGGGTTTCGATCCGGGGCACGCCGGCGCGCTGGCGACCACGCGGGTCAACATCAACGTGCTGGAGGGGCTGGTCAAGTACACGCCCGGCACGGTCGAGCTGATGCCGAACCTGGCCACTGAGGTGCCGTCGCTGGAGAACGGCGGGGTTTCCGAGGATGGACTGACCTACACCTTCAGTCTGCGCCCGGACGTCACGTTCCACGACGGAGCCGAGTTCAATGCCGATGCCGTCGTCATGTCCTACCGACGGCTCTACGACAAGGATTTCGAGTTCTACGACGATACCAATACCTCCGGTTTCTTCCTGGCCGGCATGACGAGTGTCGAGGCGGTCGACGACATGACCGTGCGCTTTACGCTCGCCGAGCCGAACGCCGCCTTTGTCGAACTGTCGAACATCTACGCCGGCAAGATCATGAGCCCGAAAGCGATCCAGGAGGTCCCGATCCCGCAGTGGGCCGAGGGGAGTTACGGCACCGGGCCGTTCAAGGTCGAGAGCTGGGAGAAGGGCGTCAGCGTCGTTTTGCAACGGAACGACGACTACTGGGGCACGCCGCCCGGCCTGCAAACGCTCGTTTTCCGGCCAATCCCGGAGCCGACGGCCCGCGTCGCCGCACTGCTCAGTGGCGAAGTCGACATGATCGTGGTCGTGCCGCCGGACGCGATCCAGTCGATCAAGGACGATCCGAATCTCACCTACGAGCAGGGACCAAGCCTGCACTACTGGTTCATCCAGCTCAACACCACCGCGCCGCCCTTCGACGATGTCCGGGTGCGGCAGGCGGTCAACTACGCGGTCAACAAGGAAGGGTTGGCCAACGATATCCTTTCCGGGTCGGCGGTTCCCGCCACGCAGCCGATGCCGGCGGCGAACTGGTCCTACAACAAGGATGTGAAGGGCTATCCGTACGATCCGGAGAAGGCGAGGGCCCTCCTGGCCGAAGCAGGGCTGGCCGACGGCTTCCAGACGAACATGATCATCCCGCAGTCCGGCTCCGGCATGATGATCCCGGTGCAGATGAACGAGTACATCCAGGGGAACCTGCGCGACGTCGGGATCGAGGTGGCCATTCAGTCGTTCGAGTGGGTTTCGTACCTGGGCATCTGGGGGCAGGGGCTCAACGCCGACGTGACCATGGGCAACCAGTCGATCATGGCCAGCGACCCGTACGTGGCCAACTTCCTCCTCTCGGGCGCCTTCACCCCGGCGGAGGGGGGCTGGAACATCGGGTATTACGAGAATCCCGAGGTCGATGAGCTCCTGGCGGCCGCGCTGACGACTCCGGACCGCGAAGCGCGCAAGGAGATCTACGCGGAGGCGTGGGCGAAGATCACCGAGGACGCGCCCTGGATCTTCGTGGTGAACGACTTGCAGCCGATGGCCTTCAAGCAGACGGTGCAGGGGTATGTCACGAACCCCGCCTACGTGATCGACTTCACGACGATTTCGATCGCGGAGTAATGACAGCGGTTGATACGGAATCCAGGTAAAGGCGGTTGGTCGTGGCGGCCGCCCTCACCCCCCTGCCCCCCTCTCCCAGTGCGCTGAGGAGAGGGGGGAACGGCCTCGTCACATAACGATCGCAGGAAGCCAGCACCTGGATTCCTTTTCAGTTCTTCAGGACGAGGAGGGTTCAACATGACGTTTTCAATCGCCGCGCGCTGTCCGGAGACGGGGATGGCTGGCGTGGCGGTGAGCACCGCGTTGCTCTGCGTGGGGCAGCTCTGCCCCTTTCCCCGCGCGGGCGTGGGCGCGATTTCGACGCAGTCATTCGTCAATCCGTACCTGGGCATACGAGGGCTCGACTACCTCGCGGAGGGGATGGACGCCGCATCCGTGCGGGACCGACTGGCGGCGGAGGACGACGGCCGCACGCTGCGCCAGTTCTCCGTCGTCGATCGCCAAGGCAACAGCGCCGCCTACACCGGCTCCGACTGCGTGCTCTGGTGCGGTCATCAAACCGGCGACGGCTACGCCGTCGCCGGCAATATGCTGGTTGGCGAAGAGACGATCGCGGCGATGGCAGACAGTTTCGAGGCGACAGCGGGCGAAGCGTTCAGCGAGCGTCTGGTGCGGGCGCTGGAGGCGGGACAGGCCGCGGGCGGCGACAAACGCGGCCGGCAATCGGCGGCACTCAAGGTCATGGACACGGAGGATTACCCGGCGGTCGACATCCGCGTCGACGACCATCCCGACCCGGTGGTCGAATTGCGGCGCATCTGGGGACTGTACAACCAGGGATTCAGTGAGGTGCTGCAGATGATGCCGACCAAAGCGCACCCGGCCGGTTCCTTCGACCTTGAGGCCATTCGCCCGTTTCTGCCGAAATGACATCGCCACCGGCAACACCGGGGGCCGCGACGCCAATGCCTCCGGCTAGCATCGAGCGACTCGTCCTTCCCGATCGCCCATCGCCCGGTGACCTGGCCGACCTTCTCGGGATGCTTCCGGAGGAGGTCGCCGGGTTGCCGCGGCGCGACATCCAGACCGGGGCGGACAGCGCCACTGCGATCTACTTAACCGGAGAAGAGTCGGGGCAGCCTCAGTTCGGGATGATCGTGCTCCTCATCGTGCCACCGAGCGATGATGCCGATGCGGTGGTCGCCGAACTGCAGCGCGAGCGGTGGGGCGCACCGAGGGACCAGACCGTGACGGCGAGTGGACGGGGGGATGCCGGGGCGCCGGCCTTCCGCGAGTTCTGGCGGACGTTTCCGCCTGGGCTTTTTGCGCTGCCTAATCAGCCGGTCTATTTTCTGATCGCTTATCGCGCTGGCAGCGGCTCCGCCGTGATGGTGATTGCCTCGTCGCCCGCCATCAGAACAGCCCTTGCCGAAGCACTTGGTGGAGCGCTCACCCCAACTCCTCTCCCAGTCCGCTGAGCTGACTGGGGATGTATCCAGGACATGCCGCCATGCACACGACACGACACCCCACGTGGGGACCCCACCGGCAAACTGGCCAAGGCCCCCTCGTGATCTTCTTGATCCCCTTACCCCCATCCCCTTCGACTTCTTCGACCTCTTCGTCCCCTTCCCCGGCCAAGATGCCCACCCCTCCCCCTCCCCCACGTCTTGAGCATCTTATGGAAGATGAAGACCTCTCAGCCGCCTCCCCGCCACCCGATCCGTGGCCTCCGGCGCCCCTGCCCGCCGTCAGCCTTCCCTTTCCCATGCGCCCAGGGCCGGCCGTGCGCGATGCCTCCCCTGTTCGTCTCTATCCAACCTCGGCGAGCGCCGGCTCGGTCTCGTGCTGAGATCTATCCCTCGGCCGCATGGTCTCGGCGGCTTCCTCGTCGGGCACCTTGATGGCGGCGAACGCGCCTACCAGGGCCAGCGCGGCGGCAACGAGGAGCGCGGCACGATAGGGAGCGGGATCACTGGGGCCGGCGGCAGTGGCCCCGATCGTCGCCAGGACGGTGCTCAGGGCGGCGACGCCGAGCGCGGCGCCAACCTGGCGCTGCACATTGGCGATGGTCGAGGCGCGCCCGGTCCGCGCCCGCGAGATGGTGGCCAGGCTGGCCGCCTGATTCGGGAGAAAGACGTAGGCCATGCAGAAGCCAACAGCGAACATCAGCACTCGCACCAGCCAGGGATCGCCGGTGAGGCCAAAGAACGCGATCAGCAGGATGAACGAGGACAAGCCGATCAGGCCGCCGATCATCAGCCGGCGCGGCCCGACGCGCGGATAGAGACGGGCCACGATCTGGGTGGAAGTGACGACGCCCAGGGCCTCGGGGAAGGTGGTCAACCCGGATTCCAGCGGCGATGCGCCCTGCACTTCCTGCAGGAAGAGGGGCACCAGGAAGAGCACGCCGATGAATCCGCCGGTGGCAAAGAAGGAGACCGTCTGCGTCGTGCGAAAGAGACGGTTTCCCAACAGGCGCAGATCGACCATCGGCGCGGGGGTGCGCAGCTCGCGCAGCACAAACGCCACCAGCACGATCGACCCGGCGACGCCGCTCCCCACGATCGACGACGACAGCCAGCCCCGCGCCGGCCCTTCGCTGAGCGCGTACATGCTCAAGCCGAGTCCGGCTCCGCCCAGGACGAATCCGGGGAGATCGAAACCACCGGGATCGGGCTCGCGATGCTCGCGCAGGAAGAGGAGTCCAATCAGAAACGCGATCACGCCGACCGGGACGTTGACGTAGAACGCCCAGCGCCACGAAAGGCGCTCGATCAGCAGGCCGCCGATGAGCGGTCCCAGGGCTGGTCCGAGGATCGTGGCGAACATGAGAATGCGGCCAACCGCGATCCGCTCCTGTGGCGGGAAGGTGCGATAGAGCATGGCCATGCCAACGGGGGTGAGCATCCCTCCCCCCGCGCCTTGCAGAACCCTGAACGCCACCAGCTGCTCCAGGCTCTGGGCGAGGCCGCAGAGGGCGGAGGCGGTGACGAAGATGGCCAGGGCCAGGAGGAAGACGCGCTTCGTGCCGAAGCGGTCGCCCAACCACCCGGAGGCGGGGATGAAGACGGCGAGGCTAACCAGATAGCCGACGACCACGGCCTCGGTGGCCACGGCCGCCACATGGAACTCGCGCCCCAAAGTGGCCAGGGCGACGATGACGATGGTGGAATCGAGGGTGTTCATCAGCATCGAAGCAACGTAGACGGCCGCGACGATGAGGCGCTGATCGGGACGGGGGCGGGACACCGGATACTCTCTCACGAAGGGCCACGAACTGGCTTGAGGTGTGTACCACAAAGGCGCGCAGATCAGATTGCGGCGAGCGTCACCAGGATTCGAGATCGCCAGGTTCGACGGTTTGCGCCCTGATGAACAAGGTCAGATACTTCGCGCCGGTTGCGTTTGGTGGAGGCGAAACGACGCGGGAGCGGAGTCAAATACTCGATGGCGACCTTCGTGCTCGTTCATGGTGGGTGGCATGCCGGCTGGTGTTGGGAGCGGCTGGCGCCGCTCCTCTCACGGACCGGCAACAGGGTCGTCGCCCCTGACCTCCCGGCCCACGGGGCCGATCGGACGCCTGTTTCCGAGCGCCCGTGGGAACGGTATGTCCCGGCTATTGAGGAGATCGTGCAGGCTCAGGACGAGCCAGTCGTGCTGGTGGGCCACAGCTCGGGCGGCATGATCATCAGTGAGGTGGCCCGGATGATCCCGGAGCGCATCGCCGCGCTGGTCTATCTCGCGGCGTTTCTTTTGCCGCAGGGTGGATCCCCACGCGAGATGATCGGGCCGGAAAGCGGCTCTCTGCTGACCGGGGCGCTGCGCTCCGATCCCGAAACGGGGACGACATCGATCGATCCCTCGCTCGCTCGTGACGTCTTCTACCACGACTGTACGGATGCGGACGCGACGAGGGCCATCGCGCGGCTGGCCCCGGAGCCGGCAATCCCGCCAGGGCTGGGCGACGAACTCGAGCCAGATCCCCCGCTCTCCGTTCTCCGGATGTACATCGAAACGACCGAGGATCGCGCGCTGCCGATCGCCGTGCAGCGCGCGATGGTCCGCGCCATGCCGTGCGACGCGGTTTATACGATGCCGACCAGCCACTCCCCGTTTCTCTCGCAACCGGAACAGTTGGCGGAGATCCTCAACGACGTTGGAGCGCGCTACGCACCCTGAGGGCTAACACGCTATCCGGAAAGTAAAGTGCGATGGTAGCATCGGCGTATGAGTACCCCGCAACGGGCCGCGGTGGCGGCCGCCGAGAAAGACGACCCGACCATCTGGCGCGTTGACGACGCGCTGTTGGCGCTCGTGGCGCCCATCCTCAAGAGCGACAAGGCACGGAAGAAGCCGGGCCGCCCCCGCCGCGACGACCGGGCGATCTTCGACGGGCTGATCTGACTGGCCCGCACCGGGGCGCAATGGTCGCGGCTGCCGCGGGAGTTCGGACCCAAATCGCCCGCCCACGAACGTTCACGGAGTGGGTCGCGAGCGGGGCGCTGGAGTGGGCCTGGGCGATCCTGCTGCGCGAGTACGACGCGGCGATCGGCCTCGACTGGAGCTGGCAGGCCGCCGACGGGTGCATCGTCAAGGCCCCGTTCGGCAAAAAGGGGGCACCGGCGCGGCGCAGGCCACGGGGGCAAACCCCACCGACCGCGGCAAACCCGGCTCCAAACGGCACTGGTTGACCGAGGCCAAAGGCATCGCAGTCGCCCCGGAGATCACCGGGGCCACCCGCCACGACATGACCCAACTCGCGGCGCTGGGTGGTCGAGGAGGCGCATGGTTGGTGCAACCGCTTCAGGCGCTTGCTCACCCGCGCCGAGAAGCAGGCCAGCCACTATCTCGGCTTTGCCACATTGCGGCCGTCCTCATTACCTACCGCAAGATGTGCCACGCTCGGTCACTTGCCGGATAGCGTGTTAGTTCGCTCAGTAGCTCCCGCACACCAAACTGCTTGTGTACGTCCTTGCAATGTCCGTACAAATGCATTATCAGATTTTCATGTTCCGCTTGCACCAAAATGAGTGAATTTAGTAAATTGGCATTTCGGACCTGACGCAAGCGTTAGGTCCGTGACACGTTGGATTGGTGGTACAAGATGAACAATTGGATCGACGCGTTGGCGCGTGAGCTCGGCCGCGAGGCGCATGACGATGGTCGCGCGGTGCATAGGTCGCGGCGGCGCATCCTCACAAACATCCTCGGCTCGATCGTCGCCGCGTCGCCGCTTGTCGTTGCCGACGTGCTCCCTGTTGCGGCGGCCAAATGCAAGAACAACAAAGACTGCGGCGGCAACAAGCGATGTCGTAACGGCAAGTGCGAGGCTGACCAGTGCAAAAATAACAACGATTGCGGACCCAACAAACGCTGTCGCGATGGTGATTGCGAAGCCATCCCTAACAACGGCGGTGGCGGGGGCGGCAATGGCTGGGAGAGAGCGGGCAGGCTCACTCGAGACGAGGGTGTAGAGGAATGGAAGGTCGACCGCCAGGCAGGTGGGTTCAAGGTTGACTTCCGGGGATCATCCGCGCGGCAATCTGGCGTGATGAATCTCAACTTGGGTGGCGGTGGAAAAACCTTCTCCTTTGTCATTGAGCAAGGAGTTGCTCGGTACCAACTCGCCGCCAGCGAACCCACGTTCTCGGGGACGGATGAACGCGGCGATTCCTTCGTGGCACAATGGAATCGGGATCGCTCTCGATGGGACACGGACCAGCGATCTGAGCAAGTGGCACAGCGATCACGGGATGTCTTCCGCATTGGGCTCGCCATCATTCAGGATCTAGATCCTCCTAAGAACGACAGGAGTGCGCCGGTCACAGACGAAGCAGAGTCCATTGCCACGGCACAAGGAGCATGTCCGAACAGTTGCTGTCAGGACAGCAATCCATCGCAACTCCTAGAAGGCGAAACCAGTCTTTGGGACCTGCCGATGAAGACTCGC
>JBBRVX010000014.1:0-42948 GCA_038246475.1 Thermomicrobiales bacterium | reverse complement strand
GATGCGTCCCCCGCTGAAGACCGCGTCGCCCACGAAGAGGTAGCGCATGTCCTTGCCACGAAGCAGGTACGAGACGTGCCCATCGCAATGTCCCGGCGTTTCAATCACCTCTATTTCGAGTTGCCCGACTGAAACCCGATCGCCTTCACGTACCTCAACCGCGACCTCGACCGGCTCGAAGCGATAGTCCCGCGGGTAGAGACCGGCCGCCTTCGCCATATCGAGAGCGACGGCCTGCTCGTCCCCCGTGCGCAACGTCTCGGCCGCTTCGGCTGGCGCGACGACATCCACGCCAAGGTGTCTCCGAAAACGGGCCGCGCCACCAGCGTGGTCCATGTGATAGTGGGTGAGCACGATCTTGGAGATCTTCTCGGGGTCCAGACCCTCGGCCCGGATGTTCTCCAGAATCTGCTCCAGAGAATCATCCTCCCCCAGGCCGCAGTCGATCAGCGCCAGCTCGTCGCCACCATCGATCAGGTAAATGTGACAATCTGGATCGTTCGACAGACCAAACGCATTTGCCGTCCCTCCGCCGATCAGATAGACCTCGTTCGTAAGTCGCACTGTTGACCTTCCTTTGCTCTCGCGGCCGATTGGCGTTGACACCGCTGCCCAAACCTCCGTAGGATGCTAGGCATCGTACGTCAGTTGAAAGGAACGGGTGTGAGGGATACAGAGAACCCGGCCGGAGAAGCATGGCGCGGCAAGGTCGGGAAGCTGAATGAAGACGAACTCAATGCGTTTCTGATTCAGGGAAATGTCGCGCGCCTCGGCTGCCTGGACGAAGCCGGCTGGCCCTACGTGGTGCCGACCTGGTACCAGTGGGCAGACGGCGGGTTCTACATCATCCCCCGCGCACGATCCAAATGGGCCAGGTTCATGGCCGACGATGGCCGCGTTTCGATCGCGCTCGATTCTTCAGACGCGCCGTACATCAAGATTCACTCTCAGGGCACGGCCGAAGTGGTCGAAGAACCGAATGTTGGCGGCAAGTGGGTAGAGATCGCCACCGAAATGTCGATTCGCTATCTCGGTGAGAATGGCCCCAAATACCTGGTGCCAACGTTGAACGAGCCGCGCTGGCTCTTCTTTGTCCGCCCCAGGAGCCTGTCGTCCTGGCAAGGCACCGACTGGGCAAAACGCTACAAGCATTCCGAATGGGGCGCGTAATCAAACCCCTACGTGGGCGGTCACGGATTCCTGGAGCCTGCTCAAGCACCTGCCCCGCTGTAGGGGCGACGCCTGCGGCGCCTGCGGCGCCGGAATCGTCGTCGATGCTCCAGAACCAAGTGGCACTGACTTGATCGTGACTCCTCAAACGATCGAACATACTCTGCCCTGGGGTCCCGTCATGCGTGGAATGCGCTGGGGCGAAGGTGACGATCGCGTGCTCTTCCTGCATGAGCCGGGAGCCGATATCGACGCCTGGCAATCCATGCCGTCCGAGGTCGCGCGCGCCCTGGACGTTATGACGGTCGCTCTCGACCTCCCTGGCTACGGTCTCTCCGACGATCCGTGGGAGCCCGAGCGCCTGGGTGAGATGCTCCTGTCCATCATCGAACAAGACGATAAAGCTGGTCGCCTCCTGATTGTCGCGGCTGGTGACAGCGCCCTTTCGGTTCTGGACTATGCGGCAGAATGGGACGTTGCAGGCCTGGTCTGCCTGTCTCCACCGCCACCCGACGCCGGGCGTCAAACTGTTCGCTCTCCCCGCGTACCCAAGCTCTTCTTCGCGGGATCAGGGTCAAGTGACGATGTCGCTGTGGCCCGGCAGCTCGCCGCCAGCCGAGGCGGGTGGTCCGTGGTCACGGCAATTCCGGTCGATGCCCACGGTGCGGGGTTGCTCAGTTCGGATTGGGCGCCCCGGATCGTCGAAAACAGTGTTGTCTTCCTGCGCGATTGCCTTTACGCCAGGCGGCCTGAGCCAGGTCAGGGGCCTGTATCCATTGCTTCCTCGCGCGGGTAGCTTCTCGCTACGCGAACCCCGCACCGCAACTGCCCACCTGCTCGCGGGGAGCCGGCCCCGTGCGCGAGGAGCAGGGGGATTCGGAGGTATACGGAATGCGGATGAAGACTGCCGTTTTCGCTGATGCCCCTGGATCGTTCCCCCTCTCTCCAGCGCACTGGGAGAGGGGGGTAGGGGGTGAGGGCTCGTCGCGGCGCCGGAACTAATCACCCGCATTCCGTATTAGATATCGTCCGGCCTTGAGATATCCCCCGATGCACTCTCGTCACCCGATCGATCACCGTCTGGAGGAGTTAGCTCGACCAGCTCGACATCGATGATCTCGTCACCCTTCGGCGCGGCAAGACCTCGCGGCAGCCAGACATCCGAGCCAGCAGGCAGAACCGTGGCGCGAACGCCCGGCGGCAGTGCCCGCTCGCCGCCAATGCGGTGGCGAAGCGCGCGCATGTCGTTGTCGCCCCCGTTCAGTTCCACCCGCATCGCTTCCAGATGATCGTACTGCGAGGCCACGAAGCGGGTATAGGGGGAGATCGCCTCCCGCACGCGATCCATCGATCTCGCCAGCTCGTGCTCGAACTGCTCGCGCATCACCAGCATCAACCGCTCCTCGAGCTCGTCGGCTTTGGCATGGAAATCCTTGCGCGCCGTCCTCCGCTTGTTGGGTAGCACGAAGAGACCCAGGCCGGCCAGCAGACTGGCTGCGGCAATACCCGTCACGTCGACCGCCACGGTGCTGGCCGCCGCCACGATCAACGCGCCCAGACCGATCGCCCCCGCCTCGGCCACGGCGACGGTCGCCACGGCGTTGCGCACGGAATCGGCGAGTTCGTTGGCCTCCGAGTCGAGATCGTAGCGCTCGACTTCCTCCTGGGTCCGCTTCGCCACCGACTCTAGCAGAGCTCTCCGGTCGTAACGGAACTGACCCCCAACCTCCCCGATCAGCCCCTCTTCATACTGAGTCAGGCGGCGGCGATCGATGTAGTCGGTGACGCTCTTCCAGATCTTCAGGTCCTGCTCGACCATCCAGTCGATCAGCTCATCGACCACCGTATCGATCTGCGCTTCGGTGCCAGACACAACCTGCCGCTCGAACTCGCCCCGGATCTTGTCCTTGTTCATCAGATCGAAGACGCGACCGATGCGGATCGTTTCCTCGAAGAACGCGTCTCCCCGTTGCAGCATCCGGGCGATGATGTTTTCGACCCGGGTCAGGTGATAGGCGAACTGCCGCCGCATATCCTCCTGATAGGCCACCAGTTGCCGGTCGATATTGTCGATGGTTGCCAGATCGTCGCGGAGCACCGCCAGGCGCTCCTCGGTAATCTGCAAATAGCGCTCGGTGATCCGTTCCGCCACGCCGAGCGGGCTGAGCAGTTTGAGCCGGATGCGGCCCTCCTGATCGAGGGTGCTGAAGATGTACTCTTCGAGCGGTCCGAAGCGGCTTGCCTGCCAGAGACGCTCGCGTTCCTCCGGGTTGCGATTTCCAAGTGCCTTCGCCTGCTGCGCGGCGAGCGCGGCCACGGGGTAGATGTCAGGCGTGAAGCCCAGCAATCGCTCAATGTTTTCGGTGACAAACGACGTCACTTCTTCAACCGCCTCGCCATTCCGCAACAAGTCGATCTTGTTGATGACGATAACAATTTTCTTGCCCCAGTCGCGAATCGTTTCCATGAACTCCCGTTCACTCTGGGTGAACGGGCGATCCGCGGACGTGACAAACAGCACCAGGTCAGACCGAGGCACAAACTGCTGCGTGAGCTGCTCATGCTCGCGGATGATGGCATTGGTGCCGGGGGTATCGACCACGGTGATCTCGTCGAGGAACTCGGCCGGATACTCCCGCAGGATCACGCCCTCCGGTTGCATCGTCACCTTCGGCTCCGGACCATAGCGGAGTTGATTGATGACCGAAGTCGTCGGCGTGACCCCTTCCGGCATCACCTCGGCGCCAACCAGGGCGTTGATGAAGGCCGATTTCCCGGCGTTGAACTCGCCAACCACGACCAGCAGGAAGAGCGCGGTCAGATGCTCCGCCGCTCTCCGCACCGCGGCCTGATCTTCCTCAGCGGCGGGATAGCGCTTGAGCATATCAAGCAGCCGCGTGAGCAGGGCCAGCTCCTCTTCGATCAGCGTGTGCTGCTGCTCAGTGAGAAGCGCGCCGGGCGCTGGATTCTGCCCGTTCTGTCGTATCCGCCCGGGCATCTTGAACAAACGTCGACTCATTGCGCTCCCTATCTCACTCGCGCGCTGGACCGATGGTGGCCGACGGGGCGCGGCGAGTTCTTACGGAGCATGGAGGATGCGCCGATTTCTGACAACCGGCGCACCATTCCTGTCACGATGCCTGAGCCGAAACGGGACCTATCGACCATTCTCCAAAGATCGAGCGGCCACCACCGCGGACTTCATCCCTTCAGTTCCGCGGCTCGTCGCTTCGCCTCGGCTGCCCAGCCCTTCAGCTTTGCCGCATCGACGTCGTCGATCCACTGCTTGACCTTCTCCGTATCGATCGCCGCATCTGCCTTGGCGACCGTCGCCTTCACCCGCGCCACGACCGCATCGGCATCCACCTCGTGATCGACCTTGGCCACCGCCTCGCGCACGCGAGATATGACCGCGCCAGTGTCGATCTGCCCCTCATTGTCCGTGGCGTTCTCCTTGACCCACCCTTTCAGTTCTTGAACCCTCTTGCTCCAGGTATCGCTCATCGACGTTTCCTCCGTCACGACCATACCCAGGAGATGACTATCCGCGACCTTCGGCACTCCCGGCGACGACATCCTCGTTATACAAGGATTGGTGCAAATGCACCGGCTCGCTCTTCTTGCGCAGGCGCAGGTTCAGGAACTCGACGAAAACCGAGAAGGCCATCGCGAAGTAGATGTAGCCCTTCGGAATGTGCTGCCCGGCCCCATCGGCAACGAGGGTCATACCCAGCAGCAGCAAGAAGCTAAGCGCCAGAATCTTGATGGTCGGGTGACCATTCACAAACTCACTCAGTGGTTTGGCGGCGAAGAGCATGATCCCGACCGAAATCATCACGGCGACAACCGCGATCATGATGTTGGTGGTCATGCCAATCGCGGTGATCACGGAATCGAGCGAAAAGACAATATCGAGCAGCAGGATTTGCACGATGACCGCGGCGAATGTCGCGGTCCCCGCGCCAGCCGTTTGCTCGTGCTCCTCCCCTTCCAGTTTGGCGTGAATCTCGGTCGTTGATTTGTAAATCAGGAACAGTCCACCGCCGATCAAGATCAGG
The DNA here is from genome assembly GCA_038246475.1 of Thermomicrobiales bacterium. Classification (GTDB taxonomy): domain Bacteria; phylum Chloroflexota; class Chloroflexia; order Thermomicrobiales; family UBA6265; genus JACCXM01. The sequence goes on along the minus strand of JBBRVX010000014.1, from coordinate 37,720 downwards.
TCGCGACCGCTGAAGTCGTGATCGAACAGGGAAAAGAGCGGCGCAGTCAGGCCCATCATCCAGCCGATGGAGAACAGGAGGCCAATGCGCATCAGCATCGCCAACAGCAGTCCAACCGTGCGTGCAGTGTTACGCTGACTGGCGGGCAACCGATCCGAAAGAATCGAAATGAAGATGATGTTGTCGATGCCCAGGATAATCTCGAGCGCGGTCAGCGTCAGCAACGCCGTCCATGTCGCTGGATCACTCAACCACTCCACTCCCCATCCCTCCGCATCTAGCTTCGTTGACGGCCGCAACTTCCCAACAACGGTGACAGACACTTCGTCCCTACGCCGGTTCGCACGGATCAGGCGATATCCAGCTTCTGGACATTGGCCTCGGAAAGCTGTCGCGGCACAATGTCGATCCTGGGTTCCGACAAGAGCGCCGCGGTGAACGGATCCGGGTTGGCCGACCGCGCGGCCCATTCCGCTGGCGGAAAAAACGCAAGCTCGACATTGCCTGGTTGCGAGACCGACGAGAGCGCCTTGCGGGAGCGATCGAAGAGCCCATCCACCACGTCGAGATCGAGGAGGCCCACGACCACCAGGTAAATAGGGACATCCCCGGCATCGATCCTGCCCGAGACCCATGCACACTCTATGCCCGGCACTTGCTCAGCTCCGCCGCGCAAAGCGTCGGCCAGCGGCAGGGATCGGAGCGTCAGCGCCGTCAATGGGTCCAGCAACGAAAAGCTAGCGTCTGGCCGATACCGCCGCACGTTGGCGATGCGATCGTCGCTGAGTACGCCGATGCGCGTCAGTTTGTTGCATTCGTGCTGCACACTGCTCACCGGCAATTCGAGCCGGCGCGAGAGATCGGTCAACGAAAAACTGAGATGCGGACGCGGCAGCATAAGGGTGAGCACGGCGGCCCTCACCCTGGAGGAAAAGAGCTCGGCGAGCAGTTCGGACACGCGTCGTTCGTCCTGGGAACCTGATTTACTCCCGGCCAGAGCGCCATCGTACCAAAACCCGAGTCAGGCTCAGGCGCGTGTCCAGAGCGAGCGGCCGCCCCTGACCTCGTGGCTGACCAGCCCCTCGCGGTGCAGATGGCTGAGGAAGGCAAACGCCGTCGGCTGCAGGAGGTAAAACGATGGCGCATCTGTAACCGGCGCGCCGAATCGTTGCAGGAGTCCTTCCAGAATCGCCGCCGCCGATTGCGGCGTCGTCGCCAGGTCCAGAACTTCGTCCCTGACCCGGTTGGCGAGATCGAGATTCAATTCGACCAGTGATGATAACGCTTCCCCTTCGAGAACCGCGCCATGGCCAGGGACGGCCACGCGATGCGTCGTCGCGCGTGCGATTTCCAGCGCCTTTAGGTGATCGGTCAGCGAAAAGAGGTAGGGAATCCGGTACTTCTCCAGCACGCGCTCCGGCAGGACAACATCCGCGCAGAAGAAGACATCCCCAATCATGTATCCAAGCTGCCCGGGTGAATGGCCAAACAGGGGAACGGCCTCGACGGTGACCCCGGCGACATCAATCACTCCCAGCGAAACGACGACATCCACCGGGCTGGCGTCAGCCAGCATGAACCCGCCTCGCATCGTATCGATCGGGTCCGCGCCGCCGTAGAGCAGAATCGGCTGCAGGAGCGGATAGCGAAGCACGGCCTCGTCGAACGCCGGCGCGTAAACCGCCGCCCCTGTTCGCTTCACCACGGTCGCATTGCCGCCGAAGTGATCGGCGTGGGCATGCGTCGTCAGAATGGCCACGACCTCGCCGCCCAATTCCTCACGAACAGCCTTGAGCGCCTTCTTGGCGCTGGTGTCGTTCAGCCCGGTATCGACAAGGATGATGTGGCCATCCTCGTTGGCCAGCACGCCGATGTTCACCCCGCCAGGCACGACCCAGACACGATCGCCCAAAGGGACCAGACCGCCCAAAACTGCACCCTCTCATTCGGAATCCGGTTGATGGCTTTGCGTATCGCCTCCCCGCCGGATTCGTCCCCCTCTCTCCAGCGCACTGGGAGAGGGGGGGCAGGGGAGTGAGGGTTCTCTCCGCCGCAACGACGACTGTTCACCCGGATTCCGTATCACCCATGCGAAAATGCCATTCGCGCAACACTATACTGGCGAGCGGGGAGGTCGAGTGATTCAGCATTCCGCGCTAGACGTTCGCCACGTTCTCGACGTGGGTCAATTCGATCGTGCGGGCATTGAGCAGCTCTTCGCCTCCGCCGATCGCTTGCGCGAGTTGCCACGGCGTGCCGCGCCATTGGCTGGGCTGACGCTTGCCACCCTTTTCTACGAGCCCTCGACGCGCACCCGCCTCTCGTTCGAAACCGCGATGCACCGGCTCGGCGGCAACGTCATCTCCACCGAGAACGCGCGCGAGTTCTCATCGGCGATCAAGGGCGAGACGGTCGAGGACACGGTGCGCATCGTCGGCGGCTATGCGGACGCCATCGTCATCCGGCACTACGAACAGGGCTCTGCCCACCGGGCGGCAATCGTTTCCGACGTGCCCATCCTGAACGCTGGCGACGGCCCGGGCGAACACCCGACGCAGGCGCTCCTCGACCTCTACACCATCGGCCATGAGCTGGGCCGTATCGATGGGCTGCGTGTGGCGCTGGTTGGCGATCTCCGCTATGGCCGCACGGCGCGATCGTTGGCGCGCCTTTTTCGGCTGACCACGGGGACAGAGTTGATCTTCGTTTCACCGCCCCCCGTGCCGATGGGTGATGACGTGCGCCGGGAGCTTGCCGACGCCGGGGTTTCCCATCGCGATGAGCCAGACCTCGACAAGGTCCTGCCGTCGGTTGATGTCGTCTATCAGACCCGGGTGCAAAAGGAACGGTTCGAATCCGCGAGCGATTACGAATCCGCCAAGGGCCAGTACGTGATCGACAGCGCCTCCATGCGGCTGCTCGATCCCGGGGCCATCGTCATGCATCCCCTCCCCAGAGTCGACGAAATCACCACGGATGTTGACATGGACCCTCGCGCCGCCTACTTCCGCCAGGCGCAAAACGGCGTCTACATTCGCATGGCCTTGCTTGCTCACGTGCTCGGCCAGGAAGGCATCGCGGATTCCGCCGGTTGAACGTTTTCAGCTCAGCTATCCGCGGATGAGCGGCGGGTTACCCCACACTTCCACGCTTTTGCCGCGAATCTGACCGCTCCAGAGCGGGACAGTACATGTGCGGTGCAGGAGATCCTTCCAGAGCTGGGCATTCGCGAAGGTCTCTTCGTCCGGGCTGAAAAGATCGAACACGCCTCGTGCGGCAACCAGCACCATCTTGTCCTTGGCGCGACTGATCGCCACGTTCAACCGACGCGGATCGTAGAGGAATCTTCCCGCCGCCAGCAGATAGGAGGGGTCGCTTTCGGTCGCCGAAACAATGATCGCGTGGCGTTCTCCCCCCTGAAAGCGTTCCACGGTGTCGACCGCCGCCGCGATATCGTCTTGATCCTCTCCCGGTGGCAACAGCTCCCGCAGCGCCTGCTGCATGGCGGCGCGCTGCGCCCGGTGGGGCACGACCATGCCGAAGCCGTCCCGCACCTGGTAGCCAGCGGCATGCATGGCGCCGAGCAACGGCAGGGTGAGGTCGCGTTCGAAATCGTTGCGGAGCTGGCTCTCGGCCTCTTCGTGGACGATGACCACCAGAGGATATTCGGGATCGAGGACCGCGGCGACAAAGTCGTCCTCGTGCCCGTTGAAATCCAGCCGCCCGGTCCGTTCCGAGTGGTAACGAATGCCGTCCTGGGCATAGACGCTACGCCGCAAAAACTCGGCCATGTCCTGATCCAGGCGGAAGCTGCGCTCAAACTGAATCATGGTCGGCTGGCAGCCGAGTACTGTATCGAAGAGCGATTGATAGACCGCGAAATCCTGAAACGTGCGGCGCGTCTCATTCTCCCAATCGTGCTTCACGATCGGGGCCATCTGGCGGTGGTCCCCGACGATGATGATCTGGCCATGCTGTCTTAATGGCAGCGCCGCCATGATCGACTCCGGCAGGCTCAGTTGTGACGCTTCATCGAGCACCAGCAGTTCGAAGAGCTTATTGGTGAAGAGACCTCCCTTGCTCTCCTTGTCGGCCGCATACACCCCGCCTGGCGTGGACGCGACGATCGCCAAACGCTCCCCCAAGATGACGTCCCAGGCTCTCGCCTGATCCTTAGGACGCTTCGGCCCGGCCATGAGCCTCGTCACGCCGTCCGGCGCGACTTCACGTCCTTGCAGTCGAACAAGTAAGGCGTCGAGGAGGCGTGCATCGAAGTAGGAAGCAAAGATCTCCGGTTCGGCGACCCGCATGACGACGAGCGACCCCATGGCCTGGACGAAGTTCTGGAGCAGGACATCCGTCGCGGCGTGCGTCTTTGCACCAATGAGAACCCGAAAAGGCACGCCAGCCGCAAGCGCTCCCTGCATCCGTGCCAGAATGGCAAAGGCCGTTGTGAAGCTCTTGCCGGTGCCTGGCGGGCCTTGCACGAGAAGCAGCGACGCGTCGCCATGATCGCCAATGAACGCGACTTTGCTGGGCTCGAAGTCTCTCCCGGCGCCAGCAATGTGCATGGCCTGAAGACCGGCCATGAAGCGCGCCTGGCCAGCCGACGCCGCTTCCGGCCACGTCACCTGGCCGCCGCCGCCTTGCTCGACGCGCTCGAACAGCACGTTGCGCTGACCCGCGCGCAACCCCTGCACGACTTTGGCGATGGTGAACCCGTGGTTGTTATTCGGATCGGGATCGACGGTGTAGGCGTCGCCGTCGACCCACACCTTGTTGTGGCCCCCGAAGAGAAATCCGGGCGGATCGTTGCTTGCCCCAGAGCCTTGCACGCTTGCCAACTCCAGCCAGGCGCCGGTGACCGGACGCTCCCGATCGAACACGACATCGATCTTTTCCAGCACCATGCGCATGCCATACAGGAGTTGCTTTGGCGTGGGCGTGTACGGTTCCTGCTCCTCGGGCGGCAAGCGGCTATCGACATCCCACCGGGGCTGGAGCGTGACCCAGTCCCCCTCTTTCAAGGTTGTCAGGGCGAGAGCTTCTTCGACGCTGACTCCTGAGCCACTGGAGTCAACACGAAGGCGAAACGGCTGATTGATGGGCAGGGGATCGGTCAGCGCCTTCTGTTCCGGGGTGTACGTGGCGACCTTTCTCCCCGGATGCTCGGCGAGGAAGGCATCGCGATACGCCTTGCGCCGAATCGCTCTTTGCACGTTCTCCGCATACATTTCAGCAACGCCGGGGGACTGGTCGGTGGCAAAATAGCGGACAATGAGGGTATCGCCTGCCACCATCCGTCGCTCGGGTGGGGCGAGGCGCGCTGATTTCCAGGCAGCAAGCTCGACATGCCGCTCGATCGTCACGAACTCCTGCAGCGCTTCGGCGAGGCCCGCGGCTTTGCCATCGAAATCGGCCAGGTCCGGAATCGCGAAGCTGCTTTTCGTTGTGTATCGATTGCCGGTGAAGTCGTTGGCGATGTGCTCCAGCGCTTCCAGCCGGCGCCCCTGGAAGCCGGTCAGCAGTGGCAGCGTAGCCCGGCGATAGGGTTCGTACGGGTCCTTGCCCGTCGCGGGCGCATCGGCAAGCGTTCCCCATGCGGCGTAGGCATATTCCAGTGGCAGTTGACTATTGAAGCGCGATCGCCGCGTCGACCAGGGGGGTTTCTCTCCTTCGTTGGGCGGCGCGGTCTCGAACCGCCCCAGGGCGTCGAACAATCGCTCTCTGAAGATGTCGCGGTACGGCTCCGGCTGGTTCCAGTCAAACCACGCGTCCCCCGGACGCGCGGTCGATGCCACAGCCTGCAACGATTGGCAAACGATCGGGTAGTTCTTCAGCTCGCGAATCTCTCGATCGAGGAATGTCGCCACCGGCGAATCGAACGCCGCCAGTTGGGTGATGAAATCGTAGAGCGGCGTCGCGGCCAGAATGTCCCGGGCGTGTCGGTCGAGCGCCTGGAGCAAGAGCTTTTGCTCGAAGCCGTTGAAGAAGATAAGGTGGATGGGAGCCTTGGCGTTCCCCTCCTCATCAGGCGCGGCTACCTCGGCAATGGCGCGGATCGTGGCGTCGATCCAGCGCACCAGCAGCTCGCGCTCCGCTTCGTCATCCGGGGGACCGGCGCTGATTTCGACGATTGAGCGCCGCCGCTCGGGCACGGGCTCGCCCGCCTCGTTGGCGGCGACCAGTGAGCCGATGAGGTAAATCCGATCGTTCAAATAGTCATGTTGGGCGTCGATGAAGACCCTGACTAGGTTCGGATTCTGGTCGGGCGCCGAATACGGCAGCGACCCATACCCTTTACTCGGAATGTATCGCAGGAACTCGATGGCCTCCCCTTGCCAGGAGCGATAGCGCCGCGCGCGGTGCACGAGCTCTTCCACCCGCGGTCCCACGGGCCAGGTTCTCGCGATCGTGCTTGCGGTCTGCTCGCGTCCCGGAGCGACCTGCAACGCCCGAAGATCGGTCTTCCCCGTGACCGGGTCCGGGGTCGGCTCCATCAGGTGCGCCAGATCTCGCGTCGTGGCGATCCCAGCGCGTGCCAGGCCTCGTTTCTCATGCTCGGTCAGATGCGGCAGGAGCGACAAGTCGTCGTGCTCCGCCGCCCACTTCATGCAGAATTCGTTGTACAGGCAGCCGTCGCATTTGTAGGTGAGATGCCAGGGAATGTCGGCGAACCTCGTCGCTGCCACCACGTTAGCGACCGATCCCGGGGCCGTCGCCAGTCCCCGCACGGCGTCACGGTAAGCGTCCGGATCGGGGGTCAGTTCGAGTTGGGCATCCTCCACGCCGAAGAGTCGTTCCGCCGCCGCGCGCTCGGCCGCGACGCGAGCCATTTCAACCGGATCGTCCGGATCGTCCAGGCCCGCGGCGCCCCGATAGAGAATGCCGATCTCGATCGCGCCATGAGCGACGTTCCCTTCGGCGAAGAGCCGTTCCAACATCTCCCGGTAGAAGGCCACCTGCAATCGATGCTCGACCTTGGCCGTCGTGGTCGCCTTCATATCCGCGACGAGGACGTGCAGCTCGCCCTCCGCATCGCGTTCGAGACGAACGATGTCGGCGTCGCCCGTCATGTCCCATGAATCGAGCTGCGCCCGCAATCGCGACTGAAAGAGGATCAACGTGCTGCCCGCGAGGAGATCGCGCGCGGTCGCCACGACGACATCGTCGTCACGCTCCCTTTCCACCTCTACGCGTTCCGCGGCCAGGTTTCTCGCGCTGAATCGCGCCGCCGCGGCGATCTCTACTCGCTCCTCGAACTCCGCGCCAGCCCGGGTCAGCAGCGGCAAAATCTCTTGCGGCGCCACATCGTATGCCTGCATGAATCGGGAGCCTTCGGCTCGCTCGTGCAAGGCCAGACGCAGATAGCGGCGGCACTGCTCCAACCGGACGAATTGCGAAACGACGGTGGGGGAAATGCGAAGCCCGTCAGGCCGCGGCGGCGCCGCGTAAAGGTCGACCCGCGAACTGCTCGAGCGTTCATCCACGTCGGCGCGTCACTCCCTGGTTCGGGCCGCGAAGATGGGTTCAGCCAGTATTCTTCATGGATTCCGCCGACTTCCGGCCCCAGAGTGCCGCGCCGATGACGCCCGCGTCGTAGCCCAGCTCGGCGGGGCGGAAGGCGATGCGATCGATCTCTGTCACGCCGGAATGGGAACGCGCCATCGCCTCGGCAGCCCGGAAGTATCGGCTGCCAGCGGGCGCCACGCCTCCGCCAAGAATCACCACCTCTGGCGCGATGAGCGCGATGCCTCCTGCCAGCGCCAGCCCCAGCCAGGCGCCCGCGCGGTCGATGACTTCCATCGCCACGGCGTCGCCGTCATCGGCGGCCTGGGCGATCAGCTCGGGCGTGATGGCGTTGAGGTCGCCTCCGCTCAGCTCCGTCAGCGAGGTTGCGAAGCCTTGCGCGATGCGTCGCGCGGCCTCCCCCACTATCGCCGGGCCGCTGGCCAGCGTTTCCGCGCAGCCGAAGTTCCCGCAACTGCATCGGGGCCCTTCCGGCTGGAGAATGAGATGTCCGATTTCGCCCGCGACGCCCCCCAATCCGAAGAGCACGCGACCGTGCGCGATGATCGCCCCGCCGATGCCAGTGCCGATCGTCGCCAGCAGCGCGGTCTCAGCGCCAACGGCCGCGCCCCGCCGCTGCTCGGCGATGGCAAACGCCTTGGCATCGTTGATCAAACCCACGGGCAAACCCGTTGCCGTGGCGATCGCCGGTCCCACCGGAACGTCTGACCATCGGCCAGGGAGGTTTGGCAGATCGCCCGTTACCCCCGTCGCCATATCCAGCATGCCCGGCACACCAACGCCAATGCCGGTCACGTCCAGGCCGCTGGCCGCTGCCCGTAGCGCGGCAACGCCCTCCACCATACGCGCAAGCACCGCGCGGTGTCCGTCGGCGCCGCCAGTCGGAACGGCCAGACGTTCCACAATGCGGTCTTCGTCATCAATCACGGCCAGCTTCAGATTCGTGCCGCCGAGATCGATCCCCATGGCCGCGGTGCGGTGTTTCGACGGTGTCAAGGTTCGATCGCCAGGTCTGGATTCACCCACCGCCGCTCCCGCGCACTTTGCGCAATCGCCTCGCCCAGCCGCAACGATTGCACGCCATCGGCAAAGGTTGGATAGCCAGGATCGCGGGGCGGCCCTCCCGCGGCGATCGCCGCGTACACCTCGCGGAAGAGTGCCCGGTGCGTCTCGATGTAGCCTTCGGCATGACCACCGGGCGCGGTGTTCACCGAGCGCGCGTCCGGACTCAGCGCCGGTGGATCGCGCAGCAACAGCTCGTTGGCCCGGTTACGATGGCCAATCCAGAGCTCCTCGACCCGCTCCGAAGTCCAGGCAACCGTCGATTCGGCGCCGCTAATCTCGATTTCAAGACGATTCTTGCGCCCAGCGCTGACTTGCGAGACGCGCATCGTGCCCCTCGCTCCCCTGTCAAACCGGATGATCACGCCGCCATAGTCATCGGTGGTGGTCTCAACCGGAACGTACGCATCGGGCGCCAGCTCCTTGCCGGAAAAGGTCTCCACCGGACGCGTCGGCCTCCGCCGTATCGGCAGAAACGTGGCCAGATCAGCCACCAGCGATTCCGGTCGTTGCCCGGTGATGAACCACACCAGATCGAGCCAATGCGAACCAATGTCGGCAACCGCGCGCAACGAACCTCCCAGCGCCGGATCGAGCCGCCAATTCCAGTCCGTCTCGTAGAGAAGCCAATCCTGCAAGTAGCCGCCATGAATCAAGTAAATCGTCCCGAGCGATCCATCGCGAACGGCTTCTCGCATTTGACGCACCAGCGTGTAGAACCGGAAGTTGAAGTTCACTGCGTGCACCACGCCGGCCTCACGGGCCAGTCGGAGCAACGCGTCTCCCTCGGCAGCATCCATGGCCAGCGGTTTATCGCAGACCACATGCTTGCCCGCCGCAATTGCCTCCCGCGCGAGCGGTGCGTGGAGAGCATTTGGTGTCGTGATATGAACGGAGTCAATCGCTTCCCGTTCCAGCGCTTCGGCAAGCGAGGGGTAGAACGGGACGCCAAGCTCCTCGGCCCGCTCTCGTCCGGCCGCGGACCCAGATCCCACGATTGCGGCCACGACCACGCCATTACGGCGCAGTGCGTCGGCATGAACGGCGCCGATGTATCCGGGACCGACAATCACTGCCCGAGCATGCTCTGCCATGACCACTCCGGAACTGGCTTCGATGGCGATCCCCTCCCACATGACCCGAGATGTGCATTGTCGTGCTGCCTGCATTACTGTCAAGGTATTCGCCCTGATCGGAAGCCCAGAGGAACATATGATAGACTGTACGGACAGAGCGTCCGTGCAATCTTGCACCCCGTGGAGGCTCTTGCCCCCGCGTTTGCTTTATGCCGCCGCTGCCTCCCCTGGCGCATGCCATGGCGATTGGCGGCTGCTTGAGCGTCGAGGGAATGTGGCATGGCACTCCGTGATGAGTTTCAGCATCGTTCACCGAAGGATGTCCCGCCGGTGGGCCGTCCCCGCGGCGCGGTCTGGCGTTCCTTGCAAGCCGACGGTGTTGTCTGGGAAGGCCAGGTGCTTCTCGTCGGCGGAGAGGTCGATCTCGCCGCCCGCATGATTGTCACCCATCGCCGGGTGGCCTTTGTCCGCGGTGGTGATCTCGTTCTGGAAATTCCCCGCGGATGGCTCCGCCAGGAACCGGTCCTGCGCCGCGACGGCGTGCTCGAGCTCTTTGTCGCCACACCGGAAAGCAATCCGTTCGATGAACCCATGCGCGTTCCCTTGCGCATGCGCGAAGGGCATCCCGCTGCTGGGCATATCATTGCCATGCTTGCCCCTGGCGGTGTACGACGCATCACCCCCGACACCGTTTCGCCAATTGAGCGGGCGCGGGAATCTGCCCCGGCAGCGAGTTACGGCGGTTTTTGGGAAGGCGTCGAGGCGGTCCCGGAAATCAGACGGGATGATTTCCTCAATGACGCGCGAAGCTTGACGGGCATCGGCGGCAGTCCAGATGAGGACACGGCGGATGTTGCTGAACTGCCGCCCATCGAGCCTCCCGATCGCCTGCTCCGCGTTTCGTCCGCGCCCCAACGCCGGCAGCACGAGCCCACGTTCCCCATTGCTGGCCTGATGCCACGCGATCAGCGGCGCTCCCCCTGGACCCTGCTGCTGCGGGTTGCCGCACTGACGATTCTCCTCGCCACGGCTGCCGCGCTAGGCGCCGGCCGCCTCAATATCCGCCTCCCCGGCTCCGGCGGCAATCTGGAGGCCGTGCTCGCCGTTCCTTCCCCAACCGCCACTCCGTCCTCCACGAATAGCGCGCCTGCGTCCGTTTCCGCCACGGAACTGCCGGACTCGGCGCTCACCCCGTCCGATCTCACGGCGGTGGCCATTGGAGTCGGGGGACCGGCGGCACAGACGACAGCCGAAGCGATCGTCGCGGTGGCGCAGGCGACCGTGGCGCCAGCCGGGGAACCCTCCCCGACGCCAGCGCAAGTCGTTGTCCCGACCGAGGCGGTCATTCCCACCCCGGCGCTGGAATCAGCTCCACCGGCCACCCCGGCTTCAACTCCGGCGGTCGCGGCGCCCGCACCCACCGACGAGCCGGCCGTCGCCGCCTCGCCGGAGAACGGCGCCGGCACGCCAGCAGCGGCGCCGCTAGAGCAACCGGCCGCGGTGGCTGCCGACCTTCCTCCAGCACAGGAGATCGTCGTCGGGCCGATCCGGTTCGCGGTGACAACCGCCCTTCGCGCCGAGAGCCTGCCCAGGTACGGACTGCCGCCTGGTTCAGGAACCTGGGTGCTGGTCATCGCCAATCTCACCAATGATGGGGACGAACCAGCCTCTCTGGGGATGAACGATCTTCGGATCTTCGATCGCGGCACGGGAACGGTCGCCGACCTTGATGCCGGTACAGATGTGATCGCCGGGCTCGCCGGGATTACTCCTCCCAGGGGCGCGGCCGATGTCATTACCCTTGAGCCGGGGGACTCCACCGAAGTGCTCCTCCTCTTTCTCCAGCCGCCGGGAGGCAGCGAAGATCTCGTCCTCTTAATCGATCAGGCCTCCCTCGATCTGACGCCTTCGCTTGCCCTCGAGTCTGCCGAGGCGGCCGCGGCCCCGATCCTGGTAGAGGCTACCGTCACCGAGGTCATTGACGGCGAACGAATCGCCGTCGACATTGATGGGCTGCTCCGGCAGGTGAAGTATCTTGGCATGGCGGCGCCCACCGGCGATGCCTGTTTCGCCGCGGAGTCTGCCGCGGCGAACGGGCAGCTCGTCGAGGGACAGCAGGTCTGGCTGGAGCGACAAGCGACCGATCGCGACGATGAAGACACGCTGCTGCGCGATGTCTGGATCAATGATGCGGCTGGAAACCGCGACCTCGTGGCCGCTCGATTGCTGGAAATTGGCGCCGCCACCCCGACCGCGGCGCCTCCGGACACTCGCTACCAGGCGTGGTTGGCCGCCTCAACCGCGCTTGCCCGCACGAATGGGGCTGGCCTCTGGGGTGCCTGCGGCCAGGCCGCCGCCATCAGCAACGGCACGACAAACGTACTCCTCGGCGTCCCACCAGGATCCGGGAGTGAGGGGTTCAGCCCAATCGCGTTGTAACGGTGTGTGTTGGCGACTGGTCGACACGATGCTGGCGCCTCGGGGTGGAGATGCCTGCCTTGCACCAGCTCCCGCCGGTGTCCGCCCCCTTGGAAGCCGATGCGCTCTCATGCAGAGACCACACCCTGGTCCACCCGCTGGCCGCGTGATCTGCCCCTGAAGGGAATCGGGCAGCCTTGCCGACTTGCCAATGTGCGTACCTTCCCGCGAATTTCCGGCCAGAATGGACGACACAGGGAGGAGCCCTGGCTGGCTCCGGAAGGAGTTTCGTTGAGCAGCCCGGACAAATTCCTCCACGCCATCGATCAGCCGCCGCTGCCAGAGCCTGGCGAGAAACGACGCGGGGTGCTCCGCTTCTCGCACCCGGCTTTGAGCGATTGGGAGTGGCCGTTCGTGGTCGCCCGCGGCCTGACGGACGGCCCCAACGTGGCGCTCATCTCGGGCGTGCACGCCAGCGAGTACCCGCCCATAGCCGCCAACATCCGCTTCATGCGCGACCTGGATCCGGCGCACCTGCGCGGCACGATCGTCTCGCTACCGGTTGTCGATCCGCCCGCGTTCTACACCCGCGCCGCCTTTGCTTGCCCAATCGACGGCAAGAACCCGAACCGTTGCTTTCCGGGCGACCCGGGCGGCAGCTTCAGCGACGTTCTGGCCCACGCAATCTTCACGAACATCATCGCCCGCGCCTCTCATCTGATCGATCTGCATTGCGGCGATGTATTCGAGGACCTGGCGCCCTTCACCATTTGCCGGGGCTCGGGTAATGCGGATGTCGATCGGGTAGCGCGAGGGATGGCCGAGGCGTTCGGGCTGCCCTATGTCGTCGCCACCGAGCCGAGCGGCTCGCCGCTCACCGGCACGACGAGCGCCTCATCCGCCGGCGCCGGCATTCCGGCGATCACCACCGAGGCGGGAGGACGCGGCCTGCTGACCGAACCCGAAACCTTGATGCAGCTACACGGCGTCGCGAACACCCTCCGCTACCTCGGCGCGCTCGATGGAGACGTCGCGGCCACCCCCGGCCAGCGCACCTTTCGCTCCTCGAATGGCTTCACCTCGCCCGCCGAAGGGATGTGGCTGCCCGAGGTTGGGCTCACTGACGAGGTCGCGCAGAGGCAACGCATCGGCCGCATCGAAAACCTCTATGGCGACGAGATCGCCGAGATCGTGGCCCCTGTGACCGGCATGGTCCTCTATCTGACCAGCAGCCCGGCAGTGCGGGAGGCGGGACTGCTGGGGTCGATTGGCGCTGGGTAGACATCACTCCCCATGTCTTGTCATCCCGAGTGCTGCGACACAGCGCAATTGTCATTCCGACGAAGGAGGAATCTCGTCATGTTCCTCGTCCGTACGCGGATGAATCCGAGATCCCTCGCACGCTCGTAACGACACCTTCAGCATGTCGAGGCACTGAGTTCTTGTCATCCCGAGCGCACGAGGGATCTCGGTAGCATGGCGTATGTTCACGGCAATCGACACTGTTCCTCCAGCGTCGGATGACCAGTCGCGGCGAATGAAGTGCTCGGGACGACGCCCCGCGTGCATGCCGCCCTCCCTACGACGAAACTGCCGCGCCGTCGCCATCATCTGACATCGTTGCCCCATTGCCCACCCTACCGCCCGGCTGCTCCGCGTTGGCCCGGATGGAGACCCGGCCAGCGGCCACGCGCACCTCGTAGGCCGGGACGGCGACCGTGGCCGGGCCGTGGATCAGCGCGCCGTCAACCAGGGAAAACACCGAAGCATGCCACGGACAGGTGACGGTCTCACCTTCGATCTTCCCTTCATCGAGCGGCCCGCCGAGATGGGGGCAGGTCGCCGCGATGGCTCGCAGCCGATCGCCCTGGCGCAGCAGCATCACCGGGGTCGCCTCCACCTCCACCCGCAGCGGCTTGCCGTCGGCGAGATCGTCGAGGGCGGCGACGTCGGTCCAGTCAACCGGCGGCGTCTGGAACGCGGTGTGGTCCACGCCGATGCCCAGGCTGTAGGCGAGCTCGCCGCCGAGCCAGGCCCCTGCCAGGTTGATGCCCAGGCCGACCGTGGAGAGCGCCTTGCCGGCCTCGCGCCGACCCTGCCGCCGCATCAGCCAGGAGCCGGCCATAATGCCGGTCGTGGCGTAGTTGAGCAGCGCGTGGAGCGCGCCGAGCCGCCGGGGATCCTCGTCCTTGGCAGCGTCCTGCCACTGGGCGGCGCCGGTCACCGCCGCCGCGGCCGCGCCGGCCAGGCCGATGCCGAGCATCAGGTCGGCCGCGCTCTCCTCCCCCGCCACGTCGAGCACCGCCGTCGCCGACCAGGCGCCGATCGGCACCGCGACGATGGCCGCGTGCAAGGAGTGACCGAGCCAAACGCCGTAGAGGAAGTCGCGCGGGCCGCGCGGGGCATCCTGGCCGAGGAGAGGCTCGTAGGTCTGCTGCATCACCGCGGCAACGCGATCCAGCCAGGGCATCCCCTTCGAAATCGATTGTGCAGTGCCAACGGTTTCCGGTTTCGCCGCCACGCCGCCGCTCCTTTGAATGAATCGCGATCGTCTTCCCCATCTGCCGCGGTGACAGCACAACCCATACCCGGTGAAGCGCCCGCATCGTTTCCACCCCTCGCCAGCGCTTTCCCGGTACCATGAGGAGGAGCACGCTCTCCCGGAAAGGGGGAAGCCTGCCACCCGGCCCACGCGGCCGAGCCACGCCGCGGCACGATAGCGAAGCGGGCCGGCGCCGAGGCGACCCGCGGACGACCGAGAATCGGGCCGACCCGCATCCGGTCGGCAAAGCGCGAAGAGAGCATTGGGGTCACGCATGCGTCCCTTCCTGATCGTCTCGCTGCTGCTCGCGGCCCTGTTGCCGTCACCCGCGCTGGTCCAGCAGGCCACCCCGGTCGCCGATTTTGGCGTGGCGTCGTCGCTATCGCCGCTCGCCCTCTACGAAACGTTGCTGCAGACGCCCTTTCCCGACGAGCTCCTGCCGGACGGCGTGGCGCCCCTGCGGCCATACGCCTGGCGAGATGGAACTGATCCCGATCTGGCGGGGTCGATTGGCGCGGTGATCTATGCCGACGAGGACCCGTTCGGCGCTCGCCCCCCGACAGCGATCACCTTCATGATCTTTCCTGATGCGGCCGGGCCACTGGCGCCCATGGCCCTCGTGGAAGAGTTTGGCGAGCCGGCCAAAATCAAGGCCGAGGGCCGGACGACCCCGGCGGCACGCATCGATCTGGGCGGGACCGTTGGGGTCTTCATCCCCATCGACAACGTCCTGGTCTATGGCATGGCCCCTACCGGGGCAGGCGCGGATGACGCGGCGGCGGCCCTCACCGAGGCTGGGCTGGCCCATCTGGTACAGCTCGCTGCCAGCACCGAGGCGCGGGCGACGCCGGTGAGCGCCGCGGCAGCGTCCGCCGAGGCCGCCTTCCTGGCCATGGCCGCGTCGCGGTTTCCGGAGAAGGCGCTACCGTTCGAGGTCGGCGAACTGGTGGTCTTGCCCATGCCGGTGTCGAGTCAAGAGAGCGCGGAGGGCCTGCTGGGGGCGCTGACCGTTCGCGACGCCGACCGCACCTACCGCGACCCGATCGCCATCTACGCGTTCTACCGCGACGAAACCACCGCGCGCGCCGCCCTCGCGGAGGCGACGCGACGGGCAGGTGCGGCGAACCAGGTCGAGATGCCGCCCGAAGTGGAGACGTCTTATCAGACGACGATGATCGAGCGCGTGAACGGGACGACCCGGGTGATGGTCCAGGTCGGGGCCACGATCGTCACCGTCGACGCGGCGAAAAGCGATCGCGACGCCCGGCACGCTGCGGCCCTCACCCTGGCCACGATTGCGATCAGTCATTTGGAGGAGGTCACCAGGCAGGAGGATTAATCAGTAGGCGCCGTGTGTCGAGCAAGACAGGCCTCCCCCTCAATAACGCGGGAGACGAAATCGTGGGCGCGCCGTTTGGTACGCAGGTTCTTCCCACGCGGTTGAACCCGACGATGCGCGCCTATCCAACAGTAATTCGCTCGTCCCCAAACTTCGCGACAAGCTCGAGTTCACCACCCAGCGCGCCAACATACGCGCGGATCGTGGCCAGCTCGGTACGGTCCATGTCGCCTCGCTCGAGCCGCGACACGCGTGATTGGGACACGCCAAGATGTCCAGCAACCTCGCTCTGATTGAGTCCAAGAGTCTCCCGGATCTCGGCCAACCGGTGCGCCCGCACCTCGGCCCGCATTTGCCGGCCAAGTTCCGCCATCCGCTCCTCATTCAGCTTGCCCGTCGCGATCGCCTCAGCCCGTACACTCTTCCAGGTTCGCGCCATTACACTCCTCGTTCCTCGGCATAGTCACCCGCGAGCCATTGCGCGTAGCGCCGTTCCGCGAGTGGAATGTTCTCGCGATACCAGCGAGTCCAGTTTCCCGCCTTGTCCCCGGCCACCAGCAACACTGACTGCCTAGCTGGATCAAAGACAAAGGGGATGCGTATCTCGCTGCGCCCTCGCGAGCCCGGTCGCAACTCCTTCATGTTGCGGACCGACGAACCCGCGATGCTATCGACAAGCGGGCGACCAAGCGAAGGGCCATACGACTCCAGTCGATCGATCGCCAAAGCTACCGATTCGGCTGTTTCCGGAACATAATGCAGGAGGCCAAAAAACCAATCCGAAACCTCGTTGACGAGATTTACGGCCCACGCCATAGCCGCGATATGACCCAGGGATTCTACAACTTCAACGTTCTAGACGGCGCCCCACCCAGCACCGCGAATAAAACGCGGCCTACCGGCAGCCGATCAATTCCTTGATTGTCATTGGGAGCCGGTGCCGGGAGAGGGATTCGAACCCTCATGGGGTCACCCCCGCCGCATTTTGAGTGCGGTGCGTCTGCCATTTCGCCACCCCGGCCGGTGCGGCAGCGGCAAGTTTACCGCACGGAAGCAAATTCTTTCCGGACGGAAGCTTTCGATACCTCGTGCTATTGTTCTGCCCCTGAAAACGACTATTTTGCGCCATAAGGCGCTCCCCGGGAGGCCCCTCCGCATGGCTGTCGATGCCGCTACACGGATGCACGATTACGGCTTGCTCATCGGCGGGCAGAATGTCCCCGCCGCCTCCGGCGAGACGTTCGAAACCGTCAGCCCGACCACGAACCAGCCGATCGGCCGCATGGCCAAAGCCGGCCTGGAGGATGTCGAGCTCGCCGTCGCCGCCGCGCGCCAGGCGTTCGATGCGGGGCCGTGGCCGCGGATGGCCCCGCTGGAGCGCTCCCGCATCCTGCACCGGGTGGCAGACATCCTGCGCGAGCGGTTGCCGGAGATCGCCCGCATCGAAACGCAAAACTGCGGCAAGATCATCGTCGAGTCGCGCGGCGATGTCACCGCCTCGGCCAACTGCTTCGAGTATTACGCCGGCCTCGCCACCCAGCTCTGGGGCGAGCAAATCCCCATGAACGGCCCCCTCCTCGATTACACCCTGCGCGAACCGGTCGGCGTCTGCGCCCAGATCGTCCCCTGGAATTTCCCCTTGCTGATGGCCGCCTGGAAGCTGGCCCCGGCCCTCGCCGCCGGCAATACGCTGATCCTCAAGCCGGCCAGCGCCACCCCGATCACCGCCGTGCTGCTGGGGGAGATCTGCCGCGAGGCGGGCGTGCCCGATGGCGTCGTGAATGTCCTCACCGGCCCCGGCAAGGAGGTCGGCGAGGCCCTGGCGGGTCACCCGGGCGTCGACAAGGTCGCCTTCACCGGCGAAACCTCCACCGGCCGCCGCATCATGGAGCTCGCCGCCGGCACGATCAAGAAGGTTTCCCTGGAGCTGGGCGGCAAGAGCCCGAACATCGTCTTCCCCGACGCTAATCTCGACGAGGCCGTCGATGGCTCCCTCTTCGCCATCTTCACTAACGCCGGCCAGCGTTGCACCGCTCGCACCCGCCTCTTCCTGCATCAGGACATCCACGACGAGTTCCTGAGCGAGTTCGTGACCAAGGCCAAGCGCATCCGCGTCGGCGATCCGCTGGAGCACGAGACGCAGATGGGGCCGGTGATCTCCCCCACCCAGGCCAACCGCATCCTCACCTACTGCGCGCGGGCCACCGATGAGGGCGCCGAGCTGGTCGCCGGTGGCCGGCGCATTACGGAGGGCGATCTGGCCGCCGGCAATTTCCTCGCCCCGACCGTCTTCGACGGCGTGCGGCAGGACATGCATCTGGCCCAGGAAGAGGTCTTCGGCCCGGTCCTGGCGGTCATCCCATTCAGCACCGAAGACGAGGTCGTCGCCGCCGCCAACGCCACGATCTATGGCCTGGCTGCCACCCTCTGGACGAACGACATTAAGCGCGCCCACACCCTGGCCCGGCGCATCCAGGCCGGCAATGTCAGCATCAACTACCCGACCGTCAATCCGCCCGAGGCCCCCTTCGGCGGCTACAAGCAGAGCGGTCTCGGCCGCGAGCTGAGCCGTCACGCCATGGACCTCTATACGCAAACCAAGAACGTGGTGGTCAATCTCAACCCGACCCCCTTCGACTGGTACGGCCGCTGGCCCGAAGCCCCCAAGCCGTAAATCTTCACCACCGCGCGAAACCCTCGCCCCAAACTCCTCACTCACCGACGTCCGGGGCGTGGGTCTGGCGCACGACACGGCGCTGAATAGAGAGCGCTTCCGCACGTCGAAAATGCGTAATTTTACTATTGCGCCTCTCCCGTATTCCCTTTACCGTAATGGATAGATCTCGCGCGGACGATGCGTTCCGTGCGCCGCGGCGCGTTCGTGCCCCGACGTGGATCGTTGTCAGTCACGGAGAATCGAGTCCTGGTCGTATCGCCGGCTGGCGTTCCAGCCCAGAAGCATTGAGGTTCAGCCATGGATGCCTCCGGTTTCGACTCGTTCGCGAAGCGGCTCGCCGCTCCCTCGTCCCGCCGTCAGGCGCTAGGGGCCACGCTGGCGGGGGGCCTGCTCAACGCGTTGGGCATCGACCGCTCGCTGCCCGAGGTCCAGGCCGCCCAGCGCGACTCCTGCACCCTCGCTTTCGTCGCGACGGTGCGAGTCGGCCCGGACATCAATCAGAATATGACGAATGGCGGCCGGCCCGGCGAGCTGCGCGGCAACCTGACCTTCAGCCTTTCCAACAGCGGCGATCTGCAGGACGCCGCGCTCCTCCTCGCCGACAACACGTCGTTCCCGGTCGTCGGTCAGGCCACCGGCCACTCCTTGCAACTGCGCGTGGACCTGGGGGATCAGTTGGCCCTCGTCGCCGTCGGCGTCGGCGAGCAGGAAATCGCCGCCTGCAGCGGGGCCATCGACGGCCTGATCACCGGTCCCTCGGTGGGCGACATCGGCGACTGGCATGCCGCCGGCCAGCCGGGAACGAACAGGACCGCCGGAGGCGGCGGGGGAAATGCCGGAGCGAAAAAGGATGCCCAAGCGGCCGGTGGCAGCGCGAAGAAGAAGGACAAGCCAGTCGCGGCCGCCGCACCGGGCTCCGCGCCGGCATCGACAAAGCCGGCGTCGACCAAGCCCGCGTCGACGAACAAGGGCTCGGCGTGCGCCGCCGGGCAGACGCGCTGTGGTGACGCCTGCGTCGATCTCTCCAGTGATGAAAAGAACTGCGGCGCGTGCGGCTCTGTCTGCGAGAGCGGTCTTGTCCCCGTCGAGTGCCGTAGCGGCGTCTGCGAGCGAGCCAATTGCCCCGAGGGGATCACCTACTGCGGCGCGGTGGATGGCTGCCGCGATCTCGAAACCGATCCCGAGCACTGCGGCGCCTGCCAGAACGTCTGCCCGGTGAACAACTGCTCCGGCGGGGTCTGCGGCGGAGGCGGTATCCAGAATTGTGCGCCGCCCTTCGGCGTCTGCGGCGAAACGTGCGTCGATCTACGCAGCGATTCCGACAACTGCGGCGCCTGCGGCAACGTCTGCCAAACCTCTCCCGAAATCTACTCCTGCGAGGATGGGGTTTGCGTAGAGCCCTCCTGCGACCCGTTGCTGAAATGCGGCTTCCTCTGCGTCGATGCGAGTTCCGACGCGTTCAACTGCGGCGCCTGCGGCGTCGCCTGCGCCGCTGACCAGATCTGTGTGAATGGCTCCTGCACCGCGGCGGCGCCCTGCCCAGCGGGTCAGCTCCGCTGCTATGGACTCGATCCGTGCATCGATTTGCAGACAGATCCGCAGCACTGTGGCGATTGCAGCCTCAGTTGCAACAGTGGCATGTGCCAGGGTGGCCAATGCGTCGAAGCCGGTGGAGGCGGCTGCCTCCAGGGTCTGACCGATTGCGGCGGCACCTGCACTGACCTGACGAGCGACAACGACAACTGCGGGGCGTGCGGGGTGGTCTGCGGCGAAGGCATGTATTGCGACGGTTTTGGCTCATGCGTCCCGGCCGGAGGGGGCGGCTGTCTCGTGGGACTGACCGACTGCGGCGGCGGCATCTGCGTCGACCTGAACAGCGATCCCGCGAACTGCGGGGCGTGCGGGGTCGACTGCGCCGGAAGCGGCGGCACATGCGTCGGCGGTTCCTGCGTCCTTCCTTCAGCCTGCGCCCCGGGGCTGGCCGATTGCGGCGGCGTCTGTATCGACACCACCTTTGACGACGCGAACTGTGGCGGCTGTGGCATCGTCTGCGCCGCAAACACCTCATGCCAGCTCGGGGTCTGCTTCGGCGGGTTCGACCTCCCGCTCTAGACCAGGTTGGTGACGAGGGACGGGTGATAGGGTGATAGGGTGATAGGGTCATAGGGTCATAGGGTCATAGGGTGATGGGACGAGAGTTCCACTTGCTACGTCCCGTCGTTCTCCCTATCACCCTAACACCCTATCACCCCCGTCCTGTCGTCCCTGTCATGACAACCGCTCCCCATCCGGTGGATACTTACGCCAGATAATGATTCGCCGCTATTCCCAAGGACGGATTCCGGATTGAGCACATCACTGCTACGACAGGCCACGGCGACAGCCGGTGACCAATTCACGAGTGTCGATGAGCTGGAGCGCGGGCTGAACGAGCAGCGCTATGTCGCCGAGCGCGGCCTGGCCACCACCCTCTATCTGACGCTGAAGCTGGGCAAACCGCTCCTGCTCGAAGGGGAAGCTGGCGTCGGCAAGACGGAGATCGCCAAGGTGCTGGCCGATCTCCTCGATACCCCCCTCATCCGCTTGCAGTGCTACGAAGGGCTCGATGCCGCCACCGCCATCTACGAGTGGGATTACCCGCGCCAGATGCTCTACCTGCGCACCGTGGAAGCGACCGGCGGCGAGAGCCGCGACGCGGTGCGCCACGATCTCTTCTCGGAAGAATTCCTGCTCAAGCGCCCCCTTTTGCAGGCCATCGACGCCGCCCACGACAAGGCGCCCGTCCTGCTCATCGATGAGGTCGACCGGGCAGATCAGGAACTGGAGGCGTTTCTGCTCGAGCTCCTCTCCGACTTTCAGGTCACCGTGCCCGAGATCGGCACCATCCGCGCCGAGCATGTCCCGGTGGTGATCCTCACCTCGAACCGCACCCGCGAGATCCACGACGCCCTCAAACGGCGCTGTCTCTATCACTGGATCGACTTCCCGAACTTCGACAAGGAGTTC
The DNA here is from genome assembly GCA_038246475.1 of Thermomicrobiales bacterium. Lineage (GTDB taxonomy): Bacteria > Chloroflexota > Chloroflexia > Thermomicrobiales > UBA6265 > JACCXM01. The sequence goes on along the minus strand of JBBRVX010000014.1, from coordinate 16,070 downwards.
CGCATCTTGCAGGCGCGCGTGCCGGAAGCCCCGGAGCGCCTCGCGCAGCAAATTGTCGCCTTCACGCAAGGCTTGCGCGGCGTCGATCTCTTCAAGCCGCCGGGCATGGCCGAGACGCTCGACTGGTCGCGTGCGCTCCTCGCGCTGGGCACGGTCGATCTCAACGCGGAAGCGGTCGACGACTCCCTGGGGGTCATCCTCAAGTATCAGGAGGATGTCGATAGCGTGCGCGGCGATGTGGCGGCTAACCTGATTGGCCGCGCCCTGTTGCAGACAGTCTAGGCGCGATCGACGCATGTCCAATCTCGTCACGCTCGACGCCCTGCCCGAGCTGCCGCCGATCTCGCCTGATTTGATCCGGGCCAATCTGCTCACCTTTGGCCGTCGCCTGCGCCATGCCGGCCTGCCGGTCGGCTCCGGGCAGATTCTGGCCCTCGTCGACGCCACAGCCGCGATTAATCTCTTCCGCCATGAGGACGTCTATCACGCCGCGCGGGCGACGCTCGTCACCCGCCCGGAGCAGCTCCCTGTCTTCGATACCGAGTTCACTCGCTTCTGGCGGGAGCTGCTGGGGGCCAAGCCGGCGCCGCTCGATCCCTTCGCGCCGCAGAACATGCCGGGCGAGCCGCCCTTGCCCGATGCCAGCAAGAAGAAGACGGAGCATCGCCACGAGCCGGAAGGTACAGAAAGCGAAAAGGACGTCTTCCACATCAGCGAAGGTGAGGAGGAGCAGAACGTCCCCGAGGAGGATTTCGAGGCCTCCCCGGACGACATCATGCTCTTCAGCGCGCGCGAGCTCCTGCGCAAGAAAGACTTCTCGCGCTGCTCAGCGGACGAGATCGCCGAGGCGCGCCGCATCATCGAAGCGATGACTTGGCGGCTCGGTATGCGCCGCACGCGCCGCCGCCAGAGCGCCAAGCATGGCCGCTTCATCGATCCCCGCGCGACGATGCGCGGCTCGCTCAAGCATGGCGGCATTCCGCTCGATCTGCGCCGCCAGAAACGGAAGATTCGCACTCGGCCGCTGGTCGTGATCTGCGACATCTCTGGCTCGATGGACCGCTATGCCCGGCTGCTGCTTCGCTTTGTCCATGCCATGGGGCAAGGGCTAGACAACACGGAGATTTTCGTCTTTGGCACTCGTCTGACACGCATCACGCGCGAGCTGCGGCGGCGCGACATCGACACGGCGCTCACCCAGGTCGTCGAATCGGTCGATGACTGGTCGGGCGGCACGCGCATCGGCGAGGCGATCAAGACCTTCAACTACAAATGGTCGCGACGGGTGCTCCGCTCCGGGGCCACGGTGGTGGTCATCAGCGATGGCTGGGACCGCGGCGATCCCGCGCTGCTCGGCCGCGAGATGGCCCGTCTGCAGCGCTCCTGCCGCCGTCTGATCTGGCTCAATCCCCTCCTCGGCGCGCCAGGATACCAACCACTGACGCAGGGGATGCGCGCGGCGCTGCCCTACATCGACGAATTCATGCCGATCCACAACCTGCAGAGCCTGGAGGCCCTGGCCGAGCTCCTCGGCCGAGTGGAGGACCAGCCGCCGCTGCGCCGCAACGTGCCGCTGCCACCTGCCGTGGCCTGACTCTCCCTTTAGCGCATCGCGAAGGTAGTGTCATTCCGACGCACTTGCAGGAGGAATCTCGTCGTTTTTCGCGTACGTACGCTGCGTTTTACGAGATCCCTCTGTACGTTTCCTCGGGATGACACATCTTCCGAATGCCGCTCTTTCGTTACCGCTCACCAGGACACCTGCTCGCGTTCAAACTCGTGCAGCGCGCGGGCGGTGGCGGCAAGTGACCGGAAACGCCCTTCCGCCAGGCGGAGATCGTCCCATCCTGCGACATCGCTGAGGCTCAGTTTCGCCAGGTCGTCGCGCGCTTCGCGCATGCCGCCCTGAAGCCGCACGAGCGGCGCGTCGTGCTGCGCCAACTGATCGCGAAGCTCTGGCGACCCGATTCTGTCGGCGACAACGATCCTTTCCGCCACGGACCAGAGATCCGTCGCCACGCTCTCTGACTGCAGCGTGAGGCGGTTCGTTACTTCATCCGACACGCCGTGCCGCCGGGCCTGCCCAATGGCCTCGTCCAGATTCTGCAGCTCCCGCACGGTCTCGATCAGCGAAGCGGCCACCACCCATTCCGGCAACGATTGATCGAGTTTCCGGAGAAGATCGCGCGACCGCCCGTCCTTGTGGAGCCTGCCCAATTCGTCACGAAGCCGATTCGGTGTTGCCTCGCGGTCCTGAACCGTTGGCAAAGGCTCGCCAGGCACGTTCTCTCGGCGGCGCAACCTGCCCACTACCGCGAACGCCAGGGTCAGCATCGCGAACAGGGCCACGACCGCAACAGGCCAGATGCCGTCGCCAATATCCAAAAGTGCTCGCTCCTATGAGGCAGAAGTGCTGGTCTGCCGCCGCTCAGTCGAAATCGAGCAGATCTTCCAGAATTGAACGCCGCTTGTTCTTCCGACCGTAGCCCCGGTCATAGTCACGGTCATCGCGATCGCGGTCGAAATCACGGTCGCGGTCGTCACTATCGCGCCGCAATCGATCCGCCTCGCTGTATCGGTCCCGGTCCCGGTCCCGGGTACGGTCGTCTGCCGCCAACGCGCGGGCCGACCGTTCCAGCACCTTGTCCAGCTCTCCCCGGTCCAGCCAGACACCGCGGCATTGTGGGCAATAGTCGATCTCGATCCCTTCTCGCTCGGAGATCCGCAGCTCGGTTCCATCCAGGGGACACTTCATTCGATAGCCTCCGGGCTCGTCCGATGGATCGGGCCGCCTCCTTGTTCGATCGTGGCAGCCTACGTCTCGACGGCAATGTCACGCCAAAAACACCTGCACGGAGTCGAGCCATGCCTTGCGTCAATGAACGTCACTCTACGGTAAGTGGTTCCTTCCATATCGATCCTGAGCCACAAAGCATGATCGTGGAGGGGGCGGCGCACCAATGCGATGACCAGGCGCGGCGGCTGCCCGGATCGCCGCCCCGCGGACCTCCGCGGCGGCCTTCCGGCTGGACAACACCAGCTACCATTGAACCCTGAAGATGGCGGAAATCCCGCGCGGATACGATGCAGCAATTTGAAGGAACATCACGGCATGAAAGAGGTTCTACCCGAAATCGATGCCTGGCGACGCGCCGGAAATCAGGTGGCGATCGCCACCGTCGTCAAGGTCGAAGGCTCGGCCCCGCGCCCGGTCGGCGCGACGATGGCCGTCTCCTCCTCCGGTGATCTCGCCGGCTCCGTGAGCGGCGGCTGTGTCGAAACGGCGGTGTTCGACGAAGCTCAAGAGGTCTTGCGAACAGGACAGCCCAAGCTGATCCGCTATGGCATCACCGACGAGATGGCCTGGGATGTCGGTCTGGCCTGCGGCGGGACCATCGAAGTCTTCGTCGAGCCGGTCACGGAATGACCGCGGGGACGATCTCGCGCGTCGCCTTGCAGGCCCGCCTCGAAGACGCCCTCGCGTCCGGCACACCCGTCGCCGTCGCCACGGTCGTACGGGGCGAGCCACTCGGCGCGAAACTGCTCGTCTTGCCGGATGACGTAGTTGGCGGCCTTGGCGTCGCGGAGCTCGACGTCGCGGTCACATCCGATGCCCGGGAACTCCTGGCACACGAGAAGTCGGAGACGCGTCCCTACTCCCTCCCTGGCCGTGACGAAGTGGTCGATGTGTTCATCGAAACCTTTCCGCCTCCGCCGACCCTGCTCATCTTTGGCGCGGTCCATGTCGCGCAGCCGCTCTCCCGCTTTGCCAAGGCGCTCGGCTTCGAGGTGATTGTCTCGGACGCCCGGGCCAAGCTGGCTACCGCCGAGCGCTTCCCCGATGCGGACCGCATCATTCAGGCCTGGCCGGAGGAAACGCTGGAGCAAGTCACCATCCTCCCGAATACGTATGTCGCGATCCTCTCGCACGACCCCAAGTTCGATGAGCCGGCCCTCGTCGGCACGCTGAACACGCCGGCCGCCTACATCGGCGCGATCGGCAGCCGCTCGACGAATGAAGACCGTCGCAAACGGCTGGCAGAAGCGGGCATGAGCCAGGAGCAGATTGCCCGCATGCGCGCGCCGATCGGGCTCGATATCGGCGCGGCGACGCCGGAGGAGATGGCGATCAGCATCCTCGGCGAGATCATTGCCCTGCGGCGTGGCCGCTCTGGCGGCTCGTTGACCCTGGCGTCTGGCCGCATTCGCGGCGAGGATGAGCCCCCCGCCGCTGCGCCGTGATCGCCGGCATCGTGCTCGCCGCCGGCAGTTCGACGCGCTTGGGCCGCCCCAAGCAGCTCCTGCCGTTGCAGGGCGAACCACTGCTGCGGGAAACGCTACGGCGCGCGCTGGCCTCTTCCCTCGACGAGATCATTGTCGTGCTCGGGCATCACGCGGACGAAATCCGCACTGCCATCGCCGATCTTCCACTACGAATCGTGGTCAATCCGGACGCGGCCGAAGGGCAGAGCACCTCGGTCATCGCCGGGTTAGAGGCGCTGAGCCAGGATGCTGGCAACCAACTGAAACGGAAGGGCGAAGCAGCGTTGACATTGCCGCCTCGTGACGTCGTCGAGGCGGTGGTCTTTCTGCTCGGCGATCAGCCTGGAGTGGAGCCGGGAACCATCGATGCCCTCATCACCAACTGGCGGTTGTCGAAGGCCCCGGTCGTGGCGCCGCGCTATCGCGACGGCATCGGCAATCCGGTCCTCTTCGATCGCTCCCTCTTTCCCGAGCTCGGCGCGCTGCGGGGCGATACCGGAGCCAGGCCCGTTCTGCTCGCGCATCAAGAGGCGGGGGATCTGGCGCTCGTGCCGATTGATAGTCCCAGGCCGCCTGATGTCGACACGGAGGAGGATTACGCCGCGCTCCTGGCTCCGCATGCGGCGACTCGCGGGCGGTGTGATTGATTTCCGCCCTCCCGGTGGCGGGTCGGGTGAGAGCTTTGCGCCACGGCGCCGGCTTGTCCCCTCGACCTCACCGCGAGGGCATTTCCGGGCGTGGAGTGCAGGTACCCTTGCCAAACCACCCCACCCCCCAAAGTCGGCAATGTTGGCAATCTTTGCGGCACGAAACGCCGGTGTGTAGCCCGCCCCCCGGCGCGACGGCGCGAGCCTCTCGCCCCGTCCCCTCACCGGGCGGCTGCGGCAAGCGGTTCGCGAAGCCCTCTCCCAGTCAGCCTATGCGGCGGCATTGCCTCAATGTCGGCGGTTCAAACATCGCCTCAAGCGTCGATGGCGCCTTCCTCCGCCATCCGGTCGAGCACGCGGCCGAACGCGGCCACCGTCTCGTCGATGTCGGCGGCGGTATGCGCGGTGCCGATCATGCCACCGGAATGGAACAGCTCCACCCCTTCCAACATCAGCCCGAGGTGGGCCAGATCGTTGAGCCGGCCATGTCCGCTGTTCTTTAGATCCTCCGCCGAGACGCCCTCTGGCGTATGCATGTCCGCGCCGCTCTGGTTCGGCACAGATGCGCCGAGCTTCAGATGGAAGACCGAACTTTCGCCCCAGACATAGCCGGGGACGTCGCGCGCCACGATCTGCGCATTCATCCCGGAGCGAAGCCGGACCGCCATCTCGTCGCAATACGCTTGCACGGCCGGGTTCGCCGCCTTTTGCAGGCAGGCTGTTCCCGCTGCTGAAACCACCGGGCTGGCGTTGTACGTCCCCTGGTGGCGCACTTTCCGGGTCGAGTTCCAGCCAGGCTCGTCCTTGAAGACAAGCATGTCCATGACGTCTCGTCGCCCGGCCACCGCGCCGCCCGGCATGCCGCCAGCTATGATCTTGGCCATCGTGGTCAAGTCGGGGGTGACGCCGAAGCGTTGCTGCGCCCCGCCCGGGGCCCAGCGAAAGCCGGTAATAACCTCGTCGAAAATCAGCAGCGCGCCGTACTTCCGGGTCAGATCACGCGTGGCCTGCAGGTAGCCTTCGATCAAAGGAATGGTGGCCCAGGAGCCGCCGCTCGGCTCCAGAATCAGCGCGGCCACATCGCCCTGCGAGAGCCGCTCTTCCAGCATCGCCAGGTCGTTGGAGGGCACGACGGCGATGGTGTTCATCACTTCCGCCGGGATGCCAGGACTGGCCGAGTTCTCGAACGGCGTTTTCTCTCCCTTGAGCAGGTAGTCGTTCCAGCCGTGAAAATGCCCCTCCAGTTTGAGGATCGTGGGCTTGCGACCGAACGACCGCGCCACCCGGATAGCCAGCAGCGTCGACTCGGTGCCCGAACCGGTGAACTTCACCAGCTCCGCCGACGGCACCAGGCGGCTGACCTCCTCGGCCCATCGCACTTCCAACTCATGGCCGGCGCCGTAGTGGGTGCCCCGGGGAAGCTGGGCCTGCATTGCCGCCAGAATGTCGGGATCGTTATGACCAAACAGGAGGGAGCCGTGGCCCATCACGTAATCGATGAGCCGGTTGCCATCGACGTCCCACTTGTAGGCGCCCTGGGCGCTGGCGATCGATGTCGGGAAAGGCTTCATGAAGCGGCCGTCGTGACTGATGCCGCCCGGAATGACCTGCCGCGAACGTTCGTGCATCGCCAGAGAGCCAGCGAATCGGTCGGCAAAATCCTGCGTGATCGAGGTTGAAACTGGAGCCTGAGCCATCGTGAACCTTCCTTCGGAACCACCCGCGGCGACGTGCCTGATGGCACTATACGTGGCCATCAGAACGCCGTAAAGCGACGCCACGATGCCTGGCGATTGGTGGGCGTTCGCGCACTGAGAATGCGTGTGAACGGACGATGGGGAGGCGCGGATCCGCGCCTCCCCATGGCTGGTTGACCTTGCACGCGATCCAGGTTAGCAGGAATTGTCCGGCGCGCAGATTCCGGGGCCGCCATAGATGCCCGTTTGCAATGGGCAGCAGCTCAGCCCAAAGTCACATGGCAGATAGGTTCCCGTATCACAGGCGCAGCCGGCCCCTGTGCAGCGCGGGATGTCACAGACGCCGTAGTCCCCGCAATACCCACTGCAGCAATCGCCGCAGCTACTCCCCCAACCGCAGTACGGCGCGCAGCTATCACCGGAATTGATGCATTGCGGCCCATAGCAATCATCTTCCGTCAAGCACTGCCCGAGCCCGCCCGGCAACCCGAACGAATAGGGGCAACAGATCAGGTCGCCCCGGCACGATCGATACTCACCACCGTTGCATGAACAACCGTAGTCACGGCATTGGCGTGCCTCCGCCGAGCCGGAACCGAGCCCGAACCGCGCGGCGGCAAGGGCCAACGCGCCCCTCGCGAGATTGTCCAGCACCTCACGCCGGGAGCCTCCCCGGCTGAAGCGCTTCGTCAGAACGTCGAATCGTTCGTGATCCATGAGCGAGCTCCTTTACCAGAAGAGTCCGACGGGTACTCGAACTACGCTCAGGCGCACGACCCGAGATTGCCACACCAGCTGGAGCAGCAGGCTGGGCAGTTGTCGCCCCAGTTGCAGGACGAGCCGCAACTCCCGCCAGAGCCGGCACAGGAGCCGTCGCAATCGCTCGGCTGCGAGCAGACACCAGCTCCGCCCGGTGTGCCGGGGGACGAGGCGCAGCAGACCAGACCGTCGACACAAGGATGCAACGTCCCGGTTGCGCAGCCGCAGCCGACATAGTCGCAGTTGAAACCGGCGCGGGTGCGCGCCGGAACGGCGGTAGCCAGCAACGCGCCAATTCCGGCTGCCAACCCGCGCAGCGTCCCTCGCCTCGTCTGCCGTCCCGCCATTGAACGCGTTGCCGTGTCGAACCGATCGCCATTCATGGCCATGCCTCGTTTCATTGATGTTCGGATTGAGTCCAGTGACTCGGCGCACGGTATCGCGACTTCTGGCGGATTACAAGAGCCAGCCAGCGATCGCGATGGGGTCGTTGCTCCCCTCGCCCACACCCCTGCAACGTTTATGAGTCGAGAAACCGGCGAAACGATGAGCGGCAAGACCCCCACCAGCATGCCGGGCAGCGAGCCAAATAGAGAGGACATGCCGATTTCAACCACATGGCCAGGGCCAGCGCTGTGCTCTGCAATTCGCACGTTGCAAGGCGACAGTAGACTTGGGACGTGTCTGATCAATCCTCTGCACCCCCACCGGGAAGTCCTTCCATTGCGGATGTCGCGGTCTCCGGAACGCGCGGCGGCGACGGAGGGCTGCTCAGCTACGCGGTTCCCGAAACGCTGAGGCTGACGGTCAACGAGGGCCAACTCGTCTGGGCGCCTTTGCGCGGCAAGCCCGCGCTCGGCGTCATCGCGCGCCTCCATGACGAGCCGGCCAGTTTCGAGCTCAAAGCGCTGATTGGGCCAGTTGAACCACCAGTTTGCGTTACGCCGGAGCAGCTTGCCACCGCGCGTTGGCTCGCCAGAGCATGCGCCAGCAGCCTCTATGAGGCGTTGTCGCTCTTTCTGCCTCCTGGCGCGGCGCACCGTAGCCGGCCCTATTTGCGATTGACCGAGCCACATGCCGATCCCGGGAAGTTCACCCCAGCCCAGGGCAGGCTGCTGACGCTCCTCTCGGAACGAGGCGAGATCAGCCTCGATGCCGCCCGCTCGGCACTCGGCAGCCGCCTCACCTCGATCGTGCCGGCCCTCGAAGCCGCGGGCGCCCTGGAACAGGTGTATCGCGTCAGCGGCCGGCTACCCACGGCGCGGCGGGAGCGCTGGGTACGCCTGGTTGGCGAACCGGAGCAGGACGCGTTGACGAAGGCGCCCAACCAGGAGACCATTGTCGCCGCACTGCGACGGCGAAGCCGGTTTGCCCGTGACGACGGGGACGGATTCGTGCGGTCGGCGGATCTCCTGGCCCAAACCGGCTCCAATCGGGCCGCGCTGACCGCGCTGCTCCGCAAGGGCTTCGTCGAAGAGATCGAACGGCCAGCGGGCATGGATGTCCTAACCAATGCAGGTCGCGTCGGCGTGGTTCCCGAGCTGACCCCGGCCCAGTCGGCCGCTTGGGCCGCGATCGAGCAATCGCTCCAGCTACGCACCGGGACGGCCTTTCTCCTCTACGGCGTCACCGGCAGCGGCAAGACCGAAATCTACCTCCGCGCCGCGGCCTGGTGCCTGCGGCATGGCCGCTCGGCGTTGATTCTGGCGCCCGAGATCGCCCTCTCTTCTCAGGTGGCGCAGCGCTTCGCCGCGCGATTTGGCGATCGCGTGGCGGTGCTCCATTCAGGACTCTCCGACGCGGAGCGCTACGCCGCGTGGCAGGGCATCGCGGAAGGCCACTATCCGATTGTGGTCGGCCCCCGTTCCGCCCTCTTCGCGCCAGTGCAGAGCGCTGGTCTGATCGTGCTTGACGAGGAGCATGATCCCGCGTACAAGCAGGATTCGGCTCCCCGCTATCACGCCCGCGCCGTCGCCGAGCATCTGGCAAAACGGACGGGCGCGACGGTGGTTCTCGGCAGCGCTACGCCATCGGTGGAAACGTTCTGGCGGGCCGAACAGGGCGAGGTCGCCCTGCTGGACCTCCCGCAGCGGGTCGGCCCGGGATTGCGCGCCAGCGACGGCTCACGCGCCAGCACCGCGCTCGAGCTGCCGAACGTCGCCGTCGTGGATATGCGGCTCGAGCTACATCGCGGCAACACCTCGTTGCTCAGTGAGCCCTTGCAGGAGCTCCTGGGGAGCACGCTGCGCCGCGGCGAACAGTCGATCCTGTTGCTGAACCGTCGCGGCCTGGCCACGGTCGTCCTCTGCCGCTCATGCGGCATGACGCTGCAATGCCCCTATTGCGACATCCCCCTGGTCTACCATCAGGACCGGGAGCAACTTGTCTGCCACCGCTGCGACCATCGCGAGGCCCCACACCGCTCCTGCCGGCACTGCAATGGCCCGCTCGACTATTTCGGCGCCGGAACGCAGCGGGTCGAAGCTGAAGCGCGCCGGCTCTTTCCGGCGGCGCGGGTGATGCGCTGGGACCAGGACGCGGTCCGCCGCGCTGGGGGCTCTGAGACATTGCTGGGTCGGGTCGAACGGGGCGAGGTCGACATGATCGTCGGCACGCAGATGGTCTCCAAGGGGTTCGATCTGCCGCGAGTCACCGCCATCGGCGTCGTCAACGCCGACACGGGCCTGCATCTGCCCGATTTTCGCTCTGGGGAGCGGACGTTCAGCCTCCTCACCCAGGTCGCCGGGCGCGCTGGGCGGCGCGGTCCCGGCTCACAAGTGATCGTGCAGAGCTACACCCCCGAGCACTACGCCATCCAGGCGGCCTCCCACCATGACTATGCTCGTTTCTTCAGCGAGGAGATCGATTTCCGGCGCACCCACCGGTATCCACCGTTTGTCCGTTTGGTTCGCTATCTTTATCGCAACACGAACGACGCTGCCTGCGCCCAGGCGGCGGACGCGATGGCGCGGAAGCTGGCGCGGCACGCGAAGGAGCGGGCGACGCCGATGGATCTGCTGGGGCCGGCGCCCGCGTTCGCATCGCGCGTGCGCGGCGAATATCAATGGCAGGTTATCCTGCGTACACCTGACCTCGAGTCGCTCCTCGATGGATTACCGGTCGATCCGGGATGGATCGTCGATATCGACCCACAGAGCCTGCTCTAGGCCCCGTGGTATGAATCAGGCTTGGAGATCGTCGTCCTGGAGGGGACACCAGCGCGAGCCGGCTTCCGCCGGAATGCTCATTGACGGAGGAGTTTGGTGAGAACGTCGCAACGACGTGCGGGATCGAGGGTCGCCCGTGGCGCGTGCATCGCGCTCTTTGGACTGGGGCTGGCAGCTTGCGGCGAAACGGTTGATACCGGCACGCCAATCACGCCGCCGGTTCCGCAATCACCGACGGCCGGCGAAATCCCGGACGAAACAAATCGCGCCACCGCGACCATTGTTGACGGGAAGCTCGATCCCGAGACCTACGGCGGGCAAACGGGTACGGCGTTTGAGCTGGTAATCACCGGTGATGGCACGGAACATACCCTCGCGATTGAAGAGCTCGTCGATGACATGACCATCGCCGCGGAGGGTGAAACCGCGGTGGCCTTTACGGTCGAAGGCGAGCCAGCGGAGCTGGAAATTACGCTGGACGGCAATCCGGCGGGCACATTCGAGCGACAGGGAGCCTCTGGCATCAGCGACTAGCGCCTGCCCGGCGACATGGTTGAGGAAGGGTCTGAAGGTGAATGATACTCCTCGGCAGAATGAAACCCGCATTCACGAACGGGGTCGGGTTGGAGTAGAAAGAACATATGGCGCTTCTCGATATTCTGCTTGAAGGTGACGCGCGGTTGCGGCAGAAGGCGCTTCGCGTGCGGACGGTCGACGATAGCCTGCGCCGGCTCGCGGACGACATGTACGAAACGATGCTCGATGCCCCCGGCGTCGGCCTGGCCGCGCCGCAGATTGGAGTCCTGCGCCGGCTCATCTGGGTGCACCTGCCGGAGAATTACCACGATGATGGCGAGCCCGGGCTCTCGGTAGCGCTGGTCAATCCCGAGATCGTCCGGGCCCATGGGCGAATGCTGGGCTACGAGGGCTGCCTCAGCATTCCGGGGTGGACGGGCGAGGTTCCCCGGTCGGAGGTCGTCACGGTCAAGGGGATCGGTCTCGACAATCGACCGGTTCGCATCAAGGCACGCGGCTGGGGCGCCCGGGTGCTTCAGCACGAGATCGATCACCTCGACGGCATTCTCTTCCTCGACCGCGTGGAAGACAAATCGACGATCGTCGAGGTGCCCGAGGAAGTGATGGCCGAGATCGCTGAATGAGCGGCCCTAAAGGTGAATCTCCGGTTGGTCGGTGCGACACGTTTCGGCCTTGACGATGGCCTCGATCTCGTCGAGCGCGTCACCAAGACGGTCCTGCCGGTTAAACACGACGTAGTTGAAATCGTTCGCCACGGCCAATTCCCGCGTCGACGTGGCGAATCGCTTCATCAGCGCGGCGGGATCGTCGGTCTTCCGGTGCTTTAATCGTTGCAGGAGGGTTGAGGCCGACTCAGGGGAGAGAAAAATCCCGACCGCCGCCGGGATGATGCGCCGGATCTCGGAGGCGCCCTGGATATCGACCTTGACGAAGACGTCCTGACCACGCGCCAAAGCCGCTCGCACCGGTCCTTTCAGCACACCATAGAGGTTGCCGTACACCGTGGCCGATTCGAGAAACTCGCCATCCGCGAGCCGCTCTCGAAAATCGGGCTCGCTGAGGAAGAAGTAGTGCACGCCGTCCATCTCGCCGGGCCGGCGCTCGCGGGTGGTCGCGGTCACCGCGAAGAAGGCGTCAGGGAGCCGCTCCCGAAGCTGCTCGATCACGGCGTCCTTGCCGACGCCCGACGGGCCGGAGATGATGAAGACCCGCGGCCGGCGCATCGTGCGCAAGTCGCCGATCAGGTCGTCAGCGCCCTCGCCCAGATGATCTCCCAGGTGATCGCCGGCGGCCGATCTCATACTCGTGATCTGCCAATCTGGTCGCGCCTTGCTGCTGGATCGTTCACCTGGCTCGGTTTCGGTGAGAACGGCGCCTATCTTCCCGGTTTTCGCCACTCGCGTCCACTCTCCGGGCCACCGTGGCCAATGCGTGAAAGGCTTCTTCGTGCCCGACCCGTATGATGTGCTGACCATCGCCGCTGTTGCCGATGAGCTGAGCGCGACGATCGGCAACGGCCGCATCCAGCGGATTGGTCTGATCGACTCGCGTACGCTCGGCGCCGAAGTCTACGCCGCCGGGCGCCGCCACTACCTGCTGGCCAGCGCCGACGATCGATTCCCTCGCCTGCGGCTGGCCTCGACCATGCCTTCGCTCGATCCGGCACTGGTTACCCCGTTTGGCCTCCTTCTCCGTAAGTACGCTCGCGGCGGGATCATCCTCGGCATTGACCAACCGCCCCTGGAGCGGATCGTGCAGATGAGTATAGCCAAGCGTCATGCCCCCCTCAAAACTGGCGAAGAAGCCGTCGTGCCCGGAACCGACTTCCCAGCGGACAGCGATGATGATGAGGATTCCATCGAGAACGAGCTCGCTGAAGCTGATGATACGGATATCCGACACATCATCCTCTATGTCGAGCTGATGGGACGCCACTCCAACCTGATTCTCGTCGATGACACGGGATTGATCCTGGAAAGCGCCAAACGCGTCACCTCCGCGATGAGCCGCGTGCGCACGGTCCTGCCGAGGCGCCCCTACACGCCGCCGCCGCCGCCCGATCGCCTGGACCCACGGACCATCAATCGGGCCGACGCGGAGCGTCTTCTGAGCGCGCTGTCACCCGACGTCGAACTCGCCCGCGCCTTCGTGAGCGCCTATCGCGGCATCAGCCCGGCGATGGCCCGCGAGATCGTCTTTCGCATCAGCGGCGATGCGGGCTCCACGGCCGGCAGCGCGGGCTCCTCCACGGCCGAGGCGCTGGTCACGGAGACCCAGGCGTTGCTTGCTCCACTGCAATCAAACGTTTGGCAACCCGTGGTCTATCGCGAGCACGATGAAGCGGGATCAGGCGAAGTAGTGGCCTTCGCGGTGACGCCCATGTCGCATCTCGCGGCCAGCTACGACGAAATCCCGGTGGAGAGCGTTTCGGAAGCCGCCGCGCTGGCCGAGATCGCGGTCCATCGTCCCAGCCCCATGCGCCATGCCCAGCGGCGGCAACGCCTCCTCGATGCCGTTGCCACGGCGCGGGAGAAAGCGACACGGCGGCTGGCGGCGTTGGCCGGCGAAGCGGCACGGGCGGCCGAGGTGGAAACGCTCCGGATGGCGGGGGATCTCATTTACGCCCATCTGTGGGAGATCGAGCCTGGTCAACACGAGCTCCGCGTCGATGCTCAGCGCGTGGCGCTCGATCCCGGACTCTCGGCGAATGAGAACGCTCAGGCCTACTTTGTGCGCTATCGGAAGGCGCAGAGCGCGGGACATCAGCTTCCCGGTCTGGAAGCCGAGAGCCATCTGGAGATCGCCTACCTCGATCAACTCGCCACCCTGATCGCGCAGGCGCCCGGGTTCACTGAGCTTGAAGCGCTCGCCGCGGAATGGGCCGAAGCGGCGGTGCCGGAGGGGGCTCCGAGGCCGCGCCGCCGGGCTGCGCCGAAACGGCCGAAGGCGCTCGTCGATGCCGCGGGCAACAGCGTCTACATTGGCCGGAGCGGCCCGCAGAACGATCTCCTGACCTTCGACATCGCTGGTCCTGACGATACCTGGCTGCACGCGCGTGGGGTGGGGGGCGCCCATGTCATCATCCGCTGGAGAAATCCGGTCGCCGCCGAGGATCCGGCAACCCTGGAGGCGGCAGCGGCACTCGCGGCCTGGTACTGCGCCTCTCGCGAGAGTGGCGCCGTCGAGGTCGATATCGCGCGGCGGCGCCACGTGCGCAAGATCAAGGGCGCCCGCCCGGGAATGGTGACCTACCGCAACGAGCGCACGATCCGCGTGCGGCCGCAACCAGAGGATCGATTGACCGGGATTCTCTCAGAGCGTTGACGCCGGTTAAATCGCGGCATCATCCGGGGCGGCGGTCACCAGGACGCGATCGACGCGGCGGCCATCCATGTCGACGACTTCGTAGCGATGCCCGTCCCAATCGGCACTATCACCAACGCTCGGGATGCGGCCCAATCGGGACATGACGAATCCGCCCAGGGTCTCGAAATCGCCGCTTTCTTCCCCTGGCATGACATCGACGTCCAGCAGTTCCCGCACCTCATGGACCGGCAGCGCGCCATCGAGCAACCAGGAGCCGTCGGCCCGCTGCACGATCTCTCCGGCGCGCTCGGGAGATTGGGTCAGATCGCCAGTGATCGCCTCCATCAAATCGTGGAGGGAAAGGAGGCCCTGGATGCCGCCGTACTCATCAACCACCATCGCGGCGTTGTCTGGCCGATCGCGAAATCGCTCCAGCACCTCAAGCGCCGGCATCGATTCCGGAACGATCAGGGCCGGCTCGGCTAACGCGCGCAAGTCGATCGCCTCGCCTTCAAGGGTGGCGGCCCAGAGCTTCTTGACCGGCGCCATGCCGATAAGCCGATCGAGCTCGCCTTCGTAAACGGGAAAGACGTGATGGGGTGAATCCTTCATCTTCTGATAGCTCACGGCGAGCGGATCCTCGACATCGAGGGCGATCAGCCGGTAGCGCGGCGTCATCAACTCGCGCACTTCCCGATCGCCAAGTTCGAAGACGCCCTCGACCATCTCATGCTCGGCCGGCGCGAAGACCCCCGCCGCCGCGCCTTCCTGAAGCAGCATGGAGATCTCCTCTTCGGTCACCGCCGGGTCGTCCGCGTGCTTGACGCCGAGGATGCGCAGGACGAAATCTGACGACATTCCGAGAAAATGGACGATCGGCGCGGTGACCTTCGAGAGGGCCGTCATCGGCGGCGCCACAAGCATGGCGACGCGTTCCGGATTCTGAAGGGCGAGACGTTTGGGCACCAACTCGCCGATCAGCAACGAGAGGTAGGTAATCAGACCCACAACCAGGAATACCGAGAGCGGGTCGCTATACGGCGCCGCGCCAGGAATCCGCGCCAGTTGTCGCGCTACGGCATCGGAGAGTGCCGCGCCCCCGAAAAACCCGGTCACGATCCCGATGAGCGTGATCCCGATCTGCACGGTGGCCAGGAGCTGGTTCGGATGCTCGGCAAGCTTCAATGCCGCCGCCGCGCGGGAGTTCCCCTCCTCCGCCCACTGTTGCAAACGCGTCTTGCGCGATGTGGCGATGGCAAGCTCGGACATGGCGAACACACCGTTCAGCACGATGAGGATGGCTAGCAGAATGAGATTGAACGCCACGTTCGATTTCCTGACGAAGTAACGTTGAGAACCCGGCGCGTCAGAAACTGACCCGTTGCAGCGCTACGCCATGCCGGAAAGCTCGGTTAAGCCCTGGCGACTTCGACCGGCTTCTTCGCGAAGATCGCTGCAACAACAATGCCTGCCTCGTAGAGGATGAGCAGCGGCACCGCGACAATGGCCATATTGAAGGGATCGGTCGATGGGGTGATCACCGCTGACAGAATCAGCAGGATCAGAATCGCGTATTTGCGGGTGGCCCGCATTTTCTGCGGGCTGGCCACACCCAGCTTGGCCAGGATGAACATCACGACCGGCAACTGAAACGCCAGGCCAAGACCGATCATCAATGTCAGATAGAACGTGAT
>JBBRVX010000013.1:0-43279 GCA_038246475.1 Thermomicrobiales bacterium | reverse complement strand
GCTCTGGTCGCCAATACACTCAAAGGCGCGGCCTGACCATTCAGATGTCGTCAGGAGCCGCGGCGTTTTCCGGTGTGGCGGGTGTCACGGTCTCCCGACCACGCGCCACCGCTCCTGACGCGATCCCCGCGGGCGCGCGACGCCACGTGGAACCGGAATCGCACGCTGCTGCGGGCGGCGTCTTGGCGTGCCGGCCCCTGAAGTGGCATGCTGATCGCTGGCACAGCATTCCGCGCCCGTACCTCGCAGCGGCCGATTTCACGTCAGTGCCACGCGGGCTGTCAACGCGGGCGTGACGTGGCGCATCAGACGTCAGGAGAAGCTCATGGTTCGGGCCATCGATCACGTCATCATCGCCGTGCGCGATCTGGCTAGCGCCTCTGAGAGCTACCGGCAGGTAGGCTTCACGGTGACGCCCGGCGGCGAGCACGTCGATGGCGCCACCCATAACGCCCTCGTCTCCTTTGGCGATGGCGCCTACTTCGAGCTGATCGCCTTTCGCGAGCCCGACCGCAAGCAGGATCACAAGTGGTGGGGCAAGCTCGCCCATGGCGAAGGCACGGTCGACTACGCGCTCCTCGCCGATGATCTCGATGCCGAGGTTGACCGGTTGCGCCAGGCTGGGGTGACCGTCGATGGGCCGCGGCAGGGAGGCCGGAAGCGGCCAGACGGCCAAGCGATCGCCTGGAAGACGATAAACCTGGAGGCAGAAGACGTGCCTCTGCCGTTCGTGCTGGAGGATGTCACCGATCACGACCTGCGCGTGCCGCCGGGAGAGGCCGCCCGCCACGCCCTGCACGTGCCGGCCCTGGCCGGGCTGACCATTCTCGTGCCCGACCTTGACCGCGCCACGCCGGTCTATGGGGCGCTCCTCGGCGCCTCCGGGTCAGCGACCTCGCCGGACATCGAGGAAGTGCATCGCGGCCGCCGTTTCCCGCTCGGCACGCAGTGGATCGAGCTGGCCGAGCCCGATGCGGACGCGGAAGACATGCAGCGCCACATCCGCGACCGGGGCGCCGCGCCATACGAGATCGTGCTGGTTGCCACGGCTCCCGGCTTGGCTCCCTTGCCGCCGGAGCTGACCCATGCCGCGCGCATTCGTTTCGAGCTTCTGCCGGCGGCGACCTGACGGAACGTTTTCCGATCAAGGGGAGGTGTCATGCCGAGCCGGCGAGGGGTCTCGATGTCATCCGCGTACAGACGAGGAAAAGACGAGATTCTTCCTTCGTCGGAATGACGCTTTCGCCGTGTCGCAGCACTCGGCCCCATGTGAAGGGGATTCGTCGGGCTAGACGGATGTCGTTGTGTCTCCGGCAGCGAAGCCAGCGACATTGCCTCCTGTTGATCGCGCACGAGGGATAGCCGCCTTGACAGGCTAATCGGCGAGCCGGTTCATTCTCTCACTGGCGATCTCGGCGCATCGATCGCGGGATCAGTCGCCGGGTGGATGACCGCGTTGATCTCGGCGCCAAAGAGGAGCACCGCCGCCGACACGAAGAAGTAGAGCAGCAGCACCACGATCCCGCCGAGGCTACCGTACGTGGCGCCGTAATTGCCGAAGTTCTCGACGTAGATGGAAAACCCGAGCGAGGCCACAATCCACGTCAGGACCCCCAGCACCGAGCCGGGTGTCACGTAGCGAAAGGGCTGGTCGATGTTCGGCGCCACCCGATAGATGATGGCGAACGTCAGCAGCAGCAGGATGACGACAACCGGCCAGCGCAGCCAGGTCCAGGCGAGCTCAGCGGCCCGCGACAGCCGGATTTGCCCGGCGAACCACCCCGTTGCCAGGGGACCAATAATCAGCAGGCCGGCCGAGATAATGACGAGAGCCGCCAGCCCAATCGTGTAAACGATCGAGAGGGGGTAGCGCTGCCAGGCCGGCCGGGTCTCTTCCACATCGTACGCCGCATTGAGCGCGTTCATGAGCGAGCGCACGCCCGCCGAGGCGGCCCAGAGGGCAAAGAGGATGCTGACGGAGAGGAGGCCTTCGCGCGGTTGCCCGCGAATCTCGCCGATCACCTGCTCCACCAGCAGCAACGCGTCTGGCGGCAGCGCCACGCGGGCTTCGTTCAATAGCCGGTCAAAGAAATCCGAAAGGCCAAGCGCTCCCAGCACGGTGAGGAGAAAGATGATGAATGGAAAGAGCGCCAGCAGGATATGGTAGGAGAGCGCCGCCGCGTACTCCCCCATGTCGTCCTCGATGAAGCCCTTCATGGCCTGCCGGAAGACGTTCAGCGGCGCCTGCTCCGCGAATCCCGGAATGCGCATTCCCCGCTCCCCCGCCGCTCCACACCGAACTGCTCGCCATTGTCAGACGGGCATGATCCCAACATGAGGGTTGGAACTGGCTACTGATACCCTGGATGCACCGTGGCATCGTCGGTGGTCGGTCGCGCGCTGGCGTCGTCCTCCGCAAAAGGGAAGAGCAGCCGCACCCGATAGATCAGCTCCGCCCCGTCGAGGCCCTCATCGAGGAGGGCCTGCAAGGCTTCCCGTGGGCTCGCCTGCTCGGACCCGGTCTGGTTCGTCTGCTCGCTCATGATGAACTCCTTCCCCAGGGCGAATCGCCCCCGTGTACGCTGGACGGTTCCGATGCCTCATGTCTGCCCGCGTTTGATCACGCCAGTTGCGTACCACTGGGCGGCGCGCCGCTCGATCCGCGGCACGGGCCTCCCGTGGCCTTTTCGACATCCCTGGCGCTCATCGCCGGAGCCCCCGCCCTTGCCTCGGTCTGTCGCGGCGCCTCTCCCTGCGCCGTTGCCGGGCGCCCGCGGGCGGGTGGTTCGGGCGCCGGCATGCGCCTTTACGCCCGATCCCGCAACTTCAACGCCCCAGCGACGATCAGCACCAGGAACACCACTACCATCACTTCCTGCCAGCCGATGCCCACGTTGCCTCCGGCTCCGTGTTCCCCTCATCCAGCGCCAACGGTAAGACCCGTTCGGCCACGTCGAAAAAGGCGCTTCCTCCTGCCTCTCGTAGCCTTCGCCCCTTCGCCTCCTTCGGCGCAGGATCAGGCCACCCGGAAGCGAGCGAGAAAGCCGAATCGGTTCCCTTCATGACGTTCAAACCGGAACCCGGCCTCAATCGCCAGCGCCCGCAGCGCAGCGCTGGCAACCATGTGCGGATCAGGTTGGCCTTCGCCCACCACCAACCGGCCGTCAGGCTTGAGGACCCGGCGCACTTCACGCAGCGCCAGGCCTTTGTCCGGGATCTCCCCCAGCGTGGCGACGAGAAACGCGGCGTCAAACGTCGCGTCCGGAAATGGCAGCGCTTGGGCGTCACCCCGTGTCGTCTGAATGTTGGCGATGCCGGACGATGCCGCGCGTTGGCGCACCTCATCCAGCATCGGTTGCTGGATGTCGAGGAGATCGAGCTGGCCACCAGGGGCCAGCCGGGGCACGATGTCCAGGCTGTAGTAGCCCGTGCCCGGTCCGATCTCCAGCACGCGCTCGCGAGGAGCCGGCTCCAGGAGGGCGACCAATGTCTCGCGCCGCATGAACGGCCGCGGTAGGTCGAGGAAGAATCGTTGTCCGAATGGGCACGCCGCCGGGTTGTTCCGCTGCCGCATCGTCCAGACCGCGCCCAGAGCGGCAAGTCCAGCGATACCGAACAGGGAAGCCAGCATCCGTGTCGATTTCACCACTGCTCCTCTTGGAAAGCCGCGAAATATCCTTGCCCCGCAAGGTTACTGGCATGGCAAGCGGACCGCTGACCCGGCGCGATGATCCTGGCTTGCCGGAGATTGCACGTGGAGCGGGCTACGCACCAGCAAACGCCGGACGGTCATCCCGATCCTGGATGACCGTCCGCGCGGAACTGAACGCGATTGCCTACTTCACCGTCAGCGTACCAACCATGCCGGCCGCCTTATGGCCGGGCACGTTGCAGTAGTACTCGTACGTGCCGGCGGGAGCATTGATGGTCGTTTCTTCCGTCGCTCCCGGATCGATGTCGACGCTGATCTTCAGAGCATCGATCGAGAAGTTGTGCAGCGTGACGCCGGCATTCGGCAAGGACACTTTCACATCAGTGTCCGCTGGAATCGACAACTCCTTCGGCTCGAAGTAGATGTCGTACGACTCAACCTCGACGGAATCGCCACCCGCCTGAGGCGTCCCTTCCGGGCAGGGCGTGGCAGCGGCCGACGGGCTCGCTTGCGCGGTTGGGGTCCCCCCGGCTCCCGGCGTTCCCGGCACACAGGCGGACGGGCTCGCCTCCGGGCTAGCATCCTGGGCCACACCGGTAGGGACGGTCAAGAGCGCAAAGGCCAGCAGCGCCGTGACGACGAAGCTGACGAAAACGAACGAATGAATCCCTCGCTGATTTCCCACGAGTAACCTCCTGCGCGATGCGCAAACGTCTCAAAAACGGTTGTCGATATGGGAGGACATCCGCGCTGAGCCGCGGACGTCCGCCCCGCGAATAACGATGAACGCGCTACGACGAGCCGATGATCTTGCCGGGCTCCTTGGTGTACTCATTAACGAGCCCATCGCTGGCCAGATACGCGAGCGCGGCCACTGTCCCGGTCGGGTTCATCCCCGCGTTCTGCGGGAATTGCGAAGCCCCCACCACGAAGACGTTCGGCGTGTCCCACACCTGACCGTACTTGGTGACCACTGACGTGGCCGGGTCAGCGCCCATGATCGCGCCGCCGGTGGTGTGCGTGCTCTGATACGGGGCGATCGAATACGGGGTGAGCTCCTTCTGGGTCACGATGTTCGTGGCGCCCATCTTCTCCAGAACCTCGCGCATCTTCGGCGAGAGGTAGCGGATCAGGTTGTAATCGTTCTCGTGCCAGTCGAACGTGATCCGCAGCAGCGGGAAGCCGAAGCGATCGCGGTAGGTCGGGTCGAGATCGACGTACTGATCGTCGTAGGGCAGGCTTTCGCCCTGGATGCCGATGCCCGAGACGCTATCCCAGGTGGTGCGCAGCGCCTCCTTCCACTCCTGGCCCCAGGTCTTGCCGCTGGCCGTCGGCACGCTCCCCACGCTGCCGACCGGGTTGCGCTCGCCGCTGCCGGCGCTGATCGAACCGCCGCCAATGAAATCGAGGTCCGCATGGTCGAAATTGTCGGCCTCGAAATCGTGGATCAGGGACGCCATCGCGCCGTTGCCCATGAACTGGTTGAGCCGCTCGCCCTCGAAGAGTCCGTTCGAGCCGCCGCCGCCGAGCTGATAAGTGTAGTTGGTCCCCACCAGCCCGCGGTCGTTGCCGATGCCGCCCGCGTGCGCACTGGAGCGCGAAAGCAGGAGGAGGCGGACATTCATCAGTTGGAACGCCGAAACGATGACGATGTCGGCTTCCTGGAACTGGCTGCGCCCCGCCGCGTCAATGTAGGAGACGCCGGTTGCCTTGCCAGTGTCATCGGTTTCAATCTTGTAGACGTAGCTATTGGGCCGAATCTCGTACTTTCCCGTGGCCAGCGCCGCGGGCATGTGGGCAACGAGCGCGTTGCCCTTGGCGGCGACTTCGCAGCCGTAGCGCGTGCAGAAGCCGCAGTAGAGGCAGGCGCCGCGCGTGTTCCCGGCGAGGTCCTTGTACGCTTCGGAGAGGATCGCCGACGGTTGCGGGAAGGGATGATAGCCAAGCTCCTTGGCCGCCGCGGTGAACTTGTCGGCGACGATCGACTTCGTCAACGAGGGGAGGGGATACTCGCGAGCACGCGGCCCCTCGAACACGTTGCCGCCCTCGATCTTCTCGCCCTTGATATTGCCCGCTTTGCCCGAGACGCCGACATCGTATTCCCACTTGTCGTAATAGGGCTCCAGATCGTCGTAGGTAATGCCCCAGTCGCGGATGCGGTTGCCCACGGGGAGCTTGGCCTCGCCGTAGCGTTCGATGTGGTGGCTACGATATTCGAAGTCGGAGGGGTAGAAGCGCCAGTTCTGGGTCGCCCAGTGCACCGCCGCGCCGCCGACGCCTTGATGCGGATTGAAGGAGCCGTACTGCCGCATTGGCAGCGCGGTCTCCTTGGGGCTCGGCCGCCAGGTCCACGTTTCGCGCGAGAGATCGACCATCATCTCCCGCCGCTGGTTGTAGCGCAACTCGTCATGGTCGTGACTGAAATCTTCCTCCGTCGTGAGCCAGGGACCCTGCTCGAGGGAAACGACTTCGAGCCCGGCCTTCGTCAATTCGTAGGCCATGATCCCGGCCACGAGACCGGCCCCCACGGTGACGACATCGACTCTCTTGTTCTGTGCCATGGCGTGCGGTCTCCTAATGGCCTTCCTTGGCGATCAACTGACCCAGGCTCTGCGGGGCGCGCGTGAAGCCCGCGTTCTTGATCTCGTCAGGGGTGTAAAGTCGCTGGGCGCCGGGGTAGCCGATCAGCTTCCAGCCGACCATATCGCGGTTCCCGCCGTGCATCGGGTCGCCGAACATCCCTTCGATGGTGTCGTTGCGCAATTGCGTGAAGAAGGCTTTGCCATTTGGGCCTTCGAAGCCGGTGGCCTTGTCCTCGTTCATGTCGGTCAGAATTTGATCCTGTTGCTCGGCGCTGAGATCGACGAAGTTCTTCTGATGCTGGCTCTGCGCGTAGGCATCGACGGACTCCAGCCCGCGCCGGTAGAGTTCCTGCGGCGAGAGGACCGATTGGTAGCCGTAGCGGGAGATCTGCTCGGGGGAGATTGGTACGGCGTCGTAGCCATAGCGCGCGCTTGACGATTCCACAGGGACCGGTGCTTCCGACGTTATCGGAAAGGGACCCTGGGTGTAGGTCTTGAGGGTGTAGCCCAGGTTGGCGCCGCCGAGCGCGCGGTCGATGTAGAAGACGACCCCGGCTTCGTGCGCGCCCGGGTCGTCCGCATCGCCTGGCAGGATGCGGGAGACGAGGGCATCGACCGTAGAGGCTTCGTGGATATTGAAGAACTCCGCCGGGCGCTCTTCCTGGTCCATCCCCGGCATCGTGCCGTTGGCGAGCGGAGTGGCCGCCGCCTCAGGCGTGGCCTGCGCTGGTGGCGCGGCCGAGGCCTCCCGCAGCAAGGCCCCGCCGATCGTGGCCACGCCGCTGCTGGCCAGGGCCACGCTCGATGTCGTCAGGAACCCCCGGCGCGAGAATCGCGCTCGCGGCGCGCTGTCATGCTCTAGGGTTTCGCGTTTTTCGTGTTCAGCCATCTGTCATGCTCCTGAACCTCGCTCGTTTGTGCAGGGTGGCCGACGCCCTTGGGCGCTTCCGGCCGGCATGCCAATCGTCTGCTTCTCGTTATGCCCTTCTAGCAGCGCTGCGTTCTCGTCGGGGATCCTCTCCGGCGCTGAAGTGGGGCTTGCATGAAGAATGCCAGGAGCGCACATCGCCATCCGTCCCGCAGGTCGTGGGTAGTGTTGGCTGCATTTGGTTGCGAGGCGCTTTCGGGAAGCGTGCGTTCTATCCGAGTGGGGTACGATCCCGCGGCCTGGGTGGATTGAGAAGACTCGCAACTGTCTGGAGAAGGGAAGCGTGCGGAATGGGGACCTTGCTGGCGAAGAACGCCGACGTGCTCGTCACCATGGATGGGGAGCGGCGGGAGCTTCGCAACGCCGGGCTCTTCGCCCGCGATGGCGTGATCGAGCAGGTCGGCCCCACGAGCGAGCTGCCGGAGAGCGCGGACACTGTCCTCGATCTGGCCGGGCACATCGTGCTGCCGGGCCTGATCAACTGCCATCATCACCTCGATCAGGTGCTCACCCGCAACCTGCCCGCCGGACAGAACACCAACCTCTTTCCCTGGCTGCGCGCCCACTACCGCATCTGGGGCAGCCGCACGCCGGAAGACACGCGCACCGCGGTGATCGTCGGTTGCGCGGAGCTGGCCCGCTCCGGCTGCACCACCGTCTTCGACCATGCGTATGTCTTTCAAAATGGCTGCAAGGTGGACGATCAGATTCACGCTGCCCAGGAGCTCGGGGTCCGCTTCGTCGTCTCGCGTGGGAGCATGTCGCTCGGCGAATCGAATGGCGGCCTGCCGCCGGACGATTGCGTCGAAACGGAAGAGGCCATCCTCAATGACTCCGTCCGGGTCATCCAGCAGTACCACGATCCCGCGCCGGGCTCGATGCTGCAGATCGTGCTGGCCCCCTGCTCCCCCTTCTCCGTCACCGCCGATCTGATGCGCGAATCGGCGAAGCTGGCCCGCGAGTACGGCGTCCGTCTCCACACCCACCTCTGCGAGACGCTCGACGAAGAGCGCTTCACGCTCCAGCACCAGGGGTTGCGCCCCGTCGCCTACATGGAGACGCTCGACTGGGTCGGCGACGACGTCTGGTACGCCCACGCCGTCCACGTCGACGACGACGAGATCCGCCTCTTTGCGCGGATGGGCGCGGGCGTCTGCCACTGCCCTTCCTCGAACATGCGCCTTGCCTCCGGCATCGCCCCCATCCGCAAGTACCTCGACGCCGGCGTCAAGACCGGGCTTGGCGTCGATGGCTCGGCCAGCAACGACGGCAGCAACCTCCTGGTCGAGGTGCGCGAGGCGATGTTGCTGGCCCGGCTGAAAATGGGCCTGCTGCCTCCCGAGGGGCCGCGAACCGTTATCTCGACCTCCGATCCACTGCGCGCCAAGGAATGGCTGACCGCGCGGGAGGCGCTGGAGATCGCCACGGTGGGCGGCGCGGCGGTGCTCGGCCGCGACGACATCGGCTCGCTGGCGCCAGGCAAATGCGCCGATTTCTTCACCCTCGATCTCAATAGCGTCGAATACGCCGGCGCCCTGAGCGATCCCGTCGCCGCCGTCGTCTTCTGCGCGCCGACCCGCGCCCGCCACACCGTCGTCGGCGGCCGCCTGATCGTCGACGGCGGCGAGATCGTGACGCTCGATCTCCCCCAGGTCGTGCGGGAGCACAATAGGAATGCGGCGAGGCTGGCGGCGCTGGCGGGGTAGAAGAAATAATGGTGCTACGTTTCGGAAACAAAGGGTGGCGTTGAACGGAGGACCGAACGATGAACGGCCGCTTCCGGGTCATCGACGAAGTCAACTTCAACGTGTTGGGAACCTTCGATTCGCGAGGGGACGCTGTCGAAGTTGTCGCGACGTTGCTCGACGTGAACGATCACGACTACCTGGACGAGCTCACGATCGCCAGCGACGAAAACCCGCCGCTTACGGGCCATGCCCTGCAAGCCGCCCTGCAAAGCCGCGCGGCGGCTCGGGAACGTGTCGGAGCAACCAGCCGTGGCAATTGACTGATGGCTCCTATGCCCTGCTTACTGAGGCGATGGCGGCGAAGGGCCATAGTTGTTAGCCTTCCAGAGTGCGGTATGACTTCAAGGAACTGGCTGGGCGTTTATCGTCTAGCCGATTCTGTTTTGTTCGGAATGTAACACTGCTGGTCCCGGAACCGTTTCAGACCGTAAGCCTCGCGGGCCGGCTGATCTGGTGCGTTATGCCGAGGATGAATCGTTGTATCACCAACATAATGTCTACCGCGGTCTATTTGCGCCGTGACACATGCCGGGCGCCGAAGACCACCAGCAGCTTGACGGCGACGACCGCCACGATGCCGAGCACGATCGCCCCGGAGCCAAGGTTGTTAAAGGCTCCGCCAAGGCCAAGGGATACCAGCAATGCGGGGAGACCAACGTGCATCAGCAGCGCCCCGCCGCCGAGGTGCGCCAGCATCGCGGCAACGACGACGCTGCCACCAGCGATGGGGAGCAGCCGGTGATGGCCTGGCCGATCCGCGGGTGCCTGGCCCTCGTTCGCTTCGTGCATCATCGTGACGGAACTCCTCACCGGGCGATGTCGCAGCCCTGTTCGCCGACCAACCCGGAAGTCACCCATCGACTCGCGCATGGACGCATCCGAGATACGCAACCTTCGTGTCTCTGCTCTCGATGGCGTCGAAGCCAGCGGCGCGCAGCAATGGCGGCAACTCCCACAGACCATGGTCGGCTGACGAACGGTGGAGCAGCCATACCGGCGCCAGGCGACCCAGCCGGGAAGCCGGCCGCTGGAAGTCGATGACCATCAGGCGGCCACCAGGTTTCAGCACCCGTCTAACCTCGGCCAGGGCGCGCGGCTTGAGGTCCGCGGGAAGGTGATGCATCATCAAGCTGCTCACCACCACATCGAACGTCGCGTCGGCGAACGGCAACGATTCGACCGCCGCGACGCGGAAGTCGACATCCAATTCCGCTCGGGAGGCTTTCTGGCGCGCCACGGCAATCATCGCTGGGTCAGGATCGATGCCCGCCACGGATCCCGCGGAACCAGTTCGAGCTTTGGTGCGCATCGCGACCTCGCCGGTCCCGCAGCCGATGTCCAACACATGGTCGCCCGGGGCGATAGCGGCGGACGCAATCGTCCGATCGCGGAGCGCTCGACCCCGGCCAAGCGTCATGAGCGCGACGTGCAGATCGTAGGAGTGCGCTCCGCGAATCATCTTCCCGGTGGTCATGCCGGAGTGTGCCTCGGACGTATGGGCCAACGGATTCATGTTCGTTTCTCCAACCCTGCCTGATGCGCCACAGACGAGCGGTCAACTCTCGCGCGTCGTCATCTCGGGCGCGTCTTGCCGTTCTTCTGGGCAGCCGCTACGTTTTCGATCAGCGTGGTCGCCGTTAATCCCACCCTATGACCGGGCCGGCCCGACAACAAGGATCAATTGGCCCCAGCTGTCTGAAACGGAACAGCATGGCACTATTGTTCGGGAGTACACGGGATGGCTCAAGAGGAAAAGTCGGATCGCCAGTCGCGGCGCAGCCGCCGGCTGATCGTTGCTGCCCTGGTCGCGCTGACGCAGGAGAAGCGCTACGACCGGATCACGGTGCAGGAGATTCTCGACCGCGCCGATGTCGGTCGCTCCACCTTTTACGCCCAGTTCCGGAACAAAGACGACGTCCTGGCGAGCGAGTTCGCGCGGGTGCTCGGTCTGCTCCAAGATCGCCACCTCGCCTCGGCGGATGATCCCGCCGCCCGGCTGATGCCGAGCGAGGGCCTTTTCCGCCACGTCCAGGAGCAGCAGCCTTTCTTATCAGCGCTGGTCCGAGGGATGGCGCACAACTCAGATTCCCAGAAGCTGCACCACCATCATTTGCGCGACCATGCCGCGCGCCAACTTGCCCTTGCCGTCGGCTCCCATCCTCTCACGGTCCCGCCCGAGATCGTCGCGGACTACCTGGCCAGCACGCTCCTCACCCTCATCCACCAATGGCTGGAGCACGGATTGCCGTACACACCAGAAAAGATGGACGCGATCTTCCAACAACTGGCAATGCCCGGCATTCGCGCTCTGTTGCGCCATGAAATCTCTGAAACACGTGAGTTGGGAGTACCGTGACTCGATCGAGGCTGGTAGCCCCTTGGGGAGCCTGTATCGCCCGGCACGAGCTCGATCATGGCGATGCTACGGGGACTCCACCACCTCCACCACCTGCATCATCCCCAGCTCCTCGTGATTCATCATGTGACAGTGCAGGACATATTTGCCGGTGAAATCGAGGAAGCGGGTGCGGAAGGTGATGTTCCCGCCGTGCGGCACGATCGCCGTATCAAGCCAGACCCGCTCCTCCACCGCCTTGCCATTGACCGCTGTCAGCTCGAACGGGTTGACGTGAATATGGAAGACGTGGTCGTTGTGATCGTCCTGATTGACGATCGTCCACTCCTCGACCGCGCCCAGCTCCACCCGCTGATCGACGCGGTCGTGGTCGAAGAGGAGGCCGTCGACTGTGAAGGCGAATTCGCGCCAGTGCCCGGCGGCATCGACCTCCGGCGCGTGCCGCGAGAAGAGTAGTTCGCGCCGGCCGGTGATTTCCTCGTCGCGCACCGTCTCGAATGGCGCTGGGCGTAGGGAAGAAGGCAGCTCCATCGGCAGGGAATCGCCCGCGATGATCACCTTCGCCAGCGGCCCCGCCGGCGCGTCGTACCCCTGATCGTAGGGGAGCGCCTGCAACAGATACGTGCCCGGCTCTCCCGCCTGCACCAGCACGTCAACCCGTTGCCCGGGGGCCAAGAGAAGCGTCTCAGCATCGCCTTGGCCGTTCCCGCCCGGCTGGGTGATCGCCCGCGACTGCCCCAGCGCCGGCAACGAAATCCCATCCCGGGCGATCGGCAGCATGGCGTGGCCGTCGAGAGCGAGGAAGATGTCGTCCTGATAGCCGGTGTGCAGTATCCGCCAGCGCTGCACCTCGCCCGGCCGCAGGCGGATGATCGGCTCGCGTTGCCCATTGATGATGAAAAAGCGGGTCGCGCCTTCGGAAAAGACGGTCTCGAACCCCTCCACCATGCGATATTCGTCGAAGACCACCTGATTGATCTGTAGCACCCGCTCCCGCGCCGCCGCGATCTCCGCCACGTCGGCGAAGTCCCCCTCGACGATGATGGCCCCGGCCATCCCCCCGGCGATCTGGATGTCGGCGCCGCCATGGTGGTGCGGGTGATACCAGTAGGTCCCGCGCGGGTGATCGTCCGGCAGGTCGATCTCGATGTCGTACCGCTGCCCCGGCTCCATCACGCGGAAGATGTTGTCGGAAACCCCTTCGGGGCTGACATGCGAGCCATGAAAGTGGAAGTTCGTGCTGTTCAGCGCGTGCGGCAGGTCTTCGTCCAGTAGCGCCTCCGTTCGATTCGGCGGCAGATCGTTTATCAGCTCGATATTGAGGGCGTCGCCTGGCTGAAGTCGCAGCGTCGGCGCGGGGATGCCGCCCTCATACGTCCGCATGAAGAGGCGATAGCCGCCGCAATCCTGGTAGGCATAAGCGACCCGCAGCGTCGTCTCCAGTAGGCCATCGACGGAGCGCCGCACCTCTGGCTCGACGAGCTCTTCCGATGTCCACGGCCCAGCTCCCGGAATCAGTCCCGCCTCGGCCGGGTTCGCGGGCATCTCGTGCTCCGCCTCGGGCGTCGCCTGGGCCTCGACCCGCGGCAAGCGCACGGCGCCGGCCACCAGCAGCGCGCCGCCAGCGCCGAGCCCCGAGGCCATCAGGCGACGGCGGGAGAGAGGGTGAGGCGAGTGCGCCACCAGCGAGGCATCCGCGCCATGAACGTGGCAAGGCTCCGATTCAGTTTCTGGCATGATGCGATCTCCCGCCATTTATCGACGTACGTGCAGGATGCGCATCACTGGCGCACCATCACCGTGGGATACGCAAGCCTAGCAACTTCGCGGCTGGCTTGTGTGGCATGCCAGGGAGTGGGCAGGGAGGGCCAGTCAGAATGGCCAGCGTTGCAGCGTGGGGCGCTGCCGCAGCAGCCACGCGTCGAGACCCCAGGCGCGGCCGGCCGGGACGATGGCCAGCACGATGAGCGGGACGTATTCGTGCGGCTGCTCAAAGAGCCAGCGGTTGCTGGAGAGATAGACCAGGGCCAGAAAAAGCTGCTGCCCCAGATCAATGAGCGCCGCGCCGCGTGAAGCAAGGCCAAGCATCAGCAGCAGACCAGCGCCCAATTCCACCGCGACCACAATCCATTGAAAGAAGCCCCACTGCGCCAGAATGACATCGTTCACCAATGGCTTGAGGCCGGGCACTTGGGTGCCCTTGGGCGCGCCTTCCCGGATCTGGCGGTTGTTGACCTCGAAATTGAGGATACCTCGCGCGCCATCGCGTGTGATCAGGTTGGCGTGGAGCGGCCCCAGATCGATGCGGCCCAGCGCCGGTTCCACCTTGGCCAGGCCGTTGGCGAAGACGATGATCCCAAAGAAGATCCGGATCACGGCCATGCCGCGCGCAAAAAGGATCGGATCGATGAAGGGGGCTCTGACGTCCGTCGCGTTCATTGGGCTGCACCTCCTGTGCGTCTGTCGTCGCGGCATGCTCGCCAGCCCCGAGCGGCGGCGATGGTCAGCGCCAGCGCGTGACCGGCGCCATCATCCGGGCCTTTTTCGAAGTCGTCGCCATGTTGCGCCATCTGATTGGTGACGAGCGCGAAGCAGACGATCGCCTCCTCGCGCACCAGCGCCAGGGCATACAGCCCGGCCACTTCCATCTCGACCGCCTGCAATCCTTCGGCGACAGCGGCATCCAGGGCAGAGCGGGTTTCCCGAAACGGGGCATCAGTGGTCCAGACGGCGCCCCTGACCGCGCTGATGCCGGCAGATTCCAGGGCTGCGGCGACCGCGGCCAGCAGCGTGGGATCGCCGTCGACATAGCGTTGCGGCGGGAGGTAGGCGTAGCTCGTACCCTCGCCGCGCAGGGCGCGATCGACCAGGATGGTTGCGGGAAGGGTGAGGGTGGGATCGAGCTGTCCAGCAGATGTCACGCTCACCACGAACTGGCAGCCCGACACCAGCAGCTGTTCGGCGACCAGCACGGCGAATGGAGCGCCGACGGCGTTGCCAACGACCCCGATCGTCTCGCCCTCAATCTCGGTTTGCCACAGCTCCGTGTGATAACAGGCCCAGCAGTCGGAACGGCGACCCCGGCCCGTCCTCTGCAAGAAGCGAACAACGTCGCCATCCGGATCGAGCAGGCAGACCTCGGGAATCTCGCCCTCGGCCAGACCGCGCTGCCGGCGCCCCTCGCGCAGCAGGCTCTCCGGGCGAAAGACCGACGGCTCGTCATGGTCGTCACGAAGCAACCCGGGCGGGAGCGCCGCAATGGGATCAGGCGTCATCGCTGGAAGGCCCGGGCTTCATTCCCTGAAAGACGACGATTTGCGATGCGGCATGCCCGGTCCGCGCGTTGCGGCCGCGATGCAGGACAGTTGGCGTGAAGCCGGCCGCCCGCGCCAGATCCAGAAGCGCTGCCTCCGGCAGCGCGCCCCCTATTCAACGGAACCAGTCGTCGAGGGTATTCCGCTCCTCTTCGGGAAGCGTTGCTGTCAGCACGATCTCGGCGGCGACAAGGAGCCCTCCCGGTTTCAGGACGCGAAACGCCTCGGCCAGCGGCGCGTCCTTGCTCGGCACAAGGTTGAAGACCCCATTGGCCGTCACCACATCGGCCATTTCCCCGCTCAGTGGCAGGGCTTCGACCGCCGCCTGATGAATCTCCACGTTGGCGAGCCCGGCCTCCGCAACATTGTCCCGCGCCAACGCGACCATTTCCGGGGCGAGATCGATACCGTGGACATGGCCGCTGGGCCCGACCTGCTGGGCGGCGAGAATGGCATCTACGCCAGCGCCGCAGCCGAGATCGACGACCGTTTCACCTGGTGACAGCTCGCACCATGGCAGGAGGTAGGTCACCCCGGTGAACGATTTCACCGCCGCGCTCGGCAGGGCATCGAGCCGCGCCGCTGGATAGCCGACAGCCTCGGCAAACGCGCGGCCGACTGGAAAGAGCGTGGCGGCCTCGGGATCGCTCGCAACCTGACCGTAGCGCTCGGCCACCGCCTGGCGTAGTTCGGATGGAGGGAGGCAAAGATGGATGTCCGTCGGCATGATCACGAACCCCCGGCCAGATTCCGAATGCGCGTGCCCAACATAGACCGATTCATTGATCCCGTCCAGCACCGTTCGCGGACGGCAGCCATCATCAACGCGATGGCCGCGGCTGGCCGGAAGACAATCCAGGACGAAATCGTCGCGGAGCCGGCCTTCAGCAATGACGTCAAGAAGCGGGCATTGGTGGATGGGCATGGCATCGGCTGCCTTTCCGCGCGCCTCGCACGCGTAACTCGCCTCCGCTAACAGCGCGCCCGGAAACGACACCTACGGAAAGCGGGAAAAGGCCAGTAGAAAGAGCCCGTACAGCGCGACGATCGCGACGATGCCAACAAGGGTGAGCTTGCGGGTCTCCATCCCCGCCGGTTGCAGCCACCAGGCGAAGCGCTTGCCGACCCAGGGCACCAGCCAGTTGAGGATCGTCACCCCGGCGACGTTGCCCGCGAAGAGGGCCAACCAGAACGGCCAGCCCCACGCTTTCATCAGGATCGGCGTCTGCACGAAGAAGCCGAAGAGGAAGACGACCGGGTAGAGCGCCGAAAGCGTCAGCATGTTCATCTTCCAGGCCGGGGCACGGCTCATCGCGCCGTCGAGCTGGAACCACTGCCCGAACCCGGAGCGCACCGTGCGCATGTGGCTCTCGGCGGTGAAGGCCTCGGCTTCCTTCAGCAACGTCTGCCGCTCCGGTGAGTCCAGCCAGGCGTTCATGTGCGCGTCGTTGTCGAATTGCAGGATCGTCGCCCAGTCATCCTGCACCCCCGGAATGGGTGGAGTGAGCTTGAACCCCTGAAAGCCGGGATAGCGGGCTTGGGCCGTGTTGATGCGCTGCGTCCAATGGCGAAACGCCTCTTCCTGCCCCGGCTTGAGGCGCGTCGAGACGACGAAGGAGACGGCCGAGGAATGGGCCGGCGGCGCGTTGTCTTCGATGATGTGGACATCGTCATGCCCCAGCAGCCACGGTTGCGCCTCGGCCACCAGCCGCTGCCTCTCCGGCGAGGCCAGCCAGGCCTGCGCTGCCGCCACGTCTGTGAAGCGCTGCACGATGACCCAATCGGGCTGCACCGGTGACGATGGCGGCATCACCTGGCGGTCGACGAAGCCCGGAAAGCGCTCAACCACATCGTTGATGCGCTGCTGCCAATGGCCGAAGTCGCCATCGAACTCTGGTCTGACCCGCGTCTGGGTGACCAGGGTGACGCTTGAACTCGTTGCCGGACGTGCGGCTGTGACTGGCGCCAAGGGACTCCCTTTCCGGACGACTGGATCGCTCGCCGCGATCGCGCCATGACTCGACGCACCGGCACGCCGCGCGGACAATCCCGGCGCTGTCCAGGCAGCCGGTCGGCCCGAACGATCTGCACGTGCAACGTCGAGCAGGTGTGAAGAGATCAGCGCCGTATGGTGCGAAACGTACACCGACTCGCGGCATTGTCAAGCTCGACGTTCCAGTTGGCCGCCATATCAGGACGGATGGACCGATGGCGCCAACCCTCCGCCTTGTTCTGTCTTGCCAGAGGACGCGAGTCGGTTGCTGGCGAAGTGGACAACCGACTCCTGACACCATCACCGCGGTGTCAGGAGTGAAGAGTTCTGGCGAGATGCCCCTTTTTGTTTTTCCCTCAAGCATTGCGTCTTTCTTGCGTTTGGCAGGCTCCGCGTGTAGCGTATACGGTGGTTGACAATAGAATCGCGCGGCGAACGATGCGCTGGTTCAGGACTGGACCAATCGCATCGTTTCAACGTGCCGCGCGTCGACGGATGCGTTGCGTGCGGTTCGGCGTGTGGCTAGTGAGGATGGGTGGATGAACCTCAACACCATCGAAGACGTGCGGGGCGCAAGGGCCGCCGAGCGCGCGGGGTTCCTTTGGCAGGAGGGCGATAGCTGGCTGGCGGGCGGAACCTGGCTCTACTCGGAGCCGCAACCCCACTTGCGGCGGCTGCTCGATCTGCGCGATTTCGGTTGGACGCCGCTCGAAGTCGATGATGCCGGGCTGCGCATCGCCGCCACCTGCCTCATTGCCGAGCTCTACGCCTTCTCCCCTCCGCCCGAGTGGCGGGCAGGCAGCATCATCGACGAGTGCTGCCGCGCCTTCCTGGCCTCCTTCAAGATCTGGAACACCGCCACCGTGGGCGGCAACATCTGCATGTCCCTCCCTGCCAGCCCCATGGTTTCGCTGGCGGCCTCTCTCGAAGCGGTGCTCACCCTGCGCGCCCTCGATGGAAGCGAGCGGGCGATCGCGGCGATCGACTTCGTCACCGGCAATCATCAGAACGTCCTCCAACCGGGCGAGCTGCTGCGCGCCATCGCGCTCCCCGCCGCGGCCCTGCGCAAGCGAGCCGCCTTCCGGCGTAGCACCCTCACCCACATGGGCCGCTCCACCGCCCTCCTGGTGGGCACCGCCGACGCGCCCGACGAAACGTTCACGCTGACCATCTCCGCCGCCACCCCCCGCCCGGTGCAGCTCGTTTTCCCGCGCGTGCCGGATGCTGCCAGCCTGCGCGAGCGCTTGCACGAGGCGATACCGGATGACGCCTGGTTCGATGATGTGCACGGCGCCCCGGCGTATCGCAAGCACATGTCCCACTACTTCGCGGAACAGATCCGCGCCGAGCTGGCTACGCCGTCCGTCTGAGGGAGTCGAGATGAGCTATCACGTCAACGGCAAAACGTTCTCCGAGGAGCCGGACGCCGGCCAGTGCCTGCGCACCTTCCTGCGCGATTTGGGCTGGTTCGGCGTCAAGAAAGGGTGCGATCAGGGCGACTGCGGGGCCTGCACCGTCTGGCTCGACGGCAAGCCGGTCCATAGCTGTCTCATCCCGGCCTACCGCGCCCAGGGCGTCGCGGTCACCACCATTGAAGGGCTGGCCACGAACGGCGAGCTGCACCCCATGCAGCACCAGTTCATGAACGCCCAGGGCTTCCAGTGTGGCTTCTGCACCGCCGGCATGATCATGACCGCCTCGACCTTGAGCACGGACGACATCAACACCGATCTCGCTCGCCATCTTAAGGGGAATCTCTGCCGCTGCACCGGTTATCACGCCATCGAGGACGCCATTCATGGCGTGCAGACCGTCGAAGTCGATCGGCCCGGCAGCTCGGCAGGGACCGGAGTGGGCGCGCCGGCCGCGCCGCTGGTCGTCACCGGCCAGGCGCGTTACACCCTCGATACGAAGATGGAGGGGATGCTCTACCTCAAAGTCGTCCGCTCCCCCCACGCCCACGCCAACGTCGTCTCCATCGACAAGACGGCCGCCCTGGCCGTGCCGGGAGTGCATCGCGTCTACACTTGGGAAGATGTGCCGCGTCGCCTCTACACTACCTCGATCCACGAGGATTTTCGCGTCGATCCCAACGACACCTACATGCTCGACAACGTGGCCCGCTTCGTCGGGCAGCGGATGGTGGCCGTGCTGGCCGAAAGCGAAGCCGCCGCCGAAGCGGGCTGCCGCGCGGTGACTATCGAATACGAGGTGCTTCCCGCCGTCTTCGACCCCGAGGAGGCGATGCGCTCCGGCTCGCCGATGGTGCACGAGCGCGGCGTCGACGACTTCATCCGCCACCCCGAGCACAACGTGCTCATTGACATTCATGGCGGCATCGGCGACGTCGAGGCGGGGTTTGCCGAGGCGGACGTCCTGCACGAAGGGACGTACTCCACCCATCGCGGCCAGCATGCCCACCTGGAGACGCACTGCTCGATCGGCTGGGTCGATGAGGATGGGCGGCTCAATCTCCGCACCAGCTCGCAATCGCCCTTCATCGCCCGCGACAAGATCTGCTACCTCTTCGGTCTCGGCTTGCAGAACGTGCGCGTTTTCTGCGAGCGGATGGGCGGCGGCTTCGGCGGCAAGCAGGAAGTGCTCACCGAGGATCTCGTCGCCCTGGCCGCGCTCGATACCGGCAAACCGGTGCAGTGGGAGTTCACCCGCGAGGAGCAGTTCATCGGCAGCACCTATCGCCACCCGATGCGCATCGAGGTCAAACTCGGCGCCAAGCGGGACGGCACGCTGACCGGGATGAAGCTGCGCATCGTCTCCAACACCGGCGCCTACGGCAACCATGGCGGCGAAACGCTCTATCACGCCTGTAGCGAATCGGTCGCTCTCTATCGCTGCCCCAACAAGAAGATCGACGCCTTCGCCGTTTACACCAACACCGTCCCCTCCGGCGCCATCCGCGGGTACGGCCTGACCCAAACGGTCTATGCCGTCGAGTGCGCCATGGACGAGCTGGCGAGAGCCCTGGAGATGGATCCCTTCGACCTGCGCCAGAAGAATGTCGTCGTTCCCGGCGATGCCATGCTCTCGCTCGGCGCAGAAGTGAGCGACGCCGAGATCGGCAGCTATGGCCTCGATCAGTGCATGACCCTGGTCAAGGACGCCCTCGCCCGCGGCAACGGCGTGAGCGCTCCGGACGGCGACTGGCTCGTCGGCCAGGGGATCGCCTACGCCATGCACGACACTGCGCCGCCGACCGAGCATCGCTCCACCGCTGCCATCCAACTCCTGGAGAACGGCAACTACGAGTTGGCCATCGGCACCTCGGAGTTCGGTAACGGGACCACCACCCAACACATCCAGATCGTGGCCACCACCCTGGGCACGACCGCCTCGCGGGTGCAGATCGTGCAATCCGACACCGACCGTACTGGCTTCGATACGGGAGCCTTCGCCAGCACCGGCACCTTCGTCGCCGGCAAGGCCGTCTGGATCGCCGCCCAGGCGCTGCGCGACCGCATCCTCGACTTTGCCGCGTCCCACGTCGGTGTTCCGTGCGACCTCTGCCGCATGGATAACGATGGCGTGATCTGCGGCGAGGTGCGCGTGCCGCTCGTCGATCTCTATCAAGCGGCGGAGGAGAGCGGGCATCAGCTCGGGCTCTCGCGCAAGGCCTACGGCTCGCCGCGCAGCGTCGCCTTCAATGTCCACGGCCTGCGCATCGCCGTTCATCGCGTCAGCGGCGAGATTCTCATTCTGCAAAGCGTCCACGCCGCCGATGCCGGCGCCGTCATCAACCCGATGCAGCTCAACGGGCAGGTCGAAGGCGCGGTGGCGCAGGGGTTGGGCTGGGCGCTCTACGAGCGGATCGTCCTCGACGACGATGGCAAGATCGTCAATCCCCAATTCCGCAACTACCGCATCCCGGCCTACGCCGACATCCCGCGCACGGAGATCTTCTACGCCGACAGCCACGACAGCATCGGCCCCCTCGGCGCCAAGGGCATGGGCGAATGCCCCATCAACCCCGTCGCCCCGGCCCTCGCCAACGCCCTGCACGACGCCACCGGCATCCGCTTCCGCGACCTCCCCTTCCGCCCGGACCTCATCTACGCGCCGATCTTCGAGAAGCACGGGGCGGGGGTGGCGTCGTAACGCTGAGGGCCTCCCTGGGAGTCGCACGAAATTCGATCTCTGGGATGTCCAGACAAATCAATACCTCGGGAGCCATGAAGACGAAGCGGAAGCCCTCGTTCTGGTTCGTACGCTTGTAAGCAACGTTGGCCCGGCATATGCCGATGACCTGGAGGTGGGTGGAATTACCGCCGAAGGCGAGGTCCTCGCATCGCGCGCGGGCGCCGCGCTGATCGCTCGTGCCAACAAGGTTCTTGCCAGGCATCCGAGTCCGCGGTAGGCATGAGCGATGATTCGCCTCGCCGTTCCCGCGGAGGCCGATGCCATTCGCGACCTCGTGCGCGCCGCTATCGTCCCTGGATCACGCGCTTCGGCAGGGAACCAAGCCCGATGCACGATGACTATGTCCGGCGCATCGACGACGGCGAGGCATGGGTTCTCGAAGAGGCGGGGGAGCTCGTTGGGCTTGTCGTGCTGAGAGATGGTTTGGCTGCTCTCATGCTGCCAAACATTGCCGTGGCGCCCGCCGCGCAGGGCAGGGGGCATGGTCGCCGTTTGCTTGCCTTCGCCGGGGAAGAGGCCACGCGGCGCGGCTACGGAGAGGTGCGGCTCTATGTGAACGCACTCTTGGTCGAGAACATCACCCTCTATCAGCACCTCGGATTTCGGGAGATCGAGCGGATCGAGGGAGAGCGGGATGATCGTCACTACCTCTGCATGGCAAAGCCAGTCGTGTCGTCACCCGTCACATAACACCCATCACCCATCACCCGCGTCGGCTCCCGGTTCCAAACATGAAGACCGATGCTGTCTCCTGCACCCTGATCTCCAATCCGGCCGCGGCACACCGCGCGACAAGGTCGTCCGGCTCGTAGAAATTCTTCACGATACGGAAGGCGCGGCCATCGTTGAGGCGCCGCTCGACCACCTGTGGCGCCAGTCCAACGGCAGGCTGCTGGCGTTTGCTGTCGACCAGGAAGAGCTTGCCGCCAAGTTTGAGCGCCGCGGCAATCAGATCGAGAAACGCGTCCAACCGCTCGCGCGGAACATGCGACAGCCAGAAGGCGCAGCAAACGCCGTTGTAGCTTTGGTCGGGTTGTCAGGCGAAGAGATCGGCCAGGATGTAGCGGACCCGCTCATCGCCGTTGCGGGCGCGGTTGAGCGCGAGCATCTCCGGGGCGACGTCGACCGCGGTGACGTTTGCCGCCGTGCGCAGCAGCCGCTCCGTCCAGATGCCGCTGCCGGCCGCCAATTCCAGGACGTGCCCGCCCATGTTGAGGCCGTCTAACGCGGCGAAGACCGGGGAGGCTTCGGTGAACCAGGGTTCGTTCTCCGTGGGGCCGTCAATGCGCTCCTCCCGCCGTGCGAACCAGGCATCGTATTCCGGCGCCCGGGCGCGATAGTACGCCGCCATCTCGTGCAGAAGGTTTGCCGTAATTTCCTCTTCGTTGCTCATAGCCCGCTCCGGCCCGAACATCGCGTATTCACGTAGGGCACCGATGCTCAAGCAGGTGCAGTTGACCTCTCAAGGTGGGTCGTCAGCTCCAGTCGTCTAGATCGGACCGGCATCGCTCGAATCGACAGAAGGAGCATCAAACAACCGTATGTAGGGGGCGTAGAGAAAGCGCCGATTTCGCTTCCCGCCCGTCACTTCAACCAGCAGCCCGAGCGCCTCAAACTGTTTGACAAGCCGATTGGCCGTAACAAAGGCAATGTCCAGACGCTCTTCCAGAAATCTGATGTTGATCATCGGAAAGTGGAACAGGAGATCGTGCAGCCTCAGCCCATTCATCCCTAATCCCTGTTGCAGTATCGGTCCGCGGTGCTCCTCTCGCAGACGAACGATAGCGCGCGCGGTGACCATTGCTTCCTCCGCGGTATCGGCTACACCTCTTAAGAAAAACCGTAGCCACCCTTCCCAATCCCCTGTTTCCCGGATGGCCGTCAATCGATCGTAATACTCGGCCCGGTTTCGCTTGAGAAACGTGCTGAGGTAAAGAAGTGGCTGATGCAGGACGCCGCGGTGAACGAGGAGAAAGGTGATGAGCAACCGGCCTGCTCTCCCATTGCCGGCCAGAAATGGATGGATCGTTTCGAACTGGGGCGTGGGCGATGCCACAAGAGATGAGAACAGGAAGCGTTGTCTCCTCATGGAGGAATGTCTCAAGATTGCCCAAGGCGTCGTGCATCTCGGCGGGCGGTGGGGAACGAATGCTGCCTGGTGCAAGGTGACGTTGCCGACGCCGATCCAGTTTTGCGATGTGCGAAACTCGCCCGGCTGTTTATGCGCGCCGCGCGTGCCCGCGAGGAGAATCTCGTGGATTTCGCGGATGAGACGGAGCGATAGGGGCAGCGTGTCCAAGCGCTCCAGCCCGTGGTTCATAGCTTGGATGTAATTGACCACTTCCGTAACGTCTTGCGGGGTTTCCTGACCTTCAGGATCGAGCTCGAAAGCCAAAACATCGTCGAGCGAACTTTGTGTGCCTTCAATCTGGGAACTGAGCACGGCTTCTTGCCGGACGTACATGGCGACGAAGAGGTCGGGGTCGGGCAACGTGAAAATCGCGCCGTCGAGTCGCCCGATGGCCTGGTCGGCTCGGGAGAGGAGTGCGCCCATTGCGGCATCAACGTCGATTGGCGGATCGGGCGGCAAGGCCGCGGGGATGAAGACCCGATAGCCGGTCGGTTGTTTTACGAATCGGCCCGATCGCGAAATAGCGCGTGTCACGCGACCTCCATATGTTCGTCAAGTGAAACAAGTCACGGAATGCGACAGTCATATTTTGCGATACAGCACTATTCTAAAATAAGGGGTCGTGGGGCGTTCAAGTGGCGAAGCGGTGGGGAGAACGTCGCCCCTGGTCATTCCTCGCGTTGGGAAATCTCCATCAGTTGCATCATGCCCAACTCTTCGTGGTTCATCATGTGGCAGTGCAGGACGGTTTTGCCGGTGAAGTCGAGGAAGCGGGAACGGAAGACGAGGGCACCTTTGCCCGGCACGATGGCGGTGTCCCGCCAGAGCGGTTCGGTCGGCGCCTCGCCGGCGATGCGCATCACCTGAAACGGGTTCGTGTGGATGTGGAAGACGTGGTCGTCCTCATGCTCGTTGGCCACCGTCCACTCTTCGACCGCGCCCAGGGTGATGGCCTGATCAATGCGATTCGGGTCGAACTGCCGCCCGTCGATCAGGTAGGAGAACTCCTGATAGTTCGCGGCGGGCGGGTATTCCGGCTCCTGCACGCTCAGGGTCAAGCGGCGCGATCCCGTCAGCTCCGCGTCGCCGATCGGCGCCAGCGGCGGTTCTGGTAGAGCAGCGGGCAGCTCCATCGGCAGCGGCTCTCCCCCGACAACGACCCGCGCCAGCGGCCCGATGGGCGAGGCATAGCCCTGATCGTTGGCGATCGCCTGCAACAGGTATTCGCCCGCCGCCCCCGCCTGCACCAGCACGTCGGCGCGTTGCCCCGGCGCGACCACCAGATTCTCGTGCACTTCGATCGTCGCCGCCGGGATGCCATCGCAGGCGATGCTGTGCAAGGCGTGGCCATCGAGGGCCAGACGCAGATTGCTCTCGTGGCAGCCCTGCACGATGCGCCAGCGTTGCACCTCCCCCGGCTGCATGCGGATGATCGGCTCGCGCTGGCCGTTGATGGAAAGGAAGCGGGGCACCGCCTCCGGCCAGACGGTGTCGTAGCTCTCGATGCCGCCCCGATAATCGAAGATCACCTCGTTGAGCAGCAGCACCCGCTCCCTGGCGGCGGCGATCTCCGGCACGTCCGCGAAATCCCCCTCGACGACCAACGTCCCGGCCATGCCGCTCGCCATCTGCACGTCGGCGCTGCCGTGGGCGTGCGGGTGATACCAGTACGTTCCCGCCGGATGATCCTTGGGGATGGCGATCTCGATGTCGTAGTCCTGCCCCGGCTCCATCCGCCGCAGCACGTTGTCGGAAATCCCATCCGGGCTGACATGCCCGCCATGAAGATGAAAATTCGTGCTGTTGAAGTGATGCGGCAGGTCGCTTTCGAGCGGGATCACGTCCGGATTCGGCGGCAGATCGTTAGTCAGCCGGATCTTCAGGGCATCCCCCGGCTGCACGCGCAAGGTTGGCCCCGGAATGCCGCCTTCGTAGCCGCGCAGGGAGAGCTGGTAGCCGCCGATGCCGTGATAGGCGTAGGCCACGCGCAGCTCGGTGCGCAGCTCGCCCTCGGCCGAACGCCGCTCTTCCGGCTCGATCAGATCAGCCGGCTCCCAGAGGAGCCACGACGGGGTGGCGGCCGGCAGCGCGTCGCCGTGGGCCGGGTGTTCGCTGGTGGCCGTCGCATCCTGCGCGGCCGCGGGAGGATGCCATGCGCTCGCCCCGAGCACGACGCCACTCACGCCCAGCCCTCCGGCGAGAAGCTGCCGCCGCGAGAGCGATCGCGCTGCACGATTCATCACTTCCGCGCGACGTGGCTCCCAGGCCAGGGCGGCCCTCTTTGCATTCGAGCCGCTCGTTGGCATGCTGCAACACTCCTTGCACGATGATGAGAGGCATTTCGCATACACCCAACTGGACGAACGCCGCCCGGGCGAATCGAGCGTCGCTCCTGGTGTTCTCCGGAGTTGCCTCATAGTGGCCCGTGCATCGTAGCGCAGGATGAGCACGCTCGGCGGGCATCGACGGCGCACCATCGGGAAATCCCGTCGCCATCTCATCGCCACCAGTGAGATCGTCAGTCGGGACAGATGGTGTTCGAGGGACGAACTCTGCGGCGAGCGACACGACGTTGCTGCCAGGCCTGTTAATCGGACAGGCGTGTCATATTCCGCGTCAGGAGTGAGGCGTCCCGCGACGATCATGCTCCGCAAGCAGCCTCTCGGCGCCCGCCAGCGTCAGACCAAAGACCAGGTGCGCGGCAATCATCACCGCCTGCCGCGATCGCGAATCGTCCGCGGCTGATGGGTAGAGTCGGCTGGCCGGCATCATCACCAGGTAGCTGATGGTCCAGACGCCGCCGCCGAAGAGGAGCCCGGCTACCGTTACTGAACGTGGCAGGAACGGGCGCGCCAACGCATAGATCGCCCCACACCCCGCGCCATACCCGAAGTGCGCCGTGAGCCAGGCGGCCTGGAACGCCGGGCTCTGGCGATCTGGCGACTGTCCCGTGCTCTCGACCGCGTTGGCGGTGATCAGCACCGGCGGGGGCGTCCGCATCAAGCCAATCGCGCGCCCGGCGGCGATCACCAGCGTCATCGGCGCCGTCGCCGCCAACCCAGCCACGATGCCCCGCGCAATCGTCCGCATCACCGCTCCTCTCACCGCACCATTGCCAAATGCTCGTGAGCCTGCGCCATCCACCGATTCCGCAAGAACCGCGCCTGTCGACCGGCTGAGCCGCGGGTCGCGCTAACGCGTCTGAGAAGCGCTATTCCCTCGAGGTCCCCTGTTCGTCGACATAGATCAGAAAATCGAGATCCCCCGGCGAGGAGCCGCATTGGGTCAGCAGCAGCGCCGCCTCGCTGCGATGCTGCGTGGCGTGATTCGCCTGATGCAGCAAGGCCTGCCAGAGCGGGTAGCGCCAGGTCTCACCTCGAGAGTTGACATAGGAGAAGACTCGCGCCAGATCACCCTCCTCCAATCCGGCGAGAAAGTCGTGCGTCTCTTCCTCGACCCCGTTCCAGCGCGCCCGCAGCGAAGCCACGGAAGGGAACTCGGCGGCATCCCACCGCGGGCGCGGCGCTGCTCCCTGCCAGCGTCCCAGCCACGTCCACTGCGCCCACGCCGTGTGCGCCAGAATTTCCCGGATCGACCCTGAGCCGCCGTTCGCGCCGATGAACTGTTTTAGGCCGAGCCGATCGGCGGTATCGAGAATTCGCCCATTGGCCCAGGCGCTGTAGTCGTAAAGAGCCCGAATTTCCGCGAGCATGCGCAGCATCCTTCACTCAAAATTCCAGCATCAGCCCTCCAGTGACCGAGCCATCGTACACGACCATCCCCGGCACATCGCCGCGAGCGGCCTCGCCGCCCCTTCCGCCCCTCGCGTGAAGTTGCCCCCTTCATCCAGCCTCCCTGTTCCAAGTGCTACGGTTCTGCGGCCCTGTCCACGCCAAGGGCGGCAGGCTGGCGAGCAGCTGTGCCGGGAAGCAAGGAGCAACACGGTCATGCCGGAGCTGGAGCTTGTTCCCGACGACGTGGGGGAGGCCGCCGCCATCTGTCAGGCGGCGCTGCGTCCCGCGCTCAATCGGGACTGGAGCGTCCCGGCCGGCGACTTGACGTGGGATTGCCGCCGCACTCTCGATCACGTCGTCGATACGCTCTTCCTCTACGCGGGCTATCTGGCCAGTCGGGCGACGGCACGTCTATCACCCCCGCGCAACGGCGATCCCGCCGCCACACCGGAAGAACTGCTCGCCAGCCTCGGCGTGTCAGCCGATGTCTTCGCCGCGGTGGTCCACGCCGCGCCGGAGGGAACCCGCGCCTTCCACCCTGCCGGCATGGCCGATCTCTCTGGCTGGGTCGCGCTGGGCTGCGAGGAGATCCTGCTCCACACCGACGACATCGCCCAGGGCCTCGGGCTGGACTTCCGACCCCCGGACCACCTCTCCGCGCGTATCCTGGCTCGCATCTTCCCCTGGGCTCCCACTGACGTCGATCCCTGGGCCTCCCTGCGCTGGGCGGCTGGCCGCGCGGCCCTGCCGGATCGCGGCCGCCTCGGCCCCGATTGGTACTGGCACTGCGCGCCCCTGTCGGAGTGGGACGGCACCATGCGGAAACGGATCTCCCCGCCAGCGTGGTGAAAATTGCTGCTGGTGATAGTCATAGAGCAGCTTTCGGCGCCGCTATCGCTTCGACCCGTCAGCGCCGTCAATCTTCGTGACACGATCGTCCGTCGCCCCGCACACCTCGCCGCGACTATCTCGCGCTGCTCCTGCCCCACCAGTTACCGCGTTGTACCATCAGATCGGACTTCGCCGGCCTGGGTGGAGAAGGTCTTTTGGAACGCGACGAACGTGAATCTCGGGGTGAGGCGCTCGCGGGACAGGATCGGCGGGAGGGAACACTGAAGCGGATAGCGCCCGAGCGGATCATCTGGCAGTCGGCGCTCTACCTGCTCGTCCTCGGCCTGGTCTGCATGTTCCTGATCCCCCTCACTAGCTTCTGGTGGGTCGTTCCCCTCTTCGGGGCGTTGGCCCCACTTGCGCTGCTGCTCCTGCGATCATCGGGACCGCGGCCCAGAGATAGGACCATGGCCGCCGCGTCGGAACGAGAGCCCGTGGGTCCGACCGCGACACCGAACGAGCCGACCCTCGCGCCCAGAGGGCCAGCCTATTCCCCCGGAGGGACCGCGCCATCCTGGTCCGCGTCTCCAGAGGACCGGACCCGAGCCGGGACGGGCGATGGCGTTCCAGCGGCGGGACAGGCCACGATAGCCGTCCATATCGACGACCCGTTGAGCGCCCGCGAGCTCGAAGTGCTCACGGTTCTCGCCACCGGGAAAACCACCGCCGAGGCCGCCCGCGAGCTTTTCGTTTCGGTGGGCACGATCAAGAGCCACACCGGCAACATCTACCGCAAGCTCGGCGCGAAAAACCGCACCGAGGCCGTGGCCCGCGCTCGCGAGCTCGGCTTCCTTTCCTGATCTGCCCCTGATCCCTCTTCACCGGCGGCATCTGCCGCCCCGGCCGCGCGGCGCTGGCGCACCGCTCCGTGATGAACCCGAATGAACCACATTGAACCCCTTGAACCGGCAGTTCGGCCGAGGGCGGCGCGCTCGCACCGGCGGTACTGTTGGCCGTCCAGGAAGCGGCCGCCCAGGGACGCGCGGTGCTGTTCCCGGCTACAAGTCCTCAACGTGACGCCCATGGGCGAGGCATCGACGCA
This sequence comes from Thermomicrobiales bacterium, assembly GCA_038246475.1. Lineage (GTDB taxonomy): Bacteria > Chloroflexota > Chloroflexia > Thermomicrobiales > UBA6265 > JACCXM01. The sequence continues at coordinate 14,753 of JBBRVX010000013.1, read as the reverse complement.
TCAACCCGTTCCTCCACGCGAGGGATAGACAAGGAGCAATCCGTGGCAAAGATCAACCGGTTGGGGTTCCCGATCATCGTGGCGTACCTGTGGACGGTGATGATCCTCTTCGGCGCCGTCACCCTCGAAACATTCATGGTCTACCCCAACATCTTCCGTGACCCACCAAGCTCTCTCGGCCTCGCCATGGAGTTCCTCTCCGTCCGCGGCCCGGCCGACTTTTTCCGGCCCCTCGGCTTCCTCTCCTGGGTGACCGGGGTGGGGGCGCTGATAGCGGGGTGGCGCGACAAGCCCGTTCGCCTCTGGATCGCGCTCAGCTTGCTGATGATCGTCGCCGATGGTCTGGCGTCCATCCTCCTCCTCTGGCCCCGCAACGAGATCATGTTTGTGGAGGGTCCGGCCGTTCATTCCGCCGAGGTCCTGCGCCAGACCGCCGAGGAGTTCCAGACTCTGCACTGGTTACGGCTGGCGTTCAACGCCGCCTCCGCCGTGGCCATCTTCGTCGGTTTTCTCGTCTACGATCGGCAACGAATTCTCGATCGGCCGGCGCCCCTGAACGCGCGGACGTCGCCGGGCGGCAGGGATCAGGAGATGGCCAGGGTGTGACGGCGCGGGCCTTGCCTATCGTGCCGGACGCCGCTTCAATCCAGATAGGCGGTGATGCGCAAAGGAATGCTTTAGGTGAATCGCGAGTCGGTAGTACGGGACGGAGCACCTCTGGTTGGGAGGGCGCGCCTGGGGCGCTGCCTGCACGCGCTCGGGGTGCGGCCAGGCACAGTGCTGATGGTGCACGCCCGGGTCAGCGCCCTCGGATGGGTGATCGGTGGGACGGGCACGGTCGTCCTCGCCCTGCTCGACGCCCTGGGACCGGACGGGACGCTGATGGCCTACGCTGGGTGGGAAGATGACCCCTACGACCTGGCGCGCTGGCCGCCCGCCTGGCAAGCGGCCTATGAAGCCGACCTGCCGCCGTTCGACCCCCGCACGGCGGAGGCCGTCCACGCCCATGGCCGCCTGCCCGAGCGCATCCGCACCTGGCCTGGCGCCATGCGGAGCCGTCATCCGGAGGCCGGTGTGGCGGCGGTCGGGGCACGGGCGGCCTGGATCACCGCCGACCACTCCCGGGACGACGCCTACGGCGCTGGCTCTCCCCTGGCCAAGCTGGTCGAGGCAGAGGGGCAGGTCCTGATGCTCGGGGCGCCTCTCGATACGCTGACGCTGTTGCACCACGCCGAAGCAACGGCGCGGGTGGCGGAGAAGCGCCGCGTGACCTACCGCATGCCGCTGCTGGAGGACGATCGCATCGTCTGGCGAGAGTTCCACGACATCGACACCGCCGATGGCGCCTTCCCCTACGACGAGGTGGCCGCCGAAATCGCGGCCACCCCCGGCATAGGCGCGGAACCGGACGCGTTCGCCGCCATCGCCCTCCAGGCCCTGGCGGCGGGCATCGGCCGCCAAGGCCGCATCGGCGCGGCCGAAAGCACCCTCTTTCCAGCGGCAGAGCTGCACCACTTTGCCCAGACATGGATGGAGGATCGCTTTGGCCGAGGGTGATGGATGATGGGTGATGGGGTGATAGGTGGTATGACGAGAGATCCTCACCCGGCGCCCCGTCGTTCTTCCTATCCCCCTATCCCCCTATCCCCCTATCCCCCTATCCCCCTATCCCCCTCAAACGATCGGCACGCCCGTCAGGCCCATTGGGCCTAACAGCGTCGCGGCCACCGTGCCGCCGGCAAGGCCAAGCAGCCGTCGCCTGCCGAGCCGTCGTCGCTGCAGCTCGTGTTGAATGTTCATGCGCTCCCCTTCCTCTTCCCCAACTCCGGCTGGAAATGGGTTGCTGGCGCCGTGCGGCGCGAACGGTCCACCCGCATCGTAGGGAGCGCACTCTGCATACAGATCAACATTGTGATAAACCGCGTGCGGCACGAGAGCGTCGCCCGAATGGCTCCATCTGCGGAGGCGCGATCCATGACGATGACCGATAGCGCTGGAATGGACGGGGTCGTTCTGGGCACGGTCCGCAAGCCGGCGGCGGGCTGGGGACCAGCGGCGGCCCAGGAGCTTAACGCGCTCATTCGCCGCCTTGCGGTGGAGCACGACTGGCGTCACCTCGTGGTGCGCATGCACCCCGCGACCTGGAGCCGGGTCATGCCCTACCTCGATTACAACCTCTCTTTCCCCAAGCCGGGCATCCCCATGGACATGGACGGCGGGTCGTTCGACGATGGAAGCCGGATTGAGGTCGTCTACCGCGCGGTGGTGCGCCATCCATATTGAGTAGAGCGCTTCGTGATGTGTCAGATTCAGCCTGCGACCGGGGAAGGCTCGCGAACACGGAAATCGCCAAACGGCCTCTTTCCTCCGCGCTGACGGCCGCGCCGGTCCTTGCCGAACCACTTCGTCGTGCTCAGCCCCATTCAATGAGGCTTTCGTCCGCCCAGCGGGACGGCTTTCAGCCTCCCGCGGCAAGCCAGCGACATTCAGGCTGCCCATATCGTCGAAGACAGAGATACTCAGACAATCCATGGAGGAGGAAGGTGAAGTTGTTGACATAGACGCGGACTCCGCCTTTTCGCCTCTGGACACAAGAAAGGACCGCCCCGGAGGGCGGTCCGACACCCCGCGAGGAATGCCGCGGAGGAGGTTGAGAAGAGAGTACGTCCTGGGCAGGATTACGCAAAGAGCGGTGTTTGACCACTCTTCTTTCCGCCTCGACCCGCGGAGGTCCCAGCAACGGCGCTGGGACCTCCGCGGGTGCAGTCCACCCTTGAGCGATGGGCTACCCCCCAGCCTCCGCCTTCTGCGCGCCCCACTGCTTGTAGCGCTCCAGCAACAAGCGATTGGCCGACCGCCACTTCTCGGCGCTCGCCTGCGCGAACGCGGCCGCGTCCTCTGGCTTGGTGATCTGGCCGGTGATCATCTGCACCTGCGCCGTGTTGAAGCCGTTGAACCAGATGTCGAACGGCACGAAGTTCTCGAACTGCGGCGCCGGGTTCTGCGTGCCCCATTCAAAGAGCTGGCGCACCAGCGGATCGGTGATGCGCTCCGGGTCGAAGCGGTCGTCCGCCGGCGGCACCCCAGTCGCGTCGAAGTAGGCCGCCAGCTGCTCCGGGGTGTGCAGGAATTTGATGAAGTCGGCCGCGACCGCCTTCTGCTCGTCGCTGGCCCAGGAGGTCACCGCCAGCGTCTGCGAGGTCGAGGCCAGTTGATCCTTGAACGGCCCGTCCCCCGTCGGCGGTAGCTTCATCAGGCCGGTGTTGTCGGCGCCGATGCTCTCCACGTACGACGCCAGCTCGGAGCCGGCGATGAAGGTCAGCCCGGCCTTGCCCTGCGGCACGAGTTGCTGGCCGGTGTACATGTCGAGCGAGGCCACGTCATCGGGGAAGCAGCCGCGCTCGATCATCTCCTGCCAGCGCTGAAAGAAGGTCACATACTGCGGATCGGCGAAGCTCGTCTCGCCGGTCACCGCTTGCAGCACCTCGCCCACGCCCGTCACTTGCTGGGCCAGGCTGTCGAGCAGGAAGCGCCCCGCTCCCCAGGTGTCCTTGGCTCCGAATCCAACCAGCGACATCTTCTTGGCCTTGAAGGCGTCGCAGGCGGCGAGGAAGTCATCCCACGTCTGCGGCGGCGCTTCCGGATCGAGCCCGGCCTTGGTGAACGCCTCCTTGCTGTAGACGATCGGGTAAGAGGGCTGCAGGTACCAGGCCGCCGACCAGATCTTGCCGTCCCAGGTCGCCTCTTCCTTGTTGATGTAGTGCCCCGCCTCCTCCATCCCCACCAGGTCGGAGATGGGCACGATCCATTCCTTCCAGACCGCATCCATGGTGTAGATGCCGCCCCACAGGTACATGATCGTCGGGCCTTCCTTGGCCTGCCCCGCCGCCTCATAGCTCGGCAGCAGCGCATCGACCGAGAGGAGGTTATTGGTAAACGTCACGTTCGGGTGCTCTGCGCTGTAGGCCTTCTGCGCCGCCTCCAACCACGCTTCCGATCCCGGCGCCTCCGTCTCTCCCCACCACCAGACCGCGATCTCCACGGGCCCGGTGGGCAGCTCCTGCGCCGCCACCGAAGTCGTAAGTCGTAAGTCGTAAGTCGGTAAGAGCGAGTTCGCCAATGAGCTCATTGGCAGGAATGACAGAAACAGCATCATTGCAAGAATCACGCGACTCAAGCGGGTTCCGATCTTCATTGACCTATCCTCCAAGACCGCGACGGTTGGCGCGAGCAACCATGCCTCGGCCCCACTCACGACTCACGACTCACGACTCACGACTCGACTCACTCCTTCACCGCTCCCGCCAGCAGCCCGCTCATGAAGACCCGCTGCCCAAAGAGATAGACCAACAATAGCGGAATCGCCGAGATCGTGGCGCCCGCCATCACCAGCGGGATGTCCATTGTGTTCTTTCCCTTCAGCAGGGCCAGCCCGGCCTGCAAGGTTCGCGAATCCTCCTGTTGCAACATGACGACCGCGATCAGCAGCTCGTTCCAAGCCCACAGGGCGTTGACGATGCCCAGCGTCACCAGGGCTGGCGCCACCAGCGGCACGACGATCGACCAGAGGATACGCCAGTGCGTGGCCCCCTCCACGAAGGCCGCTTCATACAGGTCGTTCGGGATCCCCTCGATGTAGCGGACCATCATGAAGACCGAAAAGGGGAACATCAGCCCGGCGTAGGCCACGATCACCGAATCGAAGTGATTGGTGCGTCCTAGCGAGTTCATCAGCGCGAAGAGGGGCAGCAGCATGACGATCGGCGGGATCACCATCAGGAAGACGAAGAGCCGCAGCAGGAGCTCTGATCCGCGGAAGGGGAGGCGCACGAAGGCATACGCCGCGGGGACGCTGATCAGCGTGACCAGCAGAACAGCGCCAACCGTCACAATCGCCGAATTGATGACCCAGCGGCCGATATTCGCGTCCAGGGCCTGGGCAAAATTCTCCCAGTGGAGACCTTGCGGCCAGCCCAGCGGCGATCGAAAGTAGTCGTCCCGATCGCGCAGCGCCGTCCAGAGCATGAACCAGAGGGGGAAGAGCGCTACGAGCGAGGCGACGATCAGGATGGCGTGCTGGAAGTAGCCGCCCAGGCGGCGACGGGACAGAGGGTGATGGGGTGATGGGGTAATAGGGTGATAGGACGGAGGGGCGCTCATGCAGACTGGCCTTTGCGAGTAAGCCTGCCCAGAAGGCCGGCGATGACGACAATGGCGATGGCCGCCACGAGGACGACGGTGGCGGCGGCGGCGGCCAGATTCATCTGTGCCACGGTGAAGGCATTCTGGTAGATGTAGAGATCGGCCGTCATGGTGGCGTTGCCAGGCCCGCCGTTCGTCATCACGAAGACGTAGGAGAAGGTCCAGACGGCCACAGTGATAATCGAGGTGATGGTGTAGAAGCCGATGATGCCCCGCATCTGGGGGAGGGTGACGTTCCAGTGCGCCCGCCAGCGCGTGGCGCCGTCGACCATCGCCGCCTCCAGCGGCTCGACCGAAAGGGTCAGCAGGCGGGCGGCGAAGAGGACGACGCCGAGCACGGTTTCTCGCCAGATGATTACTCCGCCCACGGAGAGGAGCGCGATGCCGGGATCGCCCAGCCAGTCCTGACGCAGAAAACCGAGCCCTACCCCCGCCAGCAGTTCGTTGAAGGCCCCGTTCCTGGTGAGCATGGCGCTGAAGGCGATGCCGCTGACGGTGATCGAGATGATGTACGGCACGAAGAGGAAGTAGCGGTAGAGGGGAGCCGATTTGCGTTGCTCGAAGAGGAGCAGCGCCAGCCCCAGGGCGATGCCGATCATCACCGGCACGCAGGCCATCAGCACCAGGTTGTTGCGCACGCTCGTGCGGAACAGCGGATCGTTCAGCACCACCGTGTAATTATCGAAGCCGACGTAGAGGGAAAGGCTGCCAAGGCTCTGAAAGAGGCTCATCCGCACCAGGCTGTAGACGGGATAGATGAAGATCAGCCCCACCAGGAGCAGGCTTGGCAACAGAAAGATGAAGGCGGCGCGCCGCGTCCCTCGCCATCGTTGCGGCGACCCCGTGGCCGCCCGCACGCTCGCCGTACCGGGGGTAGGGCGGAGCTGGGGAGCGCGGGGCGATGCCCCCAGGGCGAGTTGCGGCCCCTGTTCGTTCGCGACCACGTTGCGCGTTCACCTCGCTTGCGGCGCCGGGATCACGCTCCGCTTGAGCGTGCCGTCACTGGGCGCTCTCGTCTTCAGGATCGCGAGCGGTGGGGGGCAATCATACCCGGCGCGTAAGTAAGAAGATATACGAGCGATCATGCCTCCTCGCTCGCCGCCCTGCTCCTCTTCCCCCATGGCCTGGCGCCATGCACAATGCACGCGCGAAACGAAACGCCGCCGATGCTCAAGGAGGATGGTCATGCCCGCGACCACCGGTCGCCCGCTCGAAGTGGGATTCCTGCTCATGCCCGCCGAGGATTCCGCCAGCGGAACCTGGCCCCGCTGGAGCGAGATGCTGGCCACCGTGCTTCGCGCCGAAGCGCTCGGCTTCGATTCCGTCTGGCTCCCCGACCACCTCATCATCGAGATCACCCGCCCCGGCTCGCGGCCGGAAGGGGCCTGGGAAGGCTGGTCGCTCGTCGCCGCCCTCGCCGCGGCCACCGAGCGCATCGGCCTGGGCCTCCTCGTCACCTGCACCGCCTTTCGCAACCCAGGATTGCTGGCCAAGATGGCCGACACCGTCGACGAGATCAGCGGCGGGCGTCTTACGGTCGGCCTCGGCGCCGGGTGGTGCCAGCGCGAGTTCGACGCCTTTGGCTACCCCTTCGACCACCGCGTCGGCCGCTTCGAGGAGGCCATCACCATCATCGGCGGGCTGCTCCGGGACGGCCATTTCGACTTCCAGGGCCAGTACTATCAGGTCGAGGATTGCGAGCTGCGGCCACGCGGACCGCGCCCGGGGGGACCGCCCATCCTCGTCGGGTCATCGTCGAAAGGGGAGCGCATGCTGCGCCTCACCGCCCGCCACGCCGACATCTGGAACCGCGACTTCGATGCCGTCAACCCCGGCTACGAGCCCTACTCCCGCGAAGACCTCCTCGCGTCCCAGGCCAAAGTCGACGCCGCCTGCGTCGCCATCGGCCGCGATCCGGCCACCCTGGCTCGCACCGCCGGCGTCTGGGTCGATCTGCCCTTCGCCCCCTCCCGCGGCTGGAACGCCCTCACCGGAACCCCCGAGCAGATCGCGGCTGGGCTGCGGAAATACGCCGACGCCGGATACTCCCAGGTGCAGGTCTGGCTTAATCAGCAGACGACTGCGGCCATCGAGGCCTTCGCGCCGACCCTGGAGATTCTCGGCCAGCGCTGACCCGCCGCTGCTTCGAAACCGCGCGCCAGGCGGCGGCACGCCGCACCTGCCACGCTGCCATCCGTCCCACCGCCAAACGGGGCCGCGGCGCCGCGTCCTGCGCCTCCGCTCCTGTAATCTCCGCACCACCGCCCATCAGAGACGGGCGTACCCTGTCGGTCAGATGTGGCGACGCCGAGATGATTGGGCGCCCGAAAGCGACCGTGTCCCTGGAGCGAGCGATTGATCCTTGCGTCTGAAGAAACTCCCGCGGCGCAACCGGAATTCGCTCGCGCGGCCGGGTCGCTCCCCCCGCGCCGGCTCGGCTTTGCGGTGAAGATCGCCGGTCGGCCTGACCTGAAGGATCACGATTCGCGGCGCTGGCAAAACGAGCCGCATCTGCGCGTCAGTTTGGAGTATCTCGAGCGCATCTTCGATTACCTCGCCGAGCATGGCATCCGCATGTACCGGATTTCCTCCGATATCGCTCCCTACGCCACCCATCCCGACCTGCCCCAATTTCACCGCCAGATCGAGGAGAGCCAGAATGCCCTCGCCGCCATCGGCGCGCGGGCGCGGGCCCTCGATCTGCGGCTCTCCATGCACCCCGCCCAGTACATCGTGCTCAACTCGCCGCACGAGCACGTCGCCGCCGCCAGCATCCGCGATTTTGCCCACCACGCGGACTTCCTTGATGCCCTGGGCCTCGATCTTGACGCCAAGATCGTGACTCATACCGGCGGCGTCTACGGCGACCGCGCCGCCGCCGCCGAGAGGTTCGTGCGCCGTTACGAAGCACTGCCGGAAGCAGTCCGTCGCCGCCTGGTGCTGGAAAACGACGAGGTCTCGTGGGCGGCAGAGGATATCCTGCCGATCCACAAGCGCACAGGCATCCCTCTCGTCTTCGACACGTTGCACCACGCCGTCAACAACCCCTCGGCGATTGCCCTGCCCGAGGCCCTGCGCCTCTGCCTCGCCACCTGGCCGGCGAGCCAGACGCCCAAAATCCACTTCTCGACGCAGCGGCGCGAAGATCGGGAGGTGTCGCGGCGCGTCGCCGGCGACGTGAAGCGCGCGCGCGTCAGCGTCGCCGCCAAGCCCGGGCAACACGACGACTGGATCGATGGCGATGATTTTCTGGCCTTTCTCGCCGACGCCGGCGCCGCCCGGTTCGACGTTATGCTGGAAGCCAAGCAAAAGCAGCTCGCGCTCCTTCGGCTCCGCGAGGATCTCCGTGCCGCCGGCCGGGACCACGACGTCTGGTAGGCTGCTGGGCCGCTTGAGAAGCTGGCCCAGCGTCGCCGCGCTCTGCCCTGTTGGCTAAAGGAGAGGACGTGATGACTCCTGATGCGCGCGGTCAGCAGCACCGGAGGGACGCGAGATGACCCTGAGCCATCGCACCGCGCTCATCACCGGCGGCACTCACGGCATCGGCCGCGCTATCGTCGAGCGCTTCCTGGCCGAAGGCGCCATCGTGGCGACTGTCGCCCGCGAGCAGGTGTTCGATCTGCCGGCGGAGGTGGCCTTCTTCGCTACGGATCTGGGCGAGCCTGTCGCGCTGCCTGACCTCGTATCCGCGGTCGAACACGAGATTGGACCGCTCGATATCCTTGTCAACAATGCCGGCATCTGGCGAGAAACGCCGTCGCTTGGTCTCGATCCTCGCGACTGGAACGAGATCATCGCCATCAACCTGACCGCCCCCGTGCTGCTGGCGAGCGCGGTCGCGCGCGGAATGGCCTCTCGAAATTTTGGGCGGATTGTGAACGTTACCTCAATTCATGGCCAATTTGCAGCCGAATCCGCGCTGGCCTACGCCGCGGCCAAAGGCGGCCTGGAACAGGCCACCCGCAACCTGGCCATCGATCTCGCGCCCCATGGCGTCCTCGTCAATGCCGTCGCTCCCGGTTTCATTTCCACGCGCTTGAGCGTGAGCGCCGGCATCCACGAGCGCGATACAGACTGGTTTCGCACCGTCTATCTCCGGCATGGCAAGTTGCCGCTGCGCCGCCACGCCGAGCCGGCCGAGGTGGCCGCCAGCGTCGTCTGGCTGACCAGCGAGCAGAATAGCTATGTAACCGGACAAGTGATCGGAGTTGATGGCGGCCTGAGCGCGACGTTCTGACGAGCGAGCGTGATGGTCGGTGGATAGCAGGCAGCCCGCCCTGGCCACCGTGGGCGCCTTGACTGAACGCTGAAGGTGAGCGGACAGCCATGCCGAGTCAAGCCGCATGAGGCCTTGAAATCGAAGTATGGTCGTCCGCATCCCTGGTGTTCGCGGGTATGGGTCGCTCCGCACGTGCGCTGGCACGAATGTGGCGAGAGGCAACGCATTGCGTCGGTCTTCCCGCCGCGCCATTGCGTTGGCCGTTCGTTCCGGTACGGATCGAGCGCGATCGCTCTGTGGCAGGCCTCGTGATCGCGGGCCACTATGCCTCGGCGAGTTTCACGCCAGGATTGAGGTCGACCATGCACCAGGAATCCCTATCCTCCATCGCTGAAGCGGCGCCATCGTCACCCCTGGTCTGGAGTGAAGGGTTGGCTCGCGCGCTGGTGAACAACGCGGCGGACGCGGTCATGGTGCTTACCGCTAGCCACACCTGCCTCTTCGCCAATCCGGCGATCCGGGATAGCCTGGGGTACGCGCCGGAAGAGGTCCTCGGTCAGCATGTCATTCCACTGCACCACCCGGACGATTTGCCCCTTGCCTCGGCAATGCTCGATGAAGCGGCGGCCCATCCGGGTCAACCAGCCAGGTGCGAAGTTCGCCTGATGCACCGGAACGGGTCGTGGCGCTGGATGGCCGTGTCGGCCATGAACGGGCTCGATGATCCGGCGATTCGGGGCATCGTCTGCAACCTGCGTGACGTTACGGTGCGGAAGGAAGCGGCGCTGGCCACCGCTCGCGCCATGGAGGAGCAGGAGACGGCCCGTCGCGATCTCGAACAGGTCGTGCATGCCCGGAGTGACTTCCTGCGCTTGCTCAACCACGAATTCAAGACACCGCTGACCGCTATCGCGGGCAATGCCGAATTGATTGAGATGGAATACGCCGGGGATGCCGCGCTCATCGAATCGGTCCAGGTGATCAAGTCCGAAGCGTGGCGATTGGCGAACCTCATCGCGGAACTGCTGCTCTCCGATCGAGAGGACGCGACGGGCCTGTTGCTCCGGCGCCAACCTGCCGATCTCAACGCCCTGGCAGCAAACGCCGTGGCGCGGTTGCGCGAGCAGTACCCGGACCGCGAGATTCAGCTTGCTCTCGCCGCGCATCTGCCGCCAATCGATGTCGATGCGCAGCGGATCCTTCAGGCGATCGGCAGTCTCGCCGGCAACGCGATCAAGTTCTCACCAGAAGGTGGGCCGGTGACGATAACAACAGCGAGCGACGGCAATGCCCTGCTTCTGAGCGTTGCCGACACGGGGGTCGGTATCCCGGCTGGTGAACTGGATTCGATATTCACGCGCTATTCCCGGGCCCGGTCTGGACCGGTCGTGGGTGTGGCCCGATCAGGCGTGGGATTGTCAGTGGTGCGCGATATCGTAGAGTTGCACGGCGGTAAGGTCTGGGCCGAAAGCGTCGAAGGGCAAGGGTCGATCTTCTACCTACGGTTGCCGGGAGCATCCAGCCAGTAACACGCAATCTAAAACGTTGGTTCCAGACGCATGCCCGGATCGGGTGCGCGCAAACGGGCGGCAGCCATCGGTGAACCGATGAGGTGTGCATCAGAACGAGGCGAAGAGGGCGAAGTAGGCGAAGGCTACGAGACATTGGAGCCGGGGTCATCTCTGCGGCGCGCAGGACCGGAGGGCGGCCCGCGAGTGGGGTGAGGGCCAACGTGCCTGTCAACATTCCGCCACCATGTCGATCGGCGTTGTCCTGCCGCACGCGGGCCGCCGCGGGAGAGGTGAACGGCCACCGCGGAGATGAAGACTCGCTTATTTTCCATGACGCTTCTGTTCGAATCTATGTGATGCTGCCGCGACGTTTTGGGCCTTGCAACAATTTCCCAGATACACCTCAATCGGGAGGAACAGGGCGCCGGGTGTTCGTTGCCAGGTGCTCGGTGTCAATGGCGGCCTGAGCGCGACGTGTTGAACACCGTGCTCAGCCCGTGTTTGGCGTTGGGCCCCTGTCCCGTGCGCCGCCAGCGGATAGTGACGTCATGTATTCGGTATGATATTTGTTAATCTTTTACATTTATCATTATTTATGTAGACGAAAGGCCGATGAGAGGGCATGAATCGCGGTGTATCGGGCACGAATAGTGCAGTCCATTTCAACAAGAAAGCCTCGAACCGTCCTCCTCCAATTCTCGGCGGGTGCGGCTGAAGGGGAGCAACCACCGACGGTTCGCGTCAACGGTGATCGACGCATGGTGGCTGGCAGCGTGGTGAGCACACCGGATAGAAAGAGATGTCGTATGAGCACGAGCTTTGATCTCGCGGTCGATTGGGCGAACTCGGTGAGCGCCGGAAATCGACCCAAGATGTGGGGGGAAGCGCTTGCGCTTTCGCTCGTCGAGCATTCGGCCGATATCATCTTGGTGCTCACCGAGGATCACATCTGCCTCTTTGCCAATCCCGCGGTGTGTGATCGGCTTGGCTATGCCCCTGAAGATGTCCTGGGCCATGACGTCATCCCCCTGCACCATCCTGATGATTTGCCCCATGCCCAGACCATGTTGGCCAGGGCAGCGGCCTCCCCAGGTCTCCCCGCCCAGAGCGAAGTCCGTCTTCGCCATCAGGACGGATCGTGGCGTTGGATGGAGGTCGTCGCGGTCAATCGATTGGCAGATCCGGCTATCCAGGGGATTGTCTGCAATCTACGCGATGTCACCGAGCGCACGGAGGCGGCCATCGCCGCGCAGGAAGCGCTACGGCACCAGGAGGCTGCTCGGCGCGATCTCGAGCACCTCAACCATGCCAAGAGCAGTTTCTTGCGTTTGCTGGGGCATGAGTTCAAGACCCCCCTCACGGTGATCGCGGGGAATGCTGATCTTCTCGAAATGGAAGAGGCGCGCAGCGAAAGCCTCCTTGAATCCGCCAGGGCTATCCGCGGCGAAGCGCAACGCCTCGCCCGGCTGATTGACGACCTCCTCCTGCTCGACCGCCTGGAAGCCACCAGGTTGGTGCTGCGCCGCGACAGCATCGACCTGAACGCGCTGGTCACTGAAACCGTGAACCGCATGCGTAACATGGCCCCCCGCCGTGTGTTCCACTTTCAGTTGGGGACAGACCTGCCGCCGGTTCAGGCCGATCGCGAGCGGGTGGTCCAGATGATCGTCAACCTCGTCGGCAACGCGGTCAAATACTCGCCTGATGGTGAGCCCATCACCATTTCTACGGCGCGAGATGGGTCGGCCGTCTGTCTTTCCGTTACCGATCGCGGCATCGGTATCGCCGCCGAAGAGCTCCCTACCCTCTTCGTGCGCTACCACCGCGCCCGATCCGGAGAAATGAAGGGCATCCCCGGCACCGGACTCGGCCTGGCGATCGTGCGGGAGCTTGCCCAATTGCATGGCGGCGAGGCGTGGGCGGAAAGCGTCGAGGGAGAAGGATCGACCTTTGTTGTCCGTCTTCCCGTCGATTCCAGCAAGTAGCCGCGGCGGCATCTCTCCCGCTTCGACAGCCGTTCCTTTGCCGCTGGTCCTCTCTTTGGCCGCGTCCCTCCCGAAACCCGCAATTCATTGCTATAGTGGCAGTCCGTAAAAACCAAAAAGTGCGGCGGTGATCCACCGCGCGATCACGCGCGCTCCAGGTTTCGTGTGCGTCGGTTCGGTCCACCGTGTGAGGAGTGAGAGCTTGTGAAGCGACGTGAACTGTTGCAGGCCAGCGTAGCCCTGCCCGCTATCGCCGTCGGGGACGCCGTGCTCGACGCTGAAGCGAAAAAGAAGAACAAGAACAAGAAGAAGAAGAACAAATCCGGCCGCGATTTCTCCGGTATGAACGTCGTCATGTTCATCACCGACCAGGAACGCGCCATCATGCACTTCCCCAAGAACTGGGCGGCGGAAAATCTGCCCGGCGCCACCCGGTTGGAGCAGAACGGCCTGACTTTCAACAACGCCTTCTGCAACTCCTGCATGTGCTCACCTAGCCGGGCCACCCTCTTCACCGGCTACTTTCCGGCCCAGCACCAAGTGAAGTACACCCTCGAAGAGGATAATAACGACCCCGATGTCCAGGTCCCGCTTCCCTTGCCGAACGTGTTGCCGAACGTCGCCACCGCCATGAGCGCGGCTGGCTATGCCACCCCTTACAAGGGGAAGTTCCACCTCGTCAAGAAGTCCGGACCCGATTGGGTGGAGAACGACGTCAACCAATACGGCTTCCAGGGTTGGGATCCGCCCGACGCCGGGGCGAATCAGGACATCGATCAGTTCGGCGGCGGCGACCCGAACAACGACGGCCGCTACATGAACGCTGAAGAAGTCCCGGATGGGCAGGTGGGCGTCCTCGAATACCTGAAATCAGCGGCGGCGCAGGAGCAGCCCTTTTTCCTGATCGTCTCCCTGGTCAACCCCCACGACGTCCTCTCCTACCCGATGATCTACGACCAGCCCGGCGCTGGCTATACGGACGCCGATCTGGTCGGGAACATCGGCCTCCCTTCGACCGTCCATGAGAACCTCTTGCCCACCAAGCCCACCGCCCAGGCGCAATTCCTGGCCCTCTCGGCTGGCATCGGGCCACTCCCCACCGACGAGAAGAAGACGAACTACCTCAACTTCTACGGCAATCTGATCAAGGAATCCGACGCCTACCTGGTCCAGATTCTGGATACCCTCGAAGAGGAGGGGTTGCTCGACGACACCCTGGTCATCAAGACCTCCGACCATGGCGAAATGGGGATGGCCCACGGCGGCCTGCGCCAGAAGATGTTCAACTTCTACGAGGAGACGTTGCGGGTGCCGCTGGTCTTTTCCAATCCGAAGCTCTTTTCCAAGAGAGAGTCGTCCAACGCAATGGTTTCGCACGTCGACTTCCTGCCCACCATGGCCAGCCTGCTCGGCGTGCCCCAGAGCGCGCGCCAGGATTGGCAAGGCGTCGACTACTCGCCAGTCGTCCGCAAGCCGAAAAAGAAGAAGAGCGCGCAAAAGTACATCGTCTTCACCTTCGACGACTGGCAGGCCGGCCAGGCCTCTGGCCCCTACGTGCAGCCGCCGAACCACATCACCAGCATCCGCGAGGGGCGATACAAGCTGGCCAAGTATTACGACGCGGACGACAGCAACACGCCCATCCAGTGGGAGATGTACGACCTCAAGAACGACAAGGATGAGACCAGGAACCTGACCGCTCCGGGCTACAAGCGGAACAAGAAGCAGCGCAAGGCGTACAACCGCCTCCAGAACACGCTTGCCCAGGTCGAAGCGACTCGTCTTCAGCCGCTCTAGTGACGATGCGATCTGGCCGCGCCATCACAACGATGGCGC
>JBBRVX010000012.1:0-45118 GCA_038246475.1 Thermomicrobiales bacterium | reverse complement strand
GTCACGGTCCGCGTCTTTAGCTTCAACGAGGCGTCGATCCGGCTCCACGTAGCGCTCGGTTTCCAATTTGAAGGCCGCATCCTGCGCACGGTCTTCTCCGCTGGCCTGCACCACGACGAGCTCGTCTATGGGCTCACCGCCGAGGAGTTCGGTGACGGAGGGTGATAGGGTCATAGGGTGATAGGTGGTACGACGAGCGATCCCCACGCGGCGTCCCGTCGTTCTCCTTATCACCCCATCACCCCATCACCCTATCACCCCCCCGTCACCCGGGAGCGTCCAGGAACGCCGTGATCATCGAGTGCAGCCAGTCGGTGCGGGTGATGATCATGGTGTGCGATGTGCCTGGGAGCACGGCGAGCTGGGAGGAGGGCATGGCCACAAAACCGCCCGGCACGCCCCCGCCGTAGAGGCGAAACATGGCGACGGCGTACTCGGGGCGGACGATGTCGGAGTCGCCGATGATGATGAACCGGGGCGCCGCGATGCCCTGGACGGCTTCGCGCGGCCAACCCGCGAAGTCTCGCGTCAGGCCTTGCACTTTGGCGACGAGCGTGGGGAAGTCGTCCGGGTCCGGCGCGATCTCGGCGTAGGCAGCCTCAATCGGAGAGCCGGAGAAGGCTTCGGGCGTGAACGCGCTCTCGAGGCCGGCCAGCACCTCGGGATAGATGCCGTCGTTGGAGTAGGTGGCGGCGGAATCGACCAGCTTGCGCACGAGCCGGGGGTGGCGGATGGCGAGCTGCAGGGCGATGCCGGCCCCCATGCTGAAGCCGAAGACGTCGACCTGGTCGACATCGAGGTAGCGGAGGAAGGCGGCGGCATCGTCGGCCATCTGCTCGTAGCGCAACGGGCGGTCGATGTCGGCGGTGCGCCCATGCGCCTGCTGGTCGACGGCGATCACCTGGCGGCTCTGCGCGAAGAGGGGCAGCAACTGCCGGAACATGTCGAGCGAACCCATGGAGCCGTGCAGCAGGAGCAGCGGCACGCCGCCGCTGTCCTGGCCGTGGATCTCGTAGTACATCTGGAGGCCGTTGATCGGGGCGTAGCCGGTGCGCGAGGGAATGTTCGCCATGCTGGCTCCTTCTGGCAATGAGGTTGCCGGATCAGGTGTGGCTCGCGCGAATGTCCATCTCCATAAAGGCAGGGAAGACGCGGCGGCCGCGGCGGTGGCGAGGAATGTTCTTCTTAACATGGCATTGCTCCGAAGTCGGGAGTCGGGAGTCGGGAGTCGGATGTCGGAAGTCGAACGGAGCCCGTCCGCCGTCTTCCGTCCTCCGTCACCCTCCGTGATACGCTGATCGCACATTCTCGTCAAGCACGGCAGAGGAGGTTCCCATGGATGCCTCACGATTCGATGCCTGGACCCGCCGTCGTTTTGGCATCGCCCTGGGCGGGGCCGTTGCCTCATCCCTCGGGTTCGCCGCGAGCCGCGACGCGGACGCCAGGAAGAAGCGCAAAAAGCGCTGCAAGCGGATCCGCGATTCGTGCGCTGTTGGTGGGAACCGAAGGTGCTGTAGTGGTCTCGCATGCCAACCCATCGATGGACTCCAGGGCACGCGGTGCTGCCGCCCGCCGGGGGCCTCCTGTACCGGAGACCCGGAGTGTTGCGGGACCTACTTCTGCGGGGCTGGCGCCTGCGTCGTGTTCGAGAGCGACAGGAAGCTGAAGGCGAACTTCGGCTCTGTCGATCCGGCGGATATGCTCCAGCGATTGCGCGACCTGCCGATCTCTACCTGGAACTACACGATTGATGACGCGTCGATCCGCCACATCGGGCCGATGGCGCAGGATTTCAGGGCGGCCTTCAGCGTTGGCGCCGACGACCGGCATATTCATCCGCTGGATGGCCAGGGGGTGGCGCTGGCGGCAATTCAGGGCCTGTTCGCCGAGGTCGATGGTCTGCGCGAAGAATCCAGGCGGCTTTGCGAGCGGCTCAACGTGCTCGAACAGGTCCGGAGCGAGGCGGTGAACGCGGGAGCGTGAACGCCGGGGCCTGGGCACGGCGTTCGTTCCCGATTGCTATGATCCCCGCTCGGGTCGCGATGGCGTCGCAGCCGACTCGACACGAGGCGTTGCGATGCGGCAACGGAGGACGGACCAGATGGATGGCTCGCGGTTCGATGCCTGGACTCGACGCCGCTTTGGCGTTGTTGCCGCCGCGGCGATCACGGGCTGGCTGGGATTGGCGGCGCGAGATGGCACGGTCGCCAAGCGCAAGAAGGCGCCGAAGCAGCGGCGGAAGCGGCAATGCGAGAAGCTGAACACCAAGTGCAATCCCGGCAACGATCGCAAACTCTGCTGCGCGGCGATGGCTTGCGGGCTGGTGCCGGAGCTGGGTGGCCACCATTGTTGCCAGCAGCGCTACGGGGCATGCGGAGTGGATGCCGACTGCTGCAACAACCTGGTCTGCACGGGAGGCAGCGGCGGCTTTTGTGACAATAGCGTGTAGGGGGGTAGGGGGTAGGGGGGCAGGCGCGGTAAGATGTGACTTCCGTAGGGATGCGGGGCGCGTCGGGTGGTTCGCTCAATCGGCCTCGGTTTCTGCCCTGAAGTGTGGTTGCAAGAGCAGCAGGGCGATCACGCCGGCGGCGGCGTAGAGCAGCGCGGAGAGGTTGAAGACGGGCACGAGGCCCACGATCTGGCCCAGGACGCTGCCCAGACCGACGCCGAGCAAGCCCATCAGCGAGGCCGTGGCGCCGACCGCGCCGAAGAGCCGGCCCCGGTAGCGATCCGCGACCGAGGTTTGCAACAGCGTCTGCTGGCTGGCCAGCCAGCCGGCGATCGCCGGGCCCAACGCCAGTTGCACGATAAGAATGACCGGGATGTTCGGGACGTTGGCGATGACCAGAAACCCTACGCCGATCCCGATCTGGCTCCAGCCGAGCAACCGCGGCGGCGCGATCCGTTGACCGAATCGGGCCACCACGACCCCGCCCAGCAGCCCGGAGACGCCGCGCACGGCGAGCACCAAGCCGAAGAGCGCGGAGCCGCCAGCGACCACCTCGACCAGGTAGGGGACGATGATCGGCGAATTCAGGGTGTCGCCGAGCGTGCCAACGGCGATCACCAGGAGCAGGACCTGGAGCAGCCGGTTGGTCCGGATCAGATGCAGACCATCCAGCCACTCGCGCCAGACGCTCGTCCATCCCGCGGCGACGACGTCTTCGCCGACCTCAGGCGTGGGCGGCTGGGCGCCGCCGGGAAGGGCGATGAGCGCGATCAGCAGCGCGGCCGCGAGATACGACGCGGCATTGGCGAGCACGGCGCCCGCGAGCCCGGTGCTGGCCAGAAGGAGCCCGCCGATGGCCGGGCCAGCGATGCGGGCCAGGTTGTCGTTGAGCGCGTTCAACGCGTTCGCCGTGACCAGCCGATCCTCGCCAACGAGCCGGGGCAGCAGCGCGCTCTCCGCCGGGTACATGAAGGTCCCCAGCCCGCCCTCGGCGAAGGCCACCACATAGAGCACCCAAAGGGCATCGGTGCGCACCCCCAGCAGGAGGCAGGGCATCAGCGCCGCTTGCAACAGGTTAACGGCGATCATCGTCCGCCGGCGGTCCCAGCGATCGACGAAGACGCCAGCGACTGAGCCGAAGAGGAGCCCGGAGAGGGGATAGACGATCCAGATCAGCCCGGCGGCGAGCGTCGAGCCGGTGCGCTCATAGAGGGAGACCGGCAGCGCGGCGATCAGCATCCAGTCGCCGGCATAGGAAATGAGCCCGGCGAACCAGAGGAGGGCGAAGTTGCGCTGGCGCAGCGGTGATCGGGTCATAGGGTGATGGGTGACGGGTGACGGGTGACGGGTGATGGGTGACGGGTGATAGGTGACGGGTTGAGCGCCATGGTAACCAACGCATCAGAAGCGCGCGAGCCGCGTCTCCATGACACTGGCGACATCCCAAGGACTTGACGCGCCCTGAGCGGCGTCGCCTCTGCCGCCGGAGGCTGAAAGACCTCCGGCTACCCAACGAAAGCCCGCTAAACCGGGCTGAACCGGAGGCGGGCTGTCATGTCGGACGCGTTGCCGCGCCTGCTTGACCGGCTTGCGAATCTGGCGGAAACGTTGATGTAAGGAGAGCGGGCCGCGGCGCGGTGTTTCGTCACGCGGGGCGAACCGGGGGAGCGGGTTCCGACTGGGATGTCGAGGGCGCGGCCGAAGGCGCTCCACTCGCCATGGAGGGTCACGCGGAAGTTGCTCCCAACCTAATTCCGTCCGAAACGACTTGGCGAGATGTCGATTTCGTCGAAGCTCGTTCGTCGTCTAGATACAGAGGCCGTGGGGCCTTGATGGAGCAGAGGAGAGACGACGATGCGGGTAATGGTTATGGTGAAGGCGACGGATGACAGCGAAGCGGGCATCATGCCCTCGACCGAGCTCCTGGAGGCCATGGGCACGTACAACGAAGCGCTGGTCAACGCTGGCATCATGCTGGCCGGCGAGGGTTTGCATCCTTCAGTCAAGGGCAAGCGTGTCACCTTTGACGGCCCCAGCCGCACCGTCACCGACGGTCCGTTTGCCGAGACCCGCGAGTTGGTGGCCGGCTTCTGGCTGTGGGAGGTCAAGGACATGGCCGAGGCGGTCGAGTGGGTGAAGCGCTGCCCGAATCCGATGCTCGGCCCCAGCGAGATCGAAATCCGGCCGGTCTTCGAGAATGCCGACTTCGGCGAGGCCCTGACGCCGGAACTCGCCGAGCAGGAGGACCGGATTCGCGCCAAGGCGGCCAGCCGCTAAGGTCCCGCCGGTCGCCGCCGTGACTTGCCGTGCCTTTCCCTCCTTGCTACGGTGGGGCCATGGCGGCGACCGAACGCGAAACGCATCAGGCCATCGAGACCGTCTTCCGGATCGAACGCGCCCGGCTCATCGCGGGTTTGGCGCGGATGGTGCGCGACGTGGGCCTGGCCGAAGAGCTGGCCCAGGACGCCGCGGTGACCGCCCTGTCCGAATGGCCAAGAACGGGAGTGCCGAACAACCCTGGCGCCTGGCTGATGGCCGTGGCCAAGCGGCGGGCCATCGACGGGTTTCGCCGCAACCAGACCCTCGCGCGCAAGCAGGCCGAGATCGGCCGGGACCTGGAGGATCACCACGATCCCGGTATCGAAGAGATCGAAGCGGCGGTAGACCACGAAATCCGCGACGATTTGCTGTGCCTGATCTTCATCGCCTGCCATCCAGTGCTGTCCCCGGAGGCGCGGGCGGCCCTGACCCTGCGCCTGATCGGCGGGCTGACTACCGACGAGATCGCCCGCGCCTTCCTCTCCAGTGAAGCGACTATCGCCCAGCGCATCGTTCGCGCCAAGAGGACGCTGGGCAACGCCCGCCTGACCTTCGAGGTTCCGCGCGGTCGGGAGCGAGAGGAGCGGCTGCCCTCGGTGCTGGAGGTCATCTACCTGATATTCAACGAGGGCTATTCAGCTACCGCCGGCGAGGACCTGATTCGCCCGGCCCTGTGCGCCGAGGCCCAGCGCCTGGGCCGCATCCTCGCCGGCCTGATGCCTGACGAGCCGGAGGTCTTCGGTCTGCTCGCGCTGATGGAAATCCAGGCTTCGCGGCTGGCCGCCCGCACCGCGCCGGACGGCTCGCCTATTCCCGTGACCGAACAGAACCGCGCCCGCTGGGACCAGCTTCTGATCCACCGGGGCCTGGCCGCCCTGGAACGGGCTGAGGCCCTAGGCGGCGCCAATGGCCCCTACGCCTTGCAGGCCGCGCTCGCCGCTTGCCACGCCAGGGCGCGCACGGCGGAGGAGACGGACTGGACGAGGATGGCGGCGCTCTACGACACCCTTGGTGAAGTCATGCCGTCGCCGGTGGTCGCGCTGAATCGGGCCATCGCCCACAGCATGGCCTTCGGCCCGGAGGCGGGTTTGCAGCTCGTCGACGAGATCGCGCACGCCGCGGCCCTGCGCAACTACGCTCCCCTGCCGGCGGCCAAAGGCGATTTTCTCTTCCGGGCCGGGCGGCTGGCCGAAGCAAAGATTCACTTCGAGCAGGCGGCCGGTCTGACCCGCAACGAGCGCGAGAAGGCGTTTCTCATTGGACGGGCGGCGGCCTGCGGCGGCTGACCTCCTGACGGGACCTCTCCCCAAGTTGGAATTCAGCCTACAGCGAAGCGAACCCCGTGGAAAACGGTAGTTCTATCCACCTCGAGCGGGTTGACAGCGATTGTGTGAGCCGGCCACGGACGACGCTACATGGGTGCTATCGGGAAACGCATAGTCGAGTGACGACCGCCCTCAAGTCTGCGCCCGGACGCACGGGGAAGCACCAGGGACCATCGCGAACACCGGGTGATTCCAACGAGCGAGGGCTCTCATCGCTCTGCGTTCTCATACGAAGGATGAAAGCCCGCTAGACGTTTCCTTCGGCAAAGCGCCGTCTACGCGCGTTTCTCTCGCGTGGTGATATGCGCCAACACGCTTTCTAACCGGCGGTTCCATGGACCGCCGAGCGATAGAATCTCGACGTTTTCGCAGAGATCGAGGCTATCCCCGTCAACGATTTCTCGCAGAATGCCGTCGATAGCGAGACGCAATTCCAAATCTTCGTCGGGCACGGCCGGATCATGCGTGGGGTCAGCCTGGATCGCGACCACGAGATCGAGGCTCCGCATTGCGCGCTCAATCTCCCCTTGCCAGGCAGCGAGATCGAACCGATCCGCATCGGGGCTGGCATAGATGTAGCCCAGAAAGTCCAAGGGGCACCGATCGACAATGAGGTTCGACGATCGGCGCCGCAGGGTCATGAGCGACTGTCTCAACTGCACGACGAAATCGTCGACGGTGGGAGGATGCGCGAACGCATACCCCCGCTCCTCCAGGAGGACGTAGGGTTCGGGTATGATTATGTGGTTCGGCAGGCAGGCGCCCAGCGCCTCGACGAGAGACGATTTGCCGGTGATGTGCGTTCCCGACACGGCAATGCGCACCCCGCAACTCCCCGTCAGGTTGTCTAGTCCAATCGCCCTCGCGCGCGACGTCGGTCCTTTCTCTCAGCGCCCAGCACGCAACCTCTCCGTCTCCGCCTCGTCCACCGCGTAATCCCGCGGCAATCGCACGAGCTGATCGGGCGTGCCGAGGTAGCGCACGGCGACGCCGTAATCCCGCGCCGCGCCTTCCAAGGACACGTAGCCGGAGACGACGTCAGCGAGGACAGCTTCGACCGGGCGCTGGAAGGGATCGCCGAAGCCGGCGCCGCCGGGTGGGGCGAGGAGGACGGTCTGGCCCGGTTCGAGTGATTCCACCGTCTTCGGGCGGAGCGTGCAGCCATCAACCGAGAACTGGCCGAGCGCGCCGGGGCCGCCGCCGGCAAAGCCCTGGGCCGGGAACTTCGTGCGGTCGATCATCGCCGAGACGCTCCACGGCCCTTCGCCGCGATACCACCAGTCGGTGGCCTGGCCCAGCCCGCCGCGGGTCTGGCCCGCGCCGCCGGAGTCGGTGCGCAGCTCGCGCCGCGATTGCACCAGCCCCGTGAGGCTCTCGATCACCTCGGCCGGCACCCCGGCCACGCCGGAGGGGAAGCCGGTCGTATTCAGGCCGTCTTTGGTGGCCCGCGCTCCCGTGCCGCCGACCTGGAAGATGGCGCTCATGAAGGGCTCGCCGCTGGAAGGATTGATGCCCCGCCAGACGCTGAGCCAGATCGGATCGGCCCCGCCCGCCAGCAGCCGCACCGGCAGCGCTTTCGCCAGCGCGCCGAAGATGGCGCTGGGCACGAAATGGCCGACCAGATGGCGCGCCGCCACCGCCGCGGGCTCCTGGCAGTTGAGGATGCACCCTGCCGGCGCGGAGACGTGCACCGGGCGGAAGGCGCCCTCGTTATGCGGCACGTCGGGCGCGATCGCCGCCTTCACCGCGAAGGAGGCGTAGCCATGGGTGTAGTTGAGCACCACGTTGATGCCCCGCCCGCTCTGCGGCGAGGAGCCGGTGAAGTCGATGTCGATCTCGTCGCCTTTGACGGTGAGGGTGACGACGATGACGATCGGCTCCTCGAAGCCGTCGCTCCAGACCTCGTTGGTGTAGACCCCATCGGGCAGCTCGCGGATGGCCTCGCGCAGCGCCTTCTCGGAGCGGGCGATGATTTCGTCGGAGAGGGGGTCGATGCTGTCGAGCCCGAACTCGTCCATCATCACGAGCAATGCCCGCCCGCCTACGTCGTTGCAGGAGGCCTGGGCGTAGAGATCGCCGACCGTCTCGTCCGGCAGGCGGACGTTGGCGCGCACGATCTTCAGTAGCTCGTGGTTCGGCTCGCCGCGATCGAAGAGCTTCGTCACCGGGACGCGCAAGCCCTCTTCGTAGATCTCGTGCGCCTCGCCGGAGAAGACCTGGCCGCCGATGTCGGCCGCGTGGCAGAGGTTGCCGAAGTAGGCCACGATCTGGTCGTTGCGGAAAATCGGCGTCAACACGGTGAAGTCGTTGAGCTGGCCGGAGGTCATCCAGGGGTCGTTGGTGATCAGCACGTCGCCGGGGCCGAGCGTCTCTGGCGGGTAGGCGGCCAGGAGGTGGCGCACGCCGGTGGCCAGCGGGTTGATGTGACCCGGCGTGCCGGTGACCGACTGGGCCATCATCTGGCCGCGGGTGTCGAAGACTCCACAGGCAAGATCCTGCGATTCGCGCACGACGGTGCTGAAGGCGGTCCTCATCAGCGCGGCTTGCTGCTCGTTGGCCACCGACAGCAGGCGGTTCCAGAGGACTTCCAGGGTGACCGGATCGAGCGCGGGCGGGCGCTCGTCGGGGAACGGCGGCGCGCCTACGGGATGGGCCGTTGTCGGCGTCTCGAGATCGAAGCGATACGGCTCAGCGGGCATGCGGTTCCTCGACTTCCACGACCAGATTTCCCTCGGCGTCAACGGAGATCGGCGCGCGCGGCCCGATCACGGTGGTCGACTCGCGTTCCTCGATGATGGCCGGGCCCCGAAATGTCGCACCCGGGCCGAGCCGGTAGCGATCGTAGACCGGCACGTCGGTCATGCCGCCATTTTCCGGCATGTAGGCGCGGCGGGTCCCCTTGCGGGCGGCGCCCACATTGCCGCTGGCTTCGGATGCGGTGGAAAGATGCAAATCGGGCTTCGGCCCGGAGGAGATGACCCGCCAGGTGATGGCCTCGACCGCGACGGGCGGCCCCAGCCGGCCGTAGAGGCGCACGTATTCGCTCTCGAACGCCTCGCGCAGGGCGGCCACGCCGCCGGGGGTGAGCGGCCCGGGCGGCAGGGGCACGCGCACTTCGTGCCCCTGCCCGACGTAGCGCATCTCGGCGAAGCGGCGGTGGGCGATGTCGCGCCCCGGCACCCCCGCGCTCTTCAGCAGATCGGTGCCCTCTTCTTCCATCTCGACGATGAGGCCGCTCACGCGCGCCCAGTCGAGCGCGGCGAGGCGGCCGGGGAAGGTGCGCGCGAAGTCGAAGGCGATCGGCGCCGCCAGGAAGCCGATGGCGCTCATCACCCCGGCGCCGGAGGGGACGATCAGAGTTGGCGAGCCGAGCGCGGCCGCCACCCGGTAACCATGCACCGGCCCCGCCCCGCCGAAGACGAAGGCCGGCAGCCGGCGCGGATCGCCGCCCCGTTCCAGCGTATGCACGCGGGCCGCGCCGGCCATCCCCTCGTTGACGATCTGGTGGATGCCCCAGGCGGCTTCTTCGACGGAAAGCCCGAGCGGTTCGGCGATTGTGCGCCCGATCGCCTCGCGCGCGGCGTCGACGCCCAGCGCCATCGCGCCGCCGAGGAAGAAGCCGGGATCGAGGTAGCCGAGCACGAGGTCGGCGTCGGTGACGGTCGGCTGCGTGCCGCCGTTGCCGTAGCAGACGGGCCCCGGATCGGCGCCGGCCGAATCGGGGCCGACCTTGAGCAGGCCCAACGAATCGATGCGGGCGATGGAGCCGCCGCCGGCGCCGATCTCGATCATCTCGATCACTGGCAGATTGATCGGCAGCCCGGAACCCTTCTTGAAGCGGTAGCGGCGATCGACCTCGAAGCCGTGCGCCAGCAGCGGCTCGCCGCGGTCGATGACCGCGAACTTGGCCGTCGTGCCGCCCATATCAAAGGAGAGAAGCGAGTCGTAGCCCGCCGCCGCGCCGAAGGCCGCGGCCGCCAGGGCGCCTCCCGCCGGGCCGCTCTCCAGCAGGCGCACCGGGAAGCGGGCGGCGGTTTCGACGGTGGCCAATGCGCCGGAGGAGATCATCAGCAAGAGCGAGCCGCTGAAGCCGGCTCTTTCCAGCCGCTCCTCGAGATCGCTGAGATAGCGCTCGACGCGGGCCTGGACGTAGACGTTGGCGACGGTGGTGGAGGTCCGCTCGTACTCCCGGATCTCCGGCACGACGTCGGAGGAGATCGAGACACGCATCTCGGGAGCGGCGCGATGGACGGCTTCTCGCGCCCGCCGCTCCAGCTCCGGATTGGCGAAGCTGTTGAGGAAGGCGATAGCGATGGCCTCGATTCCCGCCGCATCGAGCTCCTTCGCCAGGCGCTCGACGTACGCCTCGTCGAGGTCGTGGCCTGCCAGCGTCGATCCATCAGCCAGGGTGCGCCCCGGCACGCCGAAGCGGAGGTAGCGCGGCACGAGTGGCTTCGGCATCTCCAGTTGAATGTCGTAGAGGACGTAGCGATGCTCGCGGCCGATCTCCAGCGAATCGCGGAAGCCCTCGGTGGCTAGCATAGCGGTCGGCGCGCCCTTGCGCTCGATCAAGGCGTTGGTCACGAGCGTGGTGCCGTGGATGATCTGCCCGACAGCGTTGATCGGCTGCTCGGCCTTGGCCAGTGTCTCGGCCAGGCCGGTCTCGATGGCGCGGGAGGGATCGTCCGGCGTGGTGAGGGTCTTGCCGACGACGAACTCGCCAGTGGCATCGTCGCAGATGACCAGATCGGTGAAGGTGCCGCCGATGTCGACGCCGGCGCGGAGGGATTGGTGATGTGGGGTGGTCATTGAGCGATCTCACCCTCAGCGGCTGCCCTCACCCCCAGCCCCTCTCCCAGTGCGGTGAGAGAGGGGTGTGTTGACGTCGAAATTCGTTCCGGAAATGAACCTCCGGCCAGCAGCAACGCTCCCCTCTCCCAGCGCACTGGGAGAGGGGCTGGGGGTGAGGGAAAAACGCCGAAGGGGGGGGGCTGATTGTCTACGAAAGCCGCTTCCAATAAACGCACGCCGCGGGTCCCTCTCTTGCCACCCTGGGGCAGCGGGCGACGCAGGCGTCGCCCCTACATGCGATCTTGCCGCCTTGCCGTCTTGCCGTCTTATGACTCCCGACTCCTGACCTACGACTCCCGACTCACGTCCGGGAACTTCGACGGCGGAAAGATGTCGGCTTGGGGAGAACGCATCGCCGCCAGGATGCCGCCATCGACGGCGATCATCTGGCCGGTGACGTAGCCGGCGTCGTCGGAGGCGAGGAAGACGGCCGCCCCGGCCATCTCGGAGGGCTCGCCGACGCGGCCCATGGGGATGGCCTTGCCCCGCTCCTGCTTCACCGCCGGGTCCATGCCGCGGGCGTCGATCGAGCCGGGGATCAGGGCGTTGACGCGCACGCCGTAGGGGGCGAGGTCGACGGCCATGGCTCGGGTGAGGGCTTCGATGCCCCCTTTGGTGGCGTCGTAGGCGGCGTTGCCGCGATGGGCGCGGGTGGCGCCGCCGGAGGAGACGTTGATGATCACCCCGCCGCCGTCCCGGGCCATATGGTTCGCCGCGCGCAGGCCACTGAGGAAAGAGCCTTTGAGATTGACGTCGTGGATCTGGTCCCACCAGGTCTCGTCGCCGTCGAGGAAGTGGCGCTCGGTATTGGTCAGCCCGGCGCTGTTGACCACGATATCGACCGTGCCGAACTGCTGCAGCGTCCGATCGTAGAGGTCGTCGATGGCGGCTTTCTGCGCCACGTCGGTGGCGACAGCGACCGCCGTACCGCCCGCGCCGGCGATTGCCGCGGCCACTTTCTCCGCCCCCGCCGCGTCGATGTCGGAGACGACGACGCTCGCCCCCTCCGCGCCGAAGCGCTCGGCGATGGCGCGGCCGATGCCGTTCGCCGCCCCGGTGACGATCGCCACCTTGCCCGTGAGTCTCTCTGCCATGCTGGCTTGCCGCTCCCTCTTCCATCGCTCGCGCCGGGGCGATCTGCACGACCGCCCCGGCGCGGCATCCGTTCCCTGTTGGAGGAAGTGAAGCATCTTCCGCTGATTCCGGCATGGAAGGGGAGTCGGCGGGCGCGGTTTCGCCGCGAGACGTGGCCGATCCCGCTACGGGATAGGATCGGGGCAGGGGAGCGCGCAGAGGAAAGCGCTGCCGCAGGTCCCGCCCGTAATCACGCAAGTCGTGCCGCCGGGGCAGTCAGCGCAATCCGCGACGGTGCTTCCCGATTGGCCGCAGAGCGGCTCCCCGATGTGGCCGGCGTCGGCCCGCCGCCAGCAGAAGCAGGCCGGCCCTGACGCCTGGCAGGGGGCGTCCGCCACGCACTCGTTCTTGAAGGCACAGAACGGCAGCGGCTTCGGGCGCCATTTTTTGGGCGGGTTGCATTTCGGGCAAATGCATTTGCCCTTCCCTTTCCTCTTCCTGGCCGCGGCGTCGGGATCGCCGCGTAGGGCGGCCAGCGCGCCCAGCCCGAGCGCGGAGGCGCGTTACGGCAATGGCAGCGACCGCGTCCAGGCCACTCTACGCTCCGGCGGCGGTGATGACATCGGTGACCATCGCCTATCCGAAGGCGACGTTGTACCAGTCGCAGGCGACATCGCCGCTTTCGCCGACGGCGAGGTCCGCCACCATGATTGGGGGGACGTTGCCATCGGCGACGACGTAGGTGAGCGGCACGGGAGCGCCGCCCTCATCGACGCAGTAGACGACGATGCGCGCGGTCTGTGGTGGCAGCTCCTCGATGAGGCGGATCGTCCCGCGCAGCGGCAAATCGGTGATGTCGAAGGCCACGAGGCCCGCGGCGTCGGTGGAGGCCGTGACGAAGAAGTCGGTGGAGGGCCGGCCAACGCGGAATCCGACGCCGGGCATGGGCGCATCGTCGCACTCGTCGGCGGCGGCCGTGCCGACGTAGTTGGCGGGACAGCGCGCCGCCAAGAGGGCCAGCGTGCGGCCGCCGCCGTCCTGGGCCGCTGCGTCACCAATGGCCCATAGCACTGTCGAAAGCGCGATCAGCATGACGACGGCAAGGTTGCCGGCGAGTCGTCCGGATCGTCGTTGTAACCTCATCTGTCGACTCCTTACAGCTTCCGCCGGTAGCCATCGGCCCGGACGTCGCCGTGAACCGCCTCTACCCCACACCGCGGATTACCGAGAGGTCGATCGCCCGGCGCGGCGATCGATCGCGGCTGCGCCGGAACTGGGCAGTGCTTGGAATCCGGCATCACGGCAAGCCGGCGGACGCGGCGGCGGTCTTCGCTCATCGCGGCTACTGGCACGTCCCGCTGCAGGTGAAGCTGCAGCAGGCGGTCGCGCCGGCCGAGCAGTCGCCGCCGGTGGGGAGGCAGCCGGCAGGCCGGCAGGTGCGGCCGAAGGCGTGGGTCGCGCAGTTCCCGCTGCAGCACTGCCCGTTATCCGTGCAGGCGTGCTCGGCCTCGAACCCGTCGACCGTGCAGCAGGCGCCACCGGTGCATATCCGGCCTGGCGCACAGTTCCCCGTGATCGCGCACTCACGGCAGACCAATGACACGCAGTGCCCGCTGTCACAGTCCTTGTCCGCGGCACACGTCTGGCCGTTGGCGCAGCTGCTCGGGCAGGAGCCGCCGCAGTCGATGTCCGTTTCGTCGCCGTTGCGGAGGCCGTCGCTGCAGGTGGGCGGAACGGAGCGGCAGGAGCCGCCGGCGCACACGCTCCCCGCACCGCAGGCGCCGCCGTCCGGTTGGGGTTTGCACTTGCCCTTCGCGCAGCGCTGGCAGGACGCGCACGGCGTCTTGCAGCGGCGGTGCTTCTTACGCTTACGCGTTTCGGCGTCGTCGCGGGAAGCGAGACCAAGCAGGCCGGCGAGCGCCGCCCCGATGAGGGCGCGGCGGGAAGGCGCGGCCTGGAGGGCGCGAGCCAGAGCGTCAAATTGGGCGATCTCCATGTGATGACTCCTCGCCGCTGCGGCGACTTGATGAGCTCGGGGCGATTGATCCTGTGATCCCGCCCGAAACGGCAGCTTCCGCCCGCATCCCCGTGCTATTGCTGGCACGTATTCCCGGCGCTGGGCTTGCAGTTGAGGTTTGGCGCGCAGCAGTAGTAGAACGGGTTGGCTCCAGTCGACTTGCAGCATTTGCCGCCTGGATCGGGACCGCAACAGGAACCGCCACAGGGGGTCTTGCCCGGATCGCAGCAACTGGCGTTGCCGTCCTGGTCGTGCCCGCAGACCCGATTGCCGTAGCAGCAGAGGATGATGCCGTTGTTGCCCGCGCAGCATTCGTTGACCGCCTCAGTGCTTTCCGGGCAGCATTTCGTGCCGCAGGTTCGATTCGTGGGGCAGCACTCCGGAGCGTCGGGATCCGGAGGGAACGTGCACGTTTCCGTCGCCTTGCAACAGCGTGTCCCGCAGACATCTTCCTGGGCACAGCATGTCCCCGCAAAGAAATCGCACCCCTGGTTCTCCGTGCAGCACTCGCCGCCGCACGGCTTCTTAGGGGCGCAGCAGGATGTCGCCGGGTTGCAGCATCGTGCCGCGCCGGAATCGCAGGCGTGTCCGTCAGGGCAGCAATAGCTGTTGAAACAGCAGTGTTGCCCCGCAAAGCAGGGGAAACTCCCGCAGAGCGGAGGCGGAGGCGGCGGCGGCGGTGGTGGGTTCTTCCCGCCGCCCTTGCCCCCGCCTTTGCCGCCACCCTTCCCGCCGCCCTTGCCACCTCCACCTTTGCCGCCGCCCCCGCCCTTGCCGCCGCCGCCTTTGCCTCCGCCGCCTTTGCCTCCCGCCCCGGTCTCACCGAGCCCGGCCAGGGAACTGAGCATGGTGCCAGCCACGAGCGCGGCGAGGCCACGGCCGACGGCGCGGCGCGAGGGTTTGCTGACGACGGTGCGGACCACCGCGACGAGTTCGTTCGCATCCATGGGGAATTGTCCTTCGCTGTGAGGAAGTCCCAACGAGCCGACGCCATCGATGCCCGACGCATGCTCGGTACATAGGCTGGAACCCCACCCCACCCTACCGCGTGACGATCCGGCCCGCATCGGTGAAAATCGCCTAGTTGATCGCCTATTTCTTCGCATGTCCGCGCGCCGCTGCAATGCGCGGAGCCAGCGTCTCGATGCCGGCTCCGCTGGATCAAAACACGCCAGCCTAGCGGTGGTGCGATCGTTCTCGCCCGCCGAGCTTCGGCGCCAGCACCTCCCTCCACGCGCTCCCCGTCTGGCGATGGGCCCGCGAGGGCGCCCCCTGGCGGCAGTTCGCGCCGCACCCTTGGCTGCAGAGCGTGCCGCAGAAGCCCACCACGGTCTCTTCGCAGCCGCAGAATTCGCCATTGGCGATGCAGACTGCTCCCGCGCCACAGCTGCTGCTCGAGGTGCAGGTGTGGTTGCAGTCGAGCGACGCGGTGCTGACGCAAACGCTCGCCCCCCCTTCGATAGGGGCCGTGCACTCGCACAAGCCGATGATGTCGAGGGCGTTTCGGCCCGCGCAGGCGTAGAAGTCCTCCCGCTGGCACAGGCCGCCCGCCGGGCACCCGCCCGCCTGGCAGCTATCGGTGGCATGGGGTGAGACATGACAGACCTCAGCGGCTGCCACATCGCAGCACTCGAACTCGCAGAGGATGTTCGGCTCACAGCACACGACGAGGCCAGGCTCGTCAGGAATGCAGGCGCCATCGCACGTTTGGACGAATCCGCTGGCGCACTGACAGGCGCCCTGCTGGCAGCTCTTGCCACCGGCGCACGCGTTGCTGCAGCCGCCGCAGTTCGCGGCGTCCGTGTTCGTGTCGACGCAGGCATTTCCGCACCTTTGTTGTCCTGATGGACACGCCGGCTTCTTTTTCTTCTTCTTCTTTTTCTTCTTCGCCTCCGCGTCATTCCGATCGAGTCCCAGGCAACCCAGGGCGAAGGCGGACAGCAGCCCCAGTGCGCCGCGCCGGTTGGCCCGCGCGCCTACGGAACGCGCGGTGCGGTCGAATTTCGCCTCTTCCATCGTTTCCTCCCATCTGCCGCGTGTTCTGCCGTGGAGGTTTGTTCGCGATCGGACGCCGTGCTGGTCGCGCCAGTCGACATCGCACGCCGGACACAATGCCGTGGCCCGCCGCCTCATCCCGTACCGAGAACGAGGATCAACACCCCGTGGCGCCGATGTCGTCGAAGCAATCGGGGCCGACGTCGGAGGTGTTGCCGGAGATGGTCGTGTTCGTGCGGGTCAGCGTGCCGAAGTTGATCACCCCGCCGCCCTGGCCGTCGCCGTCGTCGTTGTGGGCCATATTCCCGGTGATAGTGCAGCCGTCGAGAACAAGGTGCGACAGGACGGCGATCAAGATGCCGCCGCCGACTTCGGCGCGGTTGCCCGTGACCGTGCAGTTGGTCATCGTCAGATCACCCCCCAGGTTGATGCCGCCGCCGCCCCCTTTCTCCTTCACGCCGCCGGTAATCGTCAGGTCCTTCAACTGCCCGCCGAACCCCGAGCTGAGCACCCCCCGCGTGCCGCTGCCCTGCAGGATCGTCTGCCCCTGCCCCGCTCCCACCAGGGTCGCGCCGTAGAGCTCGAGGTCTTCGGAAAAATCGCTGGGCGACATGCCGGTCAGCACGTAGGTCCCGGCCGTGAGGCAGATGGGGGCGGTCCCGTTGACGTCCCCGGCGGCAGCAATGAGCACGGCCTGCAAGTCCTCCCCCGGCCGGACCGTGGCGTAGCAGGGACCGCCGGGCGGTGGCGGTGGCGGTGGCTTCTTCTTCCTTTTCTTCTTCTTCTTCTTGGCTTCAACGTCCATCGCACCGATCAAGGGCGCGAGGTAGGACCCTGCCGCGAGGCCGGCGATGGCGCGGCCAACGGCGCGGCGCGACGGGGTAACGGTGAGGGAACGGACAATGCTGGCGAAGTAGTCAGTGTCCATGATGACTCCTTGATGGCCGCGCGAAAAAGGCCGGAAGCGCACCGCGCGAGCAAAGCGCCGCCAGGAGGCCAACCTACGCCCCGATAGCGTTCCTGGCATCGGTGTAAATCGCCTATTCGATCACCTGTTTTTCGCGCGTTGCGGAAGCAGTGCTCTCCAGCGAGACACGGGGCGCTCTCGCCTATGGGCCGGTCGTCTTTCTTCTCTTTCTGCTCCGACGTGCACGTGCTGCGCCGGTCTTCGCACTGACCGGCGCAACGGATCCGCCCTGGTGTCAGCGGAGGCAGACCGGAGTAACAGAGCCGGTGGTGCTGTTGTTGAAGGGACACGAGATGGCCACCACCCAGCCAGTGCTGCCGGAGCGTTCGCTCCGAATCACGTTGCAGACGCCGTTGCCGAAGGTGATCCCCGCGCTCACCGCGGCGCCTCCCACACAATCCACAACGACGGACGCCTGCGAGTTCGTCGGCACGGAGATCGGCAAAGTCGCTCCGGAGGAGATCGAGAAGGCGACCGGTGGGCCGGCAGCTCCTGTTGGTCCGGTGGGTCCCGAGGAGCCCGAGCCGCCGCCTGCCGGGCCGGTCGGGCCGGTGGGGCCGGTGGGGCCGGGAATACTCTTCGGCTTCTTGGGCTTGCTTTTCTCGGCAGTGGCGCCGTTCTGCTTTTGCGTGTCGTGACCGTGCTCGGCTCTGTGCCTCTTCTGCTTGGCCTCTGCGTGCTGGCCTACCCCCAGCAGCGCCAGCGCCGCCGCCCCGAATCCCGCCAGCGCACGCAGGGCATTTCGGCGGTCGGCCGCTGGCGCGATCGACGGAACGATAGTGTCGGTATGCAACGCTTCCATGATGACTCCTCCTTGACCGTCTGCGACGAAAACCATGCTGGCGAGGCGCCACGGCTCGTTCGTCCACCCTGCAGGCATTCAGTGACGAGGCATCGGGGAACATCGCCTCTTTGCCCGCGCGCCCACGGAGCGCGTGGTGCGGTCGAACTGGGTGTCGTCCATCGTCTCCTCCTCTCTGGCGCTTTGTTCTGCCGAGGCGGTGTCTCCACGATCGGGTGTCGAACCATTGCCGAGGCAGCCTGCCTGCCGTGCCTTGTACATTGCGGTACGGAAAGGCAAGCGCGAATCCGGGAAACTACTGAATCGGCCCCCCTCCGTACTCGACGAAAGGGGTGTTCTCGGCAACCTCGCGACGGCGAAGCGAACCTAAGTAGGTGGTCACAGCGTTCGGGAGCCGTGGCGCCGCTTGCTTTGCCGCGGGCTGCAAGGACGCGGGCGTCGCCCCTACCGCCGCGGCGGTGGAGGAAGCATTGGGGAAAAACGCCTATTCGATCGCCTCCTTTTCGCGCGGGCAGCGCGGCGCGATGGCGAAGCTCGCGTCGAGCTCACCGGCGCCAGCGCTTGGTCAGGGGATTGGGGGAGCGATCAGAAGATGCCGTGCTCGGCCGCCCAGGCGGCGGCGGCGCGGCGGTTCGCGGCGCCGAGCTTGGCGAGGAGGTTGGAGACGTGGTGCATGACCGTGCGCGGGCTGATGGAAAGCTGGTCGGCGATCTCGCGGTCGGTGGCGCGCCGGGTCAGCAGCCGCAGGATTTCCAGCTCGCGCGAGGTCAGCCCGACCGCGGCGACCGGCTCATCGAAGGAGGATGCCTCAGCTGCGCGGGCGGCGGCGTCGATCTCATCCTGGACGGCGAACGCTTCGGCGATGGCCTGCTCCAGCGGCAACGCCTGCCCGGCGGCATAGGCGGTGGCGAAGGCGTCCTCTCCCAGGCCAGCCCGCGCGGAGGCGCGATGGCGATCGTCGTCGACCTTGTCGACAGGCCACATCGACGCCCCGATGCGGGCGAAGAGCGCATCCGTCGCCCCGAAGAGCCGCGCCGCCGACGTTGGACGCTCGAGGGATGTGGCCATCCCGGCGATGCCGCCCAGGCAGTGGCCGATGTTCAGGTGGTTGTCGTGCTCGACGTGCCGGTGCAGGGCCTCTGTGAAGTACGTCAGGCCAAGCTCCGCGTTCCCCTGGTGCTCGGCGATGTGCCCCAGGTTGTACAAGACAATCGCCGCCGGGTTGCGCAGATCCAGCTTCCGGTAGAGGGTCAGGCTCTCCTCATACAGCGCACGTGCGCGCTCGTCGTCGCCGCGGGAGCGAGCCAGCTCCCCGGCATAGTGGAGCACCCGCGCCAGGCACCAGGCATCTCCCAGCTCCCGGGTCAGGGCCAGGCTCTCGGCGAACGGGGCGTCGGCCTGGTCGAATTGCCTGGTCACGAGAGCAACCATGCCCAGACCCCGCAGCGCCATGGCGAGCCCCCACCGATCCCCGGCCTCGCGGAAGAGCGCCACGCTCTCGGCGGCCCGCTCGTGCAACTCGGCAGATTCCGTGTGGGGCAAATCGCCCATCGCCAGGAAGTGCAGCGCGTAGGCCACCGTGGCCGGGCGCCCCAATTCGCGCCCGATGGCGATGCTCTCGCGCAGGCGCGAACGCGCGGCGACGAATGCACTTTGCGGAAACGCCAGCACCCCCGCGCCCGCCAGTGCCTTTGCCCGCGCCATCGTGCGTTCGGTCGCCGCTGATTTGGCCAGCACCGCCTCCAGCCACTGCCATCCCTCGTGGTAGTGACCGCGCAGATACCAGAACCAGTGGAGAGCCTCCGCCAGGCGCAGGGCGGTATCGGCGCGGTCTGGCGCCTCCAGACTCCAGGCCAGCGCCGCCCGCAGGTTGTCGTGCTCGGCCTCCAGCCGCTCCAGCCAGGCGGCCTGGTGAGGGCCGCGCAGCTTCTGCTCGGCTTCTTCCGAGAAGGCCAGGAACCGCGACGCGTGACGTTCCCGCGTGGTCTCCAGTTCACCCTGCGCCTGCAATTGCTCCAGGCCGTACTCCCGGATCGTTTCCAGCATCTCGAACCGAGGCTCGCCGTCGCTCCCCTCCGCACGCCGAAGCAGGCTGGTGTCGACGAGGGAGCCGATCAGGTCGAGCGTCGAGGGGGGAAGGGGAGAAGGGGGGGAGGGGGGAGGGACGGCCCCCTCGGGTGCCGACGCCGCGTCGAGTGCGGGCGTGGCGTGCCCTGCTTCCCCCCCACCCCCCTTCCCCCCTTCCCCCCCTACGTCCTCGGCCGCGTCGAGCGTGAAGCCGCCGGCGAAGACGGCCAGGTGGCGGAAGAGGGCTTGCTCCGCGGGAGCGAGGAGGTCGTGGCTCCAGGTGATGGCGTCGCGCATAGTGCGCAGCCGGGCCGGGAGGTCGCGCGGTCCATCGGTCAGCAGGGGGAGGCGAGCGTCCAGCCGGGCCAGGAGCGCCGCCGGAGGGAGGACGGAGCCGCGGGCCGCGGCCAGCTCGATCGCCAGCGGCAGGCCCTCCAGTCGTTGGCAGACCTCGGCGACGGTTGCCGCGTTCTCCTGGGTGAGGGCGAAGCGGGCATCGAGCGCGCGGGCGCGCTCCACGAACAGCCGCACGCTGGCGATATCCGCCAAATCCCGAACAGACAACGTCTGTCCCGGTTGCGGAATGGCGAGGGGCGAGAGCAGGACATGGTGCTCGCCGGAAAGCCGTAGCCGGGCCCGGCTGGTGACGAGCGCGGTCAGACCGGGACAGGCGGCGAGCAACCCGGAGAGAAAGGGGCCGGCCTCGACCAGTTGCTCGAAATTGTCGAGCACCAGCAGCAGCTCCTTCTCCGCGAGCGACACGGCAAGCTGCTCGGGGAGCGATCTGCCGCTGGACTCATGCACACCGGTCGCCTTGGCGATCGTCGCCGGGACCAGCGCGGGGTCGTGAATGGAGGCCAACGCGATGTAGGCCACGCCATCGGCGAAGCCGCCGCCAACGTCGGCCGCCATGTGCAGGGCGAGCCGGGTTTTGCCGACGCCGCCCGGGCCGGTGAGGACGAGCAATCGGCAGCCATCCGGGGGTCGCAGGAGCTCCGCTATCGAAGCTGCCTCGCGCTCGCGCCCAATGAGCGGCGTGAGGGAAGCAGGGAGGCGGCCTCCAGTGGGGTCACGCCGGGCTGACGGAACGAGGCTCAGAGATGGACGTACTGAAAGCGTGCCCCGGAGATGCGTCTCGTTGTAGCGCTCCAGATCTGCCCGTGCGATCTGGAACGTGCCGCCGAGCGTCGACGCCGTCAAGTCACCGCGGCGAATGGCCCGGCGAATGGTGCGCTCATCGATATCCAGCGCGGCGGCGGCCTCACGCGTCGTGAGCGCTGTTCGCCCGTCACTCAGGTTCTGTCCGCGTTCTGCTGACTGCTCTTTCACAGCGAGCCTGCATCGACCGCGATGTGGGGGGCCCATCTCAACCTACGTCTGACGCGCATTGTACCCCTCGACTCGCGAAATAGAACTTCGGCAAGGGGTCATTCCATGGCGTCGTCTCACCGCGGGCGATCGGGCTTGAGCCCAGGATCCTTGGCGCGAGGAGCTCCGAATACCACCATTAGCGTGGCGCTGCAGTCAGCGCGACTCCGATGGCATGCGCGGCATCACGACAATGGCGTTGCGGCCGCCGCGGGAGGCTGAGCGGGGAAGCGTTCCGGGAAGAGCAGGTTCAGCACACCGTGCAGGATCGGATCGGCCGTGCCCCCCGTTTCTCCCGAGCGGTTGACGACGATGACGATGGTGGCTGCCGTCTCGGAATCGTGCAGAATCCAGGAACTGAAGCCGGCGATGCCGCCGTTGTGGCCGATGAAACCGTTTGTGACCAACACCCCCAGCCCATAGCCAAAGGCGCCCGGGACAGGGCTGACGGCCTTGGTCTGGAGGCGAGCCTGCTGGGTCTCCGGTGTCAGCAATGTGCCTTCGGCCAGGGCCACGGCCCAGATGCGCATATCCGCCAGGGTGGAGATGATCGCCCCAGCGGTCCAGGGAAAGTCGGGGTTCGACCGCGTAACGTCGATCAGCGGATCGCCCGCCGCGGCGGCGTTGTAGCCGTGCATGAAAGGCTCCGGCATCCAGGCCGTCAGCGGAAAGCTGCTCGACGTCATGCCGAGTGGATCGAAGATGCGCTGTTGGATCTCGAGCGCGGGCGACTGTCCGGTGACGGCTTCGATCAGGAACCCCAGGAGGACGTAGTTGCTGTTGGAGTACGCGACGCGTTCACCGGGGGCGTACGCGGGCGTGCTGGCGCGGATGACGGCCAGGATTTGCTCGGGGCCGAACTCGACCATTGGATTGGCGGCGTATTCGGCGGACAGTTCAGGCACGGCGATATAGTCGGCGATCCCGGCGTCCATCCCCAGCACTTGGCGAATGGTGATCTGCTCGCCATTGGGGATGCCGGGCACGTAGCCCTCCAGGGGATCGTCCAGGCCGATCAGGCCCTCGTCGACCAGTTGCAGCACCACGGTGGCCACAATCGTCTTGGTGTTGCTGGCGATCCGCACATGGTCATCCAGCGTGACGGGAGCGCCGGTGGCGAGATCGCCGATACCCGTGGCATGCGCCCAGGCGCCCATCCCCGGATACCAGACGCCGACCAGCGCTCCGGGGGCCTCCGCCTCCGCCAGCGCCCTCTCAACGATCTCGTGCAGGGCGAGTTGCACCTCGGGCGGGAAGGGGTGCTCGGCGGCGGCATCCGCGGCGGGCGTCGCCTCCTGGACGCTGGCGGCCATGGTCAGGACCGGCGTCATGCTCATGAGCGCGCCAAGCGCGGCTGAATGCATCAGCCCGCGGCGCGTCAGATGGATAGTTCCTGTTTCCTGAGCCACCGTGGCGATCCTCCTCATGCCCCATAAGCGACGCCCCGTCGCGGCGCGTGACCGGAGGGAACGTGGCTGATGAAAACGATTTCAAATCGAGCCGGTACCTTTGGCGCGCCAGCGGACCCTTGCCGCGTGGCCTATTCTGGCGGGTACGATACTAAAGATCGTGGTGGGTGATGGCGCCGGGGACTGATCACGGTCCGGGCGCTGAGTCTGAACCGAGCGCGTGCTGTGCCCTTGCGGGCGGATGGGGAGTGGCCATGGACTTGATCGACCCGCGCTTCGCTGCCTTTGTCGGCGTCTCGGCCTTCCTCATCGTCACCCCCGGCCCCGACATGGCGCTGGTCACCCGCAACGCCCTGGCCGGCGGGAAACGCGCCGCCACGTTCACCGCCATGGGCGTGGGATTTGGCATCCTGGCCTGGGCAGTGGCTGTCGCGCTGGGCGTCGCCGAACTGCTCGATCGCTCGGTGATCGCCTTTACCCTCCTCAAGCTCGCGGGAGCGGCCTACCTGGTGCTGCTCGGCATCCGCGCCCTGTGGAGCAGCAGGGCCGGGGCCGAAGATGAATTCGTCGGCCTGGGTCCCGGCCAGGGCATCGGCGCAGTTGATGCGCTGCGCCAGGGGGCGCTCGGCAATCTGCTCAACCCAAAGGCCGGCGTCATCTTCGTTTCGATTCTGCCCCAGTTCGTCGCGCCCGGCGACTCCCATCTCCGCCTGCTGGCCATGCTCCTCGCCTTCGAGGTCATGATCGTCGGCTGGCTGATGCTCTACGGCGCCGCGGTCAGCCGCCTGGGCCGCGGCCGCATGGGTGCAGCGGTCCGCCGCGTGCTGGAGCGCGTCACGGGCGTCGTTCTGATCGCGCTGGGACTCCGGCTGGCCATCGAGCGCCGCTGACCGGCCAACGAAGCCTTCGCCCAGCCATTATCGGGTCCGCGCCTCCGCAACTCGCTTCTTCACCGCGCCGAGCTCGTCGAGGATGTGAGCGATCTCGACGGTCCGTTCGGGATGACCCGTGGCGGGATCGAGGAAGAAGCCGAACTGCAATTCGTGTCCGTAGTCTGCCATGAGCGCTCTTTCCAGCCGTGTGGCCGCCGCATCGGGCTAAAGGGACCTGGCCCGGTGACGATAGAGTCATGCGCAGACGTGGATCAATGCCAAGCCTGGAGTATCGCAATCGTGAGAACAGCACCAAGAGATGACGACCAGAGCGCGCCGTCCCGGGAGGGGATGTTCCGCGAGCTCCTCGCCATTCACGCGCATCTGCGCCGCGATCTGGCGACCGTGCGCCGCCTCACTGAAGACGTGCGCGCGGGCCTCTCTCCCGATGGGATAACCGTCGAGATCCGTCATCTGGAGACCAACAGTCCTCTTTGGCGATTGAAGTTCGGCTGCCTGCACTACTGCCGCTTCGTTCATCTTCACCATACGATCGAGGATGCGGCGGTCTTCCCCTTGGTGCGCAAGCACGATCCGTCGCTGAACCGGGTGGTCGACCGGCTGGAGGAGGATCACCTTACGGTGCATCGCATCACCGAGCGCATTGCCGCGGCGGCCGAGGGGTTAGCGAGCGATGCGTCGGGGGAGAGCCGGATGCGTCTTGTCCAAGGCCTTTCAGAGCTAGAGGAGCATCTGCTGGCGCACCTGGCGTTCGAGGAGGAGTCGCTGGGGCCGCTGCTCAGCAGTTGGAAGGCGTGGCCGCGGGAGTAGGCGAGGTGAGCGCTCCGGGTTCTCACCCAGGCCGCCCTTGCCGCCGGAGGCTGAAAGCCATCCGGCTACATCCTCGAAAAGCCCCATAAAATGGGGCTGAACTCTGCCCCGATACTCGGATTTCGCCCCGTTCAGGGGCTTTTTGTGCGGTGTCGCCAGCGGCTCAAAGCCGCTGGCGGAAGGGCAACGAGGCTCCCACAGACCACCACCTTGACCGCGGTTCACACCGGCCCCAGCGCCTCATGCGGCTCATCCGGCAGCGCAACGCGAATCCCGTCGCCGGGGCGGACCTCGCCGCCCGTGAGGACGACGCCCATGATGCCGGCTTTGCGAATGAGGGAGCCGTCGGCGGCGCGGCCGAGGGTGGCGGCCATCAGGCCGGGCTGAATGCCGTCGAGCTGGGCGCAGGGGTTGCGCAGCCCGGTGATGGCGACGACGGCGCTTTTTCCCAGGTGAATTCGTGCGCCGGCAGGCAGCCCGAGCAGATCGACGCCGCGGGTGGTGATGTTCTCGCCCATCTGACCGGGGGTTATGTCGAAGCCCGCCTCGCGCAGCTCGTCGTGCAGCTCGGCGTGGATCAGATGCACCTGGCGCAGGTTCGGCTGGCTGGGGTCGCGGGCCACCCGCGAGCGGTGCTTCACCGTCACCCCTTCATGGGCGTCGCCGTCCACGCCCAGCCCGGCGACGAGGGTGATGCCGTCCGCGTTCGGCTTGCTCATGGTGTGCGTTGCGCTGCGGCTCACCGCCGTCACGAATCCCATCATCCCGCCAACTCACGACTCACGACTCACGACTCACGACCCACGACTCCTCGACTCCTCGACTCCTCGACTCACGATTGGAACAGCTCCGCTAAATCAATCGCCACCCCAGGCAGCGCCGTCAACGTCATCATGCCCTCGCGACGAACCGTTTCCTCGTACGTCCCGTCCTGTTGGCGTCGCCAGGCGGTCAGCGTCTTTTCGTAGGGATGGATGCGCCAAATCTCCAGGTCGCCACGCGCCTGGTATTCGGGCATCTTCGCATCGACATCGTGGTCGCCGGTCGACGGCGACCAGACCTCGACGACGAGCGGCAACGGTTGGGAAAAAATGGCGAGGACCGGACGGCCGGCGAACTCCCGGCCAAACTCCGTGGGCACGACCATGATATCGGGCAGGAGGATGGTCCCCGCCGACCGGCGAACCCGACTTTCGGCGAAGACATGGAATTGGCGACGATCGGTCTGGAGCATGAGGAGGTGGCCCAGCATCATCACGATTCGGCTGTGGTCCCACGACATCCCCGGCTTCTCCCGCAACCGCCCCTCGACCAGCTCCCATTTCTCGATCGGCTCGGCCAGCACGATCTGCTCGTATTCCGCCTCACTGATGCGTTGTGCGACGCTCATGCGCGTCTCCTCTTCCGATTCGCGGGTGACGGTTGACGGGGTCATAGGGTGATAGGGTCATGGGGTGATGGGTAGGACGACGGGAGATCCGCACGCGGCGTCCCCTCGTTCTTCCTATCACCCTATCACCCTATCACCCTATCACCCTATCACCCTATCACCCGACTAAGTCAGGATCGAGACGGTATCGAAGACGCGCTCGGCCAGATCGCGATTGCCCTCGATTCGCGAGGCTTGCTTCGCTGCTTCGCGGCGGATGCCTTTGGTGAAGAGGCGCCAAGCGCTCTCCTGATCGAGCCAGACCGCCGCGTCGGGCGTGCCCATGACCGGGCCTAACCGCCATCGTCCCTCGTATCGCCGCGCCTGCCAGACGCCGCCCGCCTCGCCGGTGATACTCAGCCGCAGCGTCGCGTCATCAGCCACCGGCGCATCCGCCAATGCGCGGGGGAGGGCCAGGACAAAGGTCTCCAGGACCGGACCGAACCAGCGGCGCTCCTTCAGGCCGGGGCGGCCGACCGCGTCCCTGATCTGCTGCTGGTGCACCCAGCGCTCGGTGTACTCGCGGGCGAGGTCGAGCCAGACGGGAGCGGGCTCCGGTCCCACCCAGTCGACCGGCATGCCGATCGCATCCAGATCGAGGCCGCGAAAGTACGCTTCGGTCTGCTCGCCCGTGAGCCGCAGCATCGCGATGAGCAGTGGTGGGCTGACCCGCCGCATCCCCTCCACCCAGACGGCATTCTGGCGGTCGATGGCGGCGATCAGCCCTGGCAGAGTCCCAATGTCGAGGCCAGCCGCGAAGTCAGGATTCGCGAACCCATCTCTTCCGCTTGACAATCGCCCCACATCATCGCCCAGCAAATGCGCGGCAATGTCTCGCACCGACCATCCCGGGCAGATCGTCGGCGCGGCCCATTCCCCGGCAGACAATTCCGCCAGGAGTTCGAGCAGTGCCGCGCGCTCGCCGGGGAAGAGGTGCAGGACGGTGGGGAATGGGGTCACTCGATCACCCCATCGCCCGTCTCCCGGCTCCACGGCCGCGCCAGGGAGGGGCGGCCGAGCTGGAAGAGGCCGATGGGATAGGGGGTGGCGCCGGTCGT
The DNA here is from genome assembly GCA_038246475.1 of Thermomicrobiales bacterium. GTDB lineage: Bacteria > Chloroflexota > Chloroflexia > Thermomicrobiales > UBA6265 > JACCXM01. The sequence goes on along the minus strand of JBBRVX010000012.1, from coordinate 18,285 downwards.
GGCCAAGTCGGCCAGAATCTGACCGATGACTGGCGCGAACTTGAAGCCGTGGCCGGAGCAGGTCGAGGCGATTCCGACCTGACCGAACTCGGGATGGCGGTCGAGGATGAAGTCTTCGTCCGGGGTCATCGTGTAGCGGCAGCTCGTGGACTCCAGGATCTCGCCGGTGGCGTCGGGCAGGAGGCACATGGTGTAGTCGCGCAGCCGCTCCAGGCGGGCCGGATCGATCGCGCGGTCGGGGTTGGCGGGGTCGACCGCCGGGCCGATGCGATCGACCATCGTCTTTACTCCCGCGTGGCCATGAATCGGGAAGTACGAGCCAATCATGGTCGTATTGGGAAAGCGATGGATGATCAGCGGCATGCGATCGGGGCTATGCGCCTCGGGATTCCGCACCCGGAAGAAGGCGAGCTGCTCCTGCAACACGGTAAGGGGTAGCGCGATGCCGAGCGGCGCCAGTAACGGATTCGTCCACGACCCGGTGGTGAGGACGACGCTGCCGGCGCGATGCTCGCCGTTCGTGGTGCGAATCGTCACGCCTTCGCCATCGGGGAGCACCGCCAGCACGGTTTCGCCGTCGCGAACGTCGGCGCCGGCCTGCCGCGCCTGCTCGGCAAGGGTCGTCACGCAGCGGGTGGCGGCGAGGATGCCGTACTCCGGCGAATGGAGCCCGATCGTTCCTTCCGGCAGCGTGAGCTGGGGAAAGCGGTGCTGCAGGCCGTCGCGATCGAGCCGCTCGTACGGCATGCCGAGCGCATCATAGGTATGGGCCACCTCCTCCAGACGGTAGGCGTCAGGAGCGCCGATATCGAGACCGCCGGTCATGCGCAGGAGCGATTGGCCCGATTCTGCTTCGAGCTCACGCCAGAACTCGAACGCCGCGCGCCCCAGGGTGACGTAGTCCGGTTTGTCGTAGGCGAGGCGGATCATGCGCGACGGGCCGTGCGAGCTCCCCTGCGCGTGGCCGATGGCGAACTGCTCCAGCAGGCGCACCCGCTGGCCGGCGCGGGCCAGCCGCCAGGCGGCGGCGCTGCCCATCACCCCGCCGCCGACTACGATCACATCCGCTGCCCGTTCCGCTGCCATCGTTGCTCCTGATATGCTGCCGATTCGTGGTGGAGATGATGCGGCAGAGTGGCGCGGAGCGCCAGCCGAGCCGATGGGATTGTCCGTTCAGCGGCATGGGGCCTCGAGGCGTGATCTACTCAGGATTGGACTGGTCAGGAAGTCCAGGGCGGGAGCAGGGGCCGTGGCTCGTCTTCGCCGTCGTGCACGTCGGCGCGGCCGATCTGACGTCCCTGGACTCGGCGCTCGCCGATGCGCGTCGATATCTTGGGCGTGATCCGGACTACGCGTTCAGGCACTCCAGAGCCAAATCCTTTCTCGATGTCCACCGCCGATTCTACGAGGCGATCGGGCATGTGCCCTGGCATGGCCATGTGCACATGCTCGACAAAGCAGCCTGGTCAGGGCAACGTGTCAAAGGGTCTCGTGGCACTGACTGCATCTGCGATGGCCTGGTCGCGCTGGTGATTGGCTGCCCCATTGCCGTCGTGGCGCATCAGGTGCTCTTCATCGATCTGCCGCCAGCCGAGGAATCGACGGTGCAGAGCTACCGGATGGCCATGCGCAAGTCGCTGAAAGGGATCAGGCGTACGGGATTCAAGAACGTGCGTCCGTGTCCGGATCACCGGCAGCAGGGAGCCATCATTCAGGTGGCGGATATGATCGCGGGTGAGGTTCGCGAGCACGGAGGGTTGGCTGGCCCCTTTCTGCCAGGGCTTCGCTCTCGCCTTAGCCTGGTGTGAGGGACAAAAATCCCGCCGCTAGACGAACCGTGAAGTTCGCCCCATCCCCAGAGGGAATGTCTTCGCGACGGGCAAAAACGCTTCCGCGTTTTCTGTAGCTCTCTGCCCAGCTACCAGGCTCATACCCCTGTTGCCCGGTTCGACAGTTACGCCGAGCGAACAACGCTGGAAATGATAGAAACGGCGGACCGGCGCGTCAACCGGACATGGTCCGCCCCGTTCCGCATCGCGTCAATGCGGACGCCTGCGCTCCCCGATGCCCGGACCGCGCATCCGTCGGGCACCCTGCTATGTGTCCATATTGACCGCCGCTTTGCCATGCCGTAGAGTGAGCTGGGCGAATTCTTGCGACACATAGGCTACGGGAGGATGCACTTGGACGCTTCGCGTTTCGATGCTCTGACACGAGTCTTTGGGGCGACCCGCTCGCGGCGGCAGACGCTCGCCGCCCTCACGCTCGGCGCTCTGGCGCTGGCGAAGAGCGCTGAAGGGAGTACCGCCGGGCCGGGCTGCAAGGATGTCAACGCGAAGTGCCAGAAGGCCAACGACTGCTGCTCCGGCATCTGCAAGGGCAAAAAAGGCAAAAAGAAGTGCAAGGCGCATGACGCCAGCACTTGCCTGGCAGGTCAAAACTCCTGTGGCATCAAGGAAGACATCGCCTGCAGGACCACCGCCGGCGTGAAGGGAAGCTGTTTCACCACCACCGGCAATGCCCCGTATTGTGGTGCGGACGGTGACTGTTTCGCCTGCACGAAGGACGCCGATTGCAAGGCGGCGTTCGGTCAGCAGGCGGCGTGCATCGACTGCGCCGATTGTCCAGAGACAGGAAACGTCGCCTGCGTCGGCATCAATAGGAATGTCATAGAGTAAGCGCACGTAGGGACAATCCGCGGCAAACCATCGCGCGGAGAAACGGCATCGGCCCGAAGGCATCTTTCGCCTTCGGGCCGATGCCGTTTGTGTTTGGGCACTGTCCCGATGGCGAGCTTGTGCGGTGATCGATGGCGTTATACGGAATCCGGGTGATCAGTTCCGCGCACAGCCGCCGCCCTCACCCCCTAACCCCCTCTCTTCCCCTAGCCCCGTCGGGCCGGGAGAGGGGGAATTACGCTCCAGCAGACCGGGATTCCGGCACTAATCAACCGTATTCCGTATTAGTGGCCTTGTCGCTGCCCCGCCATAGCGTAGGTTGCGGAGGGTGACCTGCCGTGGCATGGGCGCGCGATAACTCCTTCACCCATCAGCGGCACAACGCATGATCGCCAGCGAGACGCCCTCCCTGCACGATTTTTCCTGCCTCGCCTCGTGCACAGCGCCGCAACCACGCCCGCTCCGGAACGACGACAATCAGCACGAGCAACGGGTAGAACGATCGGAGCCGCGTCGTGAGCGTCACCACCCTGGTCGAACAGGTCGCGCGGGTGGCCGGTGTCAAAGCCGTGACGCTCGGGGGCTCGCGGGCGCGGGGCATGGCCCGGCCCGACAGCGACTGGAATTTCGGGCTCTATTACCGGGGCAACCTTGACGTTGATGCCATCCGGGCCTTGGGCTACCCAGGGCACGTCGTCGCGCCGGGCGAGTGGGGGCGGATCGTCAATGGCGGCGCCTGGCTGAACGTTGAAGGCGAACGGGTCGATCTGCTCTACCGCGATCTCGATGTGGTCGAGTATTGGCTGATCGAGTCAGAGGCCGGCCGCTTCGAGATCGACCAGGTGGGCGGCCACGTCGCCGGGTTGCCGACGTACACCCTGGCTGGCGAGCTGGCCCTGGGCACCGTCCTGCGCGGCAGGCTGCCCCGGCCAGCCTTCTCGGCCGCGCTGCGGCGCTCGGCTCCGCCGCGTTGGGAGGGCGACGCGGCCTTCTCGCTCCTGGTCGCCGAGCAGCACGCCAGCCGTGGGGAGGCCACGGGGGTGGCCGGCCTGCTGGCGCGGGCGGTGCTGGCCGCCGCTCATGCGCGGCTGGCGACGCGCGGGGCCTGGGCGCTCAACGAAAAAGGGATCATCGAGCGGGCGGGCCTGGAGGACGCGGGCGAGGTCCTCACCGCCGTGGGGTGGACGCCAAAGCGATTGGAAGAGTCCGTGGCGCGCATGCGCGAGCTGCTGCGGCTGGCGCGGCCCGAGGATCTGCACTTCGATCGCGCGGTCCATGCGGGGGCAACTGGTCGCGCGGCGTCATCCTGAGTACAGCGACAGGGTGAAGGTGGCATCGCGTGCGTACGAAGGTTCTCGGTTTCCTCCGCGAACGTTCGCGCGTCCGAACCGAGATCCCTCCTTCGTCGGGATGACACGATTCCTTCGTCTGGGGTGACACGATGGCCTGGACGCTGTTGTCCACCTGACTACAGCACTGCACAGCGCATTAATTCAACGCGCAGAGATTCTGCACGCACTGCACATTGCAGCACTCTCCATTCCCACGGCAAGGCTCGCCGCCCTGCTTGCAGCAGAATTGACCGAACGCGGGATCACCTCCGCACGTCCGGCCGTGGCAGCATCGTCGCCCAGCCGGGTTGCATGCTTGACGCAGCGTCTTGCATCGCTTCTTCTTCTTGTTTCTGGCGTTGATCGGACGGGCATCGGCAAAGCCGGCGAGCGAGATGGTGAGGCTTCCCATCGCCAGGCCGATGCGGCGTCGGGTCCAGGCAACGAATCGGGGATTATCCACGCGTTCCTCCAGTCTACGATGTGGACGGAGGACGGAGGACGGAAGACGGACGCCGTCTTGCCGTCTTGCCGTCTCGCCTACCGCCGGCTCCAGGCGTCGGGGTCCTCCGTCAGGGCGCGGACATTCGCGGGCAGATCGCCGCTCCGCAAGTCTTCGAGGGTCACGGTTTCCAGCACCGCGCGCATATTCGCCCGCAGCGCGATCCAGACCTGCAGCAGGGCGGTGGCCGGGCCGGTGTATTCGAGCGTCTCCGGCCGCAAGCCCCGCACATTCGCCAGCGGGCCATCGACCACGCGGATGACGTCGGCCAGGGTGATCTCGTTGGCTGGGCGGCCGAGCCGATAGCCGCCGTCCGCGCCACGCTGCGACAGCACGATGCCGGCGTGCCGGAGCTCCAACAGGATGTTCTCCAGGAACTTGGGAGGAATGCCCTGAGCCCGCGACATGGCCTCGGCCTTCATCGGATCAGGATGCACGTTGGCCAACTCGGAGAGCGCTCGCAGCGCGTAGTCGACTTTGGCATTGACCTGCACTGCTGGTTCGCTCCCTTGGGATCGACAGATGAATGCCCGAGTATTGTCCGATTCTAACAAAGCCTATCGTATGACTCGGGTAGGGCCGACCGGCCATTGCTCCTGAATCGCCGCGGTGGCAGACGTGCACGGCGATGCGCAAGACCGCGATGGTGATGGCGAACGCGGCGACGGCCAGCACGAGCCGTTCAGCTCACCGCAACCGGCGCCTCGCCCGGCCGCGGCGCCGGTTCGGGGTGATCGCAGGGGCAGACATGAATGGTCGCTTCCCCGAAGGAGCGCACGTGCTCGGCCAGGGCCTTGTGCACGCGCTCCACGATGGCATGGGATTCCGCGACCGAGAGCCGCCGATCGACGGTGAGATGCAGATCGGCCTGGACCTTGTGCCCCAGCCAACGCGCGCGGGCAGCGTGGACGCCCTCGACCCCCGCCACGTGCATGGGTGCATGCTCGACTTCCGCCAGGATTTCGGGCTCGATGCCATCCAGCAACCGGCGGAAGACCGCGGTCCCCGCGTCCTTCAGAATCCAGAGGATAGTGACCGTAATCACGAGGCCGATGATCGGGTCGAGAATAGGGAGGCCGACAAGAACTCCCGCCACGCCGATGAGCACGGCGAGCGAGGTGAACCCATCCACCCGGGCGTGCTGCCCGTCCGCGATAAGCGCCGCCGATCCGATCTGCCGGCCGGTGCGGATCTGGAGCCAGGCCACGACTTCATTGCCGACAAAGCCGACGATGGCCGCCAGGGCGACCCAGCCGAGATGGGTGATGGGGTGGGGATCGATGATCTTCCGGATCGACTCATAACCCGCGACGGCGGCGGAGACGGCAATGAGGGCGACGATGATCACCCCGGCAAGATCTTCAGTCCGGCCGAAGCCATAGGTGAAGGTTCGCGATCGGACTCGCCGCTGCAACGCGAAGGCGATGAGGAGCGGGATGGAATTCGCGCCATCGCCGAGGTTGTGGATGGTATCCGCGAAGAGCGCCGTGGAGCCGGAGAAATAGACGATCACGATCTGAATCGCGGTGGTGATCGTCAGACTGACGAGCGCCCATTTGGTCGCCCAGAACCCACGTTCGTGGGTCTCCATCACATCATCCACCTTCTCGTGGATGTCATGCGAATGGGCAAAGGTGTGTTGCAGCCAACCGATCACCCCAGGCCGATGCTCGTGCCCGTGATCGTGCTCTTCATCATGGGTGTGGCCGTGCTCATGTCCGTTCACGTCCACGTGGCCATCTCCCTGCTTTGCCATTCCCTCTCCCCGCCCCTACGTAGGTGGTCACAGCGTTCTGGAACATCGGCGCTGTTTGCCGTGCCGCGGGCTGCAAGGACGCAGGCATCGCCCCTACCGCCGCGGAGGCGCCGAAACGTCCTCCAGGAATCCCTGACCACCCACCTAGCGAATGAACGTGTCGAGCGCGGCCTTCAGGCGCGCCCATTCCTCATCGGCCAATCCGTTGTGGGCCGCGCCGCGCAGGCAGGACTCGACGTGGTCCTCCAGCACCAGCTTCGCGGCGCGATCGATCGCCGCCCGAACCGCGCCAAGCTGGATGAGAATCTCCGGGCAATCGCGTCCCTCCTCGACCATGCGCTTGATTGAGGAGACATGCCCCGCCGTGCGCGCCAGTTGATCGGCAATCGCCTTCATTTGCTGATGCGGGATGGGCATGTCGCCCTCGGCCGTCACCATGTCATGCCCGATCGAGGGTGACATACACCACAACGTGGTTGCGCACGGCCTCCTCCAGTTCGATGTCGCTGGGTTCTCCAGAAGCGGGAAGGTCTAACCCGATCTTGCCCGCGTTGCGGGCTCCGCGGTGCTCCAGATACGCTCGCGCCTCCCGCGCCACCGTTGCCCGGTCCGCAACGGGTTCCGCGTGGCCAGCCACCGCGCGCCCTCTCAGGCGGAGCATCACGGGCGCTCCGCCACGCAGGTTGGTCCACCAGCGTTGATTGCTGAAAAACGCGACGCCGCCATCGACCGGCATGTAGGTCACTGGCGTGGTGAAAGACCGGCCGCTCTTGCGCCCGGTGAACGTGATCAGCATCAGCTCCCGGCTGAGCAGCCGATGCAGCACCGGCGTTCGCAACAGCGCGGGGATGAGCCGATTGGCGATATCGTGAGCGCGGGGCGATGGCCGGACCACCTGACCAGTGAGTCGTTCCATGTGGTTCATCCTCGTCCCCACTTCCGATGCATCGCGCGATGCTCATCGTCCATTGCTGGCTTTCAGTATCCCCCTTGGGGGGATACTATAGCGTCTTGGCGGATTTCGTGCGGAGCCGCGCGTTGCGCTATGCTCGGAGGCGTGGCTCGCTGAACTTCGCGCCAACCGAGGGGTCGGCCCCTCGCGATCCGTGCGAGAACGGATGTCGCCAGCGCCTCCACCCTGTCTGGCGCCCCGACAGGGGGAGGTATGCCAGAAATGGCTGCTTCAATACGCCATAAGCCCCTCGCCCAGCGCACTGGGCGAGGGGTTGGGGTGAGGGCCAGCGCCGCGCGACACAATACCTCGCCTGTCAGCCACCGTTTGGAGACATCGACAACGGGGTGCTGACCGACCTCGCGGCGATCGGCTACGGGCGTACACTGTCGTGGAGTTGCGATTCGCGCGATCAGGGCCGAGATCAATCGGATATAGACTGGCATGATTGATCTCGCCTCGCAGACGCCTTATCCACTGGAAACGTGATGGCCACCATTGCCCCGCGTGAAACGAATACAGGGGAGAGTTCTGCCCGGGCGCGTGGTTCCCGGCTTTCGACCGTCGTGGTCGGGGTCCTCGTGGCGGTGGCCATCATCGCGGCGGCGTTGTATGCCGGCGCCCAGCAGGGATGGAGCCAGATTGGCCAGGGGGGCGTCAATCGCAGCCTCCTGCCGAGAGTTGGCGAGGTCGCTCCTGACCTTGTCGCCGTCGGTGCAGATGGCGAGGTTGTGCAGCTCTCGAAATTCCGTGGCCAACCGGTGTGGCTGAATTTCTGGGGATCCTGGTGCCCACCCTGCCGCTCCGAGATGCCGGAGATGCAGACGGCGTATGACCAGCTCGAACCGCAAGGACTGGTCTTGTTTGCCGTTTCCCTGGACGAATCCGTTGAGGATGCCGTGCGCTATGCAGACCTCAATGGCGCGACCTACCTGGTCGCGGGCGATCCCTATCGCAAGGGGAGTGCTGCGTACCCGATCGCCAATTTCCCGACCCACATCTTGATCGATCGCGATGGAATTGTGCGCGACGTGGTGCTTGCCGAGCTCAATGCGGAGCAGATTATCGAACGCGCCCAGGTGATCCTCGCTCGGGACGGGAGCTAGGATGTCAGCCGGATTGATTGCGGCATTCCTGGCCGGCGTCCTCTCGATCTCTTCACCCTGTGTCCTGCCGCTCGTTCCTCTCTATCTCGCGCACCTGGCCGGGGTCGGCGGCGCCGGCAAGGAGCCAGACCGGCGGACCGTACTCGTTCACGCACTGGCCTTCGTGATCGGGTTCGGCGCGATCTTCGTCCTCTTCGGGGTCTCGCTGGGAGCCCTGGGCGGCGTCTTTCTCGCCTATCGCGATCTGGTCGTCCGTCTCGGCGGCGCCTTCATGGTGGTCATGGGGTTGCAGCTTGTCGGTCTGCTGCAGCTGCCGTTTCTGAGTGGCTATCACCACCTGGAAATTCCCGGCGCAAAGAGCGGGACCGGTCGGCTCTCTTCGTCGTTTCTGGTGGGAGTCAGCTTCGCCGCCGGCTGGACGCCTTGTGTCGGGCCGGTGCTGGGCGCCATTCTCACTCTGGCGGTCAGCGCGGCCGATCCCCTGGCATCCGGCCAGCTCCTGGTCGCCTATGCGGCCGGGCTGGCCGTGCCCTTTCTTGCCGCCGCGAGTGCGTTCGGCGGCATGACCGGATTCCTGCGGCGCATCAGTGGCCGCGTCAACATCGTGAGCGGCGTCGTCTTGCTCGGGGTCGGCGTCCTGATGCTCTCCGGTCTCTACCAGCAACTCTTCGCCCGCATCGTGGGCATGGCCCCCTGGACGCCGTGGGAGCCGACCTTCTGAACCATAACAGCATGACACGATGGGAGGTTCACGATCATGATCCGTCTACCAGGCCCACGTCCGCACTTCGGCAGAAGTCTGGCGCTCATTGGGGTGATGATGGTTTCCATCGCGGTGGGCCTCGCACCACGGCATGCGGCGGGACAGCAGGATGCCGCTGCCGCGCGGGCGCTGGTGCCCGATATGGCCGGTGAACCGCTGGCGGTCTTCCCCAGCGGGGCGCTCCATGTCGTTGGGCAAGAGCGCTTCGCCATTGGGCTGGTCGATCTGGAAACCGGCCCGATCGAGGATGGTCAGCTCGACCTCCTTTTCTTCAAGCTCAGCGGCGATCAGGGCACGCTGACCGAAACGCTGCCCGCGCCATTCTTGCCGTACGGGGTCTCCGAGGCCCATATGGACGACATGGACCATGGGGCAACGGATTCGGAAATCACCGGGGTGTACATCGCCCGGCCAACGTTCGATGCGGCCGGATCCTGGGGCGTGGTCGCCCGGCTCACCATGCCCGATGGCAGCAAACGCGCCGGGCAGGCCGACTTCACGGTGGCGGCGGATACCGAGGTCCCCGGCCCCGGGGATGCCGCCATCGCCAGCACGACGCTCGTGGCCGCGACACCCGAGGAAGCGCAGAAGATCTGCACGGCCGATCCGGTCGACGACATGCACGCGCTCTCGATCGACACAGCCATCACGAATGGCAAGCCGACCGTTGTCCTCTTCGCGACCCCGGCGCTCTGCACCAGCCGTGTCTGCGGCCCTTCTCTCGAGACGGTGCAGGAGTTGAAGCGCCGTTATGGAGAGGGGGTCAACTTCATCCACGTGGAAATCTATCCGGAGCGCGATTACGCCAGGCCAGTGGCGGCCATCGACGAGTGGCATCTCCCCTCGGAGCCCTGGCTCTTCCTGATCGACAAGCAGGGGAACGTCGTCGAGCGCTACGAGGGTGGCATCGGGTTGGCGGAGCTGGATCCAGAAGTGAAGCGGCTCGGACAAGAGGGCTGAGTGTCGCGTGCCGAGTGGGTACATGCGTAATCAGCGCCCGTACGTTTTCTGACGATCCCGAACAGGAGTTAGTCAAGACTAATTTTCTTTGATACACTCCTCTACAACGCGTTGTGCCTATCGCGCAACAGGTGGTTTAGGGGAGAGCGTCTGATGAATTTGCAGCATCTCAATCGTCGCTCGATGCTCCGGCTGGGCGCGGCGGGAGGAGCGGGAACCCTCGGCGCGGCGGCGCTTGGAGCAGCAACCTTGCCGCTGCTGGGTCATCCAGTGGGGAATGCGAGAGCCCAGGCGCAACTGGAAGATAACCCGCTGGCGGTTGACCATGAGGGGCATAGCCTCGGCGCGACTGTCGGCGATGTCGATGTCGAGCGGATGGGATTCGATCCTTCCGTTCTGGTGCGCACCTTCGATTACGGCGAGGCCACCACGATGGCCGACGGCACGACCGTCCGCGAGTGGGATATTTCAGCCTACGACAAGGAGATCGAAATCGCCCCGGGCGTCTTCTTCCCGGCCTGGACCTACAACGGCCAGGTGCCGGGGCCGACGCTGCGCGCGAACGAAGGCGATCGCCTGCGCATCCACTTCACCAATGCCGGCGGTCACCCGCACACGATGCACTTCCATGGCATCCATAGCGCCTTCCAGGATGGCGTGACCGGCATTGGCCGCGGCGATATCCTGCCCGGCGAGCAATTTACCTATGAGTTCAACGCGACCCCCTTCGGCTGCCACCTGTACCACTGTCACTCCACCCCCTTGAAGCGCCACATCCACAAGGGGCTCTACGGCGCCTACATCGTCAACCCCGACCCCGCCCGGAGTGGGGACGCGGCGAAAGCGCGCCACCCCGATCATCCTGAATCAGAGGAGTGGCAGGAGTTCGTGATGGTCATGAACGCCTTCGACACCACCTTCGATGCCGGCAACGAGGTCTACGCGGTGAACAGCGTTGCCTTCCACTATATGAAGCATCCGATCGAGATCGATCGCGCGCGGCCGGTACGCATCTACCTCGTCAATGTCACCGAGTTCGACCTGCTCAACTCCTTCCACCTCCACGCCAACTTCTTCGACTACTACGAGCCGGGAACGAGGCTGGAGCCGACCCTGCGCTCGGTCGATACGATCATGCAGGTGCAAGGGCAACGCGGCATCCTGGAGTTCTCGTACAAGGATCACGAGCCGGGACTTTACATGTTCCACGCGCATGTTTCCGAGTTCGCCGAGCTCGGCTGGATGGGAGTCTTCGATGTCCGCTAGCGTCGCGCCGGAACCGGCAATCGCCCCTCCCGCCGAAACGAGCCGGGAACGAAACGCCCTGTGGTCGCCGCGCTCGCTCGTCTGGGCCATCGTTCCTCTCCTGCTGCTCGCTGGCGTGCTCGTCTGGATCGTGCGCACCGATGCCGGACTGGGCCGGCGCACCGCGCCGCCGATCGAAACGCTGAGCGTGCAACGGGTGCTCCTGCCCGCGCCGAACGAGATCGAACTGGAGATCGTCAATGGCGGCCCCGATCCGATCACGATCGCGCAGGTGCTGGTCGATGACGCCTATTGGCAGTTTTCGATGACGCCGAATGCACCGCTGGATCGCCTGCAATCGGCGAGCGTCTCCATCCCCTACCCATGGGTCGAGGGCGAGAGTCATGCCATTGCCCTGATCAGCTCGACCGGCGTGCTCTTCGACGCGGCCATCCCCGTGGCGATTGAAAGTCCGCGCGCGGACGGGGAAAGTTTCGCCCGCTTCGCCCTGGTGGGGCTCTACGTCGGCATCGTCCCGGTCGCGCTGGGCCTGCTCTGGTATCCGTTCCTGCGCCGCCTGGGCCGGAACGGCATGAACTTTGTGCTGGCGCTCACGATCGGGCTGCTGGCGTTTCTGGTCGCCGACATGTGGGGGGCAGCGCAGGAGACGGCGCTGGCGACGGTGGGTGCGCTCGATGCCCCGGTCCTGATCCCGCTCATCGCGCTGCTGACCTGGGGGCTGCTGGTTGTCGTCGGCCGCTCGCTGCAACGCCGCAACCGGGAGCGCGGGGAAGAGCGGGGTGGGCTGACGCTGGCCTATGAGATTGCGCTCGGCATCGGATTGCACAACCTGGGCGAGGGGCTGGCCATCGGCGCCGCCTTCGCGTTGGGCGAGGCCGCGCTCGGCGTCTTTCTGGTCCTGGGCTTCACGCTCCACAACGTGACGGAAGGGATCGGCATCGCGGCCCCGCTCGTGCGCAACCAGCCGCGCCTCGCCCACTTCGCGGGCCTGGCGTTGCTCGCCGGGGGGCCGGCGATTCTCGGCACCTGGATCGGCGCATTTGTCTACTCGCCGTTCTGGACTACAGTCTTCCTGGCGATCGGTATTGGCGCCATCCTGCAAGTCATCGTCGAGGTTGGCCGCCTGATCCGGCGCTCGCAGGAACGGGCCGGCGAGCCCGCGCTGAGCTGGCCGACGTTCGCGGGAGCGGCAGCCGGCATCGCGGTGATGTACCTTACAGCTCTACTGGTGGCGGCATGATCGCGGAGCGACGCATGTCCGAAGATCCCGTTGCTGCAGCGCCAGCCACGATCACGCCGGCGATGCAGGACTATTTAAAGGCGATCTTCCGGCTCGGGGAGACTGGCCCGGTGGCGACGCATCGGCTGGCGGAGGAGCTCGGCGTGACCGCGCCCTCGGCGACGAACATGGCCAAGCGCCTGCACGAGGTAGGGCTGCTGACCCATGAGCCCTACCACGGGGTGCAACTGACACTGAAAGGACGGCAAGCCGCCCTCGATGTCGTGCGGCGGCACCGTTTGCTGGAGACCTATCTGGCGGAAGCGGTCGGGCTCGGTTGGGATGAAGTGCACGACGAGGCCGAGCGCCTCGAGCACCATCTCTCCGAGCGGCTGGAGGCGCGCATCGATTCGCTGCTGGGGTTTCCCGCGACCGATCCGCACGGCGATCCGATTCCCCGCGATGGCGCCAATCTGGCCCCCGGCCCCACGCTGCTGCAGATGCCCGCCGGGAGCGAAGGGACCGTGAGCCGCGTCTCCGATCGGGACCCCGAGCAACTGCGCTACCTGCGCGATCTCGGCATCATCCCCGGCGCCAGAATCACGGTCATCGAGCACCTCCCCTTTGAAGGCCCGGTGCGCGTGCGAGTTTTGCCGCCCGGCGAAGAGCCGGGGCAGGAATATGTCCTGGGGCGGGTGCTGGCCGGGGTGGTGCGGCTGGCGAGCTAACGGCCCCCTGATCGATCATCGGCGACCGCCGGAGGATAAATCCCCCGGCTAGAATGACGAAAGCACCCTGAAGGGCGCTGAAGTGATCGTTTTCCGCACCAAATTCACGCTTGCAGCCCCATTTTATGGGGCTTTTCGCGAGGAGTAGCCCGACGGCTTTCAGCCTCGGGCGGCAAGGACGCGAGGATCAATGAGACGATCACTCATCACCCATCACCCTCGTCAGCTCTTCAACGCCCCAGCCGTTATCCCCTCGATAAAGCGCCGCTGCAAGAGCAGATAGAGAATGACGATCGGGATCATGGCGATGGTGACGCCGGCGGCGATCAGGCCGCGGTCGGCGGTGAAGCGGCCAAAGAAGAACATGGTGCCGAGGGAGACCGGCCGCAGCTCCTCGCGCTGCACGAAGATCAGCGGCACGGCGAACTGGTTCCAGGTCCACATGAACTGAAAGACCACCAGCGTGGCCAGCCCCGGCCAGGAGAGGGGCAGCATGATCTGGCGGAAGACCTGCCACTCATTGCCGCCGTCGGTGCGCCCGGCGTCGGCCAACTCCGCCGGTAGCCCGCGAAAGAAGCCGCGCATCAGAAAGATGCCGAAGGGGAGCCGCAGGGCAATCCCCGGCATGATGAAGGCCCAGTAGGTCTCCAGAATATTGAAATCTCGTAGCAGGTAGTAGAGCGGGATCATCACCGACTGGAACGGCACCATCAATCCCATCAGAAAGACGATGAAGACGCCATCACGGAAGGGGAGGGAGAGGGTGGCCAGCGCGTACCCGGCCAGGCAGGAGAGCGCGCAGACCCCGAGCACGATGGCCACGCTGTAAATGACGCTGTTCAGGATGTACGTCGAGAATCGGCCGACCGTCCAGGCCTCGATCAGATTCGCCGGATTGAGGCTGGAGGGGGGGCTGAAGGGATCGGCGGCGATCTCGCGCGAGGTCTTGAACGCGGAAAACCAGATCCAGACGAAGGGCATCAGGAAGAGGAAAAAGAAGAAGATCAGAATGGCGTAGGTCACGACATTGTTGCCGAGACGGGCGTACCAGGGCCGCGCGGTAGTCACTGCCGTCGTGATGCTGGATGGACTGGCGACGACATCGGCCATTGATGCTATGCCTCCCGCTGCTCGCGCAGCCGGATGAACGCGACGGAGGCGACCAGTGAGACGGCGGTCATCACCAACGACAACGTCGAGGCGTACCCGACGCGGTTCTGGGTGAAGGCTTCCTTGTAGGTCAGGGTGGCGATCACCTCGGTGGCGTTGGCGGGTCCGCCCTGGGTCATGACAAAGACGATGTCGAAGACATTGAAGCCGCCGATCAGCAGCAGGGCGGTCACCACGTTGATGACGTTGCTGAGCTGGGGGACGGTGACATCCTTGAAGCGTTGCCAGCTATTCGCCCCATCGATCGTGGCGGCCTCCAGCAGATCCTTGTTGACGTTCTGCAAGCCGGCCAGGAAGACGACGAAGACGAAGCCGACCTCCGCCCAGGCCGCCGCGCCAAGGACGGCATAGAGCGCGAAGTTGGGATCGCCCAGCCAGCCGCGGGAAACGTTCTGCAGCCCGACCGCATCCAGCATCTTGTTCAGGTTGCCGAAGATCGGGTTGTAGATCCAGTTCCAGATGATGCCGATGACGACCGCGGACAGCACCTGGGGCATGAAGAAGATGGTGCGAAAGAGGGTGAAGCCGGGCGGCCTGCGCCAGAGGAGCACCGCCAGCATCAGGCCGATCGCCATCGGCGCGGCGGTGCCGATGACCACCCAGATCACGTTGTGGCGCAGGGAGAGCCAGAGCAGGGGATCGCCCAGCATCTCGCGGTAGTTGGCGAGTCCGATCCAGTTCTTCACCTGCCGGACGCCGTTCCAGTCCGTGAAGGAGAAGTAGATCGTCTGCACGAACGGCACGATGACGAAGATGGCATAGAGCACCATCGCCGGCAGCACGAAGAGGATGCCGGCCCGGTAGCGGTTCCACCAGCGGCGCGACGACCATACGCGCGCGTCGTTGGTGGCGATGCTCATGCCTGATGCATTCATGGAGAATCCTGGCCTCTACGCACGAGCCCTCACCCCTAACCCCTCTCCCTGTGCGCAGGGAGAGAGGAATGTTTTCGCAAGGTGCTGATCCATTTCTGAACCAGAATCAAGGTCAACCCACGCGCTCCGATGTCGTTTGACTAGGGGGGTACGCCAGCATTTGGGTGATAGCTGGTGGATAAGGCCCCGGCCTCGGATGCCAGAGCCCCTCTCCCTGCGCACAGGGAGAGGGGTTGGGGTGAGGGTTCTCGGCTACGCCGCGGGCGTTGCCGCCGCGGCCGGCATTCCCTGTTCCCAGGCAGCCTGCAAGTCAGCGGCCTGCTGCTCGGCGGTCTTGTCACCGGCGAGCACGGCCTGGAAGCCGCTCTGCATCATCTCGTTGAAGGGCGGCGGGGCCAGCACATCGACGTTGTAGCCAAACTGCGTGCCACTGGTGGCCGCTCCTTGCAGTACGTCAATGACCTGTCCGCTGAGGGGACCGACCTCGATGGAGGAAGGATCGAAGTCGACCGGCACGAAGTACTTCGCGCCACCGACCCACTGCTCGACCGCTTCCTGCGAGAAGAGGAAGTCGATCAGCTCCGCGGCCTCGTCCGGATGAGCGGTCCCGGCATTGATGTAAAAGGCCGAGCCGACGCCAGAGACCCAGGTCGGCTCCTTCCCCGCTTCGATGATCGGGAAGGGGACGAACCCAACCTCGTCGTCCGGCATGTTGGTTTCGATATCACCAACCAGCCACGATCCTGCCGTATGCAGCAGGGCCTGACCGGAGTAGAAGAGGGCGCTGCCGTCGTCGTAAGGGATGGCGTTGACATCGTCAGCGAAGCAGCCGGCGTCCTGCAGGGTGACGAAGTAGGTCTCGATCGCCTTGACGATCTCGGGGCTGTCCCAGCGCCCTTCATTGTTGAAGAGGAGCGCGCGCATCGCCTCGGGGCCGATCATCTGATTGGCGGTCATCGAGAACGTATGGAAAGCCGCCCAGCCGGGGTTGTTGGAGAAGGCGATGGGGATGTAGCCCTTCTCCTTCGCCGCGCCACAAAAGGTAATCAGCTCATCGACCGTCGTCGGCGCGGTCAGCCCTTCCTGATCGAGCAGCGTCTTGTTGTAGAACATGCCGATCAGGTCGGTCTGCAGCGGCATGCCGTAGAACTTGCCATCGATCGTGGTCGCTTCTTTCGACGGCGGCGAAATGCTCTTGTCCCAGCCATATTGGGCGGCGTAGTCATCGAGCGGCAGCAGGAAGCCAGCGTCGGCCAGCACCCCGGCATAGCCCGGCCCGGCATCGTAGAAGATGACGTCCGGGCCGGAGCCGGAGGAGATGGCCGTATTCACGGTATCCCGCATCTGGTCGGTCTGGAAGACCTCGCGCACGATCGAAATGTTCGGGTTCTTCTCCATAAACGAGGCATAGATGGCGTCCGCGACATCCGATTCCTCGGGCACGGTGAACTGATCCCAAACGCGCAGCTCGACCTTGTCCTGAGCGCGGGCATCGCTCAGGAGGGGGCCGGCGGTGAGCCCGAAGAGCAGGGCGATCACCGATAGCGCGAGCAGCCATGGACGAGAACGGGGCATGTTTACAACTCCTCTGCTGACATCGAGGTCACCCCCGCTGCCACCTGGCAGCGCGGAGCCGGATCGCGTCGTCCGGCCAGCCACGGCATCCTATCATGTCGCTGCGCGTGGGGGGGAAGGGGGATAGGGGGATAGGGGGATTGCAACGCGGCAGTCGTCCGCCACTCCATGGATCAACAAGCCGTTCTCCTTCCCCCCTTCCCCCTATCCCCCTATCCCCCTCGTCTACGGAGGTACGTCATGAAAATTTCGATCCGGGAAGGGATGGTTCGCGGCGAGACGTTGGCCGAGAAGCTGGCCTGGCTGGAGCGCGTCGGGCTCGAGGCCATTGAGCTGCACGCGGCCACCCTGGCGCTGGCGGCGGACGAAATCGTCGCCGCCTTCGCGGCTTCGACCATCGCCGTGTCGGCGATCGAAGGCATACCGCGCCTGGTGAGCCCCGATCGCGCCGAGCGGGACGCGGCCAGGGCCACGATTCGCGAGCGGCTGGAGCTGGCGGCGATGTTGGGCGCCGTGGGCGTCCTCGTCGTGCCTCAGTTCGGGCGGGTCCCGGCGCTGCCCGATCTGGCGCCCTTGGCCAGCGCCGCCGATCTGGAACGCGATCTCTTCATCGCCCAACTGCGCGATCTGGCGCCGGTGGCGAAGAGCGCGGGGGTGTCCCTTTTTCTGGAGCCGCTCAATCGCTATGAGGCCTATATCGTGAATCGTCTCGAGCAGGGGAGCGCCATTGCCCGCGAGGTCGGCCCGGAGATCGGGGTGATGGCCGACTTCTTCCACATGAGCATTGAAGAAGTGGACATCGCGGCGAGCATTCGGGAGAACGGGGCGCATCTCGTTTATGTCCACGTCGCCGACAGCAACCGTCTGCAACCGGGGCGCGGCCACCTCGACTTCAAGCCGGGCTTTCGGGCCTTGAAGGAGATCGGCTACGACGGCTATCTCGCCATCGAATGCCGGGTCGAGGGGGAGTACGACGAGGCGATCCGGGAAGCAGCCGAGCTGATCCGGCGGGAGTGGAAGGCCGCATAAGTCACGCGAGTGGCTTGACCGCGAGGCGCGCGCTCCTCGCCCGTCGATTTCGCCTAATCTGACATCTGCATCGCCACCGACGCACCTACCGTTGGAGAGATGACGCACGATGGAGAATCCGCCGGGCTCGGCGGTCGGCGCGCTGAACCGTGGCGCCCTTGCCTACCACGAGGGGCGGCTGGACGAGGCGCGGGACTACTTCGCGCAGGCCTTGCTGGCCGATCCGGAACGAGAGGCATCCTGGCTCTGGTTCGCCACGGTGGCCGAGGACCCCGCCGAGCAGCGTTACTGCCTGAACCGGGCCCTGGCAATCAATCCCGAAAGCGCCGGGCTGAGGCGGCTGGCGGTGCTGCCGCCCGGCCAACCCAGGATCCC